>NZ_CAWQAF010000007.1:0-100009 GCF_963892745.1 Yersinia sp. Marseille-Q3913 | reverse complement strand
GCTCGTCGGGCTCATAACCCGAAGGTCGTCGGTTCAAATCCGGCCCCCGCAACCAATTACACATTATGCAGTAAGTAATAAAGAGTAAGATAGAAAATAGTATTAAGACGGACGCGGGGTGGAGCAGCCTGGTAGCTCGTCGGGCTCATAACCCGAAGGTCGTCGGTTCAAATCCGGCCCCCGCAACCAATTCTTAATCATTTTCAGACCAACATCAGGCACCCTAAAGGGTGTTTTTTTGTTTCTGACTTTCAATGAGTGTCGAGAGTTCCCCAGCAAGGGCTATCTCACCCCTGCGGCATATCAATAGTAACTCCCCAACTTATTACACCCGGGCCACCGCCCCACCATTAGCAAAATACGCTTTGATACCAGCAAAAATAGATTCCGCGACTTGCTGCTGAAAATGGCTGGTGCGCAACTTCCGTTCTTCTTCCAGATTGCTGATAAATGCCGTTTCAACCAAAATTGATGGAATATCAGGCGCTTTCAAGACGGCGAAGCCCGCCTGATCGACACCATTCTTATGCAGCTTATTAATTTTACCCATGCGGTTAAGCACCTCTTTACCAAACTTCAGGCTGTCATTGATGGTCGCCGTTTGCAGTAAATCAATCATGGTATGGTCCAGATAGCGATCCCCACTTTTGCTGACCCCACCAATTTGGTCTGCTTCATTCTGTGTTTGGGCCAGGAAACGCGCGGCGGTACTGGTTGCTCCCTTGGTCGATAGCGCAAAAACGGAGGAACCTCTGGCGGCCTGACTGGTGAATGCATCGGCATGAATCGAAATGAATAAATCCGCGCGCTGTTTACGGGCTTTTGCTACTCGCACTTTCAGCGGGATAAAGACATCTTCATTGCGGGTCATAAACACCCGCATATTCGCTTCTTTCTGAATCAACGCCCGCAGCCGACGGGCAATTTGCAGCACAATATCTTTCTCGCGAGTCTTATTTCGTCCAATAGCTCCGGGATCTTCACCGCCGTGCCCTGGGTCCAGCATAATAACAATCGGTCTATCCCGCCCTGCTTTACCCACTTTGGGTGTCTCTGCGGGTAAATTACGTTCCACGTTACCTTTATTATAATCTTCCAATAATGCCAGTAAGGGATCGTCTTCAATCGAGGTACTGCCCTGTTCGGGATATAAATCCACAACCAAGCGGTTACGAAACTTAGCGAAGGGTTTCAGTGTAAATAATTGTGGACTGATGCTTTGTTTCAACTCCAAAACCAGACGGACAGTATTTTTATCAAACTGCCCAACTCGTGCCTGCTTGAGGTAAGGATCGCCGGACTGCACCTGACTACTGATCTCTTTTAGTACGCTATTGAGATGCACACCTTCAATATCAACCACAATGCGGTCAGGATTTTTCAGTGCAAATTGGCGATATTTCAGCGGCGTATTGGATTCCAGCGTCACCCGGGTATAAGTTGAAGAGGGCCAGACCCTGACGGCGATAATATGTGAGGAAGCAGCAAATCCAACCCGGCTGACACTCAGCATCCAGGCTGCGGCAGCACCTTGTAGTAGACGGCGACGCCCAGAATTATGATTTGAATCTGCCATGTAACTCCAAAGTAACTACCAAAATATGAATAAAAAACAAACAAAAAGTTTTATGAGGAAAAACTTTAACTAATCAATTCAATGCTGTCATTAGAAAAATATTTTTATGTTATTCAATTTATTAATAGCTATGCACCATACATATGCAATTGATCGTAATTTGTTACTTGCCATCTTGATCAAAAAAGAATAAAAATACAAAAATAGCGAATAAAAATTCAATGAGGGTCTGCCGTGAAGGAACGTAGTACTGAACTGGTCCAGGGATTTCGTCACTCAGTTCCCTATATCAATGCACACCGTGGCAAGACATTTGTCGTCATGTTGGGTGGTGAGGCGATTGAACATGAGAACTTCTCTAGCATCGTCAACGATATCGGTTTGCTGCATAGTCTTGGCATCCGGCTGGTCGTAGTATACGGCGCACGTCCACAAATCGATAGCAATCTGGCACAGCATCACTACGAACCTATTTATCACAAGCATACCCGAGTCACTGATGCCCGGACACTGGAAATGGTTAAGCAGGCAGCGGGCTTATTGCAGCTGGATATCACCGCCAGATTATCAATGAGTTTGAATAATACTCCGCTCCAAGGCGCGCATATTAATGTGGTTAGCGGCAACTTTATTATTGCTCAACCATTAGGCGTTGATGATGGCGTAGATTATTGCCATAGCGGACGCATTCGGAGGATCGATGAAGAGGCTATCCATCGTCAATTGGATAATGGCGCTATCGTATTGCTGGGGCCGGTTGCTGTCTCGGTGACTGGCGAGAGTTTTAATCTCACTTCAGAAGAGGTGGCGACACAATTAGCCATCAAACTCAAAGCCGAAAAAATGATTGGTTTCTGCTCATCCCAAGGGGTGACGGATAGCGAAGGCAATATTATTTCAGAACTGTTCCCCAATGATGCTCAAAAACGAATTGAGGATCTTGAGCAAGAAGGTGATTACAACTCAGGCACCGTACGCTTTCTACGTGGGGCAGTAAAAGCCTGCCGTAGCGGTGTGCGCCGTAGCCATTTACTTAGTTATCAGGAGGATGGAGCTCTAGTGCAAGAGCTTTTCTCCCGTGATGGTATCGGTACTCAAATTGTTATGGAGAGTGCGGAACAAGTGCGGCGTGCAACCATTAATGATATTGGCGGCATACTGGAGCTGATTCGCCCACTGGAACAACAAGGGATTTTAGTGCGCCGCTCACGGGAACAGCTTGAGATGGAGATCGATAAGTTCACCATTATTGAGCGAGATAACCTAACGATTGCCTGCGCTGCACTTTATCCATTCCCCGAGGAGCAAATCGGTGAAATGGCCTGTGTGGCCGTGCATCCGGACTATCGCAGCTCCTCCCGTGGGGAGATGCTTCTCAAGCGAGTCGCGAATCAGGCGCGCCAAATGGGCCTTAAAAAGCTATTTGTGTTAACCACCCGTAGCATTCACTGGTTCCAGGAGCGCGGCTTTACTCCAGCAGAGGTCGAAGTTTTACCGATTCAGAAGCAGGAGCTATATAACTATCAACGGCGCTCAAAGATTCTGCTGGCTGATTTGTAACGCCTCGTCGATGACATCAAGGGGGCTGCTGTCCCCTCAATTTTATTTATTCAACTCATTCAGACGATCAACTAACCCGCTACGACGCTGCGTGGGTGTCCGTATCGCATGACTCAATACCGCATCACTGCAATAGAGTGTTAATCGCTGACGAGCACGGGTGATCGCGGTATAGACCAATTCACGAGTGAGCACCGGCATAAAGGTGCTGGGCAGTACCAATGCCGTGTGCTCAAATTCTGATCCTTGAGATTTATGAACTGTCATTGCATAAGCGGTCTCATGACTGGGAAGACGGCTAGGCTGTACCGACTTGATATTGCCATCGGGCAACTGGAAATGCACCCGAAGCTCGCCTTCTGAGTCATATAGCGCGATACCAATATCCCCATTAAACAGGCCCAGAGCACTGTCATTAAGCCCAATCATCACTGGTCGGCCAACATACCAACGCCCTACAGGCCCAGATGTTCGCTCAATTAGCCGCTTGCGATGCAACAACTGCTCAATTCGTTCATTTAAACCGCTGACCCCAAATGGCCCGGTGCGTAATGCACACAGTAGCTGGTAGCGACCAAATGCTGCCAACACATCAACCGCATGAGCACCTGATGTCGCCAGCTGAAGGTAGTGCTGATAGCTAGCGGCACAATCCTCCAGCAATACCTGGTAGTCATCTGAATCGGCCAGAGAGAAGCATTCGATATCAGAATAGGTGCCACTTAAAACTGATAGTGCATTGTGATACTTCCCAGCATTAACTGCTAAAGCGAGCTGCCCAATACCTGATTTTTCATCAAAACGGTAGCTTTTGCGCAGTAAACACAAGCTATCACGGACATTGAGTGTATCTGTTGGCACATCACCAATGGGGATGATTCCGGTCAATGTGTTATCAGTTAATGTACTATCAGTTAATGTACATCCGGTTAACCGCGCTAATTGTTCAGCTCGTGGTTCGCTGTAACCCCATTCAGCAAAACGACAAATATCACCCAATACCGCTCCGGCCTCAACCGAGGCCAACTGGTCACGATCGCCAAGAAAAATAACTTGAGCTTTAGCGGGCAGAGCTGCAATTAGCCGCGCCATCATCGGTAAATCCACCATCGATGCTTCATCGACCACCAGCACATCAAGATTTAACGGATTGCCACGGTGGTAACGCAAGCGCTGACTGTTAGGCTGCGCCCCTAACAAACGGTGCAACGTGGATGCCTGATTTGGCAATAGCTTGCGCTCAGCATCAGTTAGTGGAAGTTGTCGAATGGCATTGCCCAGTGACTCGGTCAATCGCGCAGCCGCTTTACCGGTTGGTGCGGCAAGCTGGATACGTAAACGTTGCCCCTGACTCAGCTGTATCAGCGCGGTCAATAACTTGGCTACTGTGGTCGTTTTCCCTGTTCCCGGCCCACCGGAGATCACGGAAATACGGCGGGTAGCAGCAACGGCGGCGGCCACTTTCTGCCAGTCGACCTCAGTCCCCGCCAAGCCGAACAACCGGTCTAGCGTGGTTCTTAATAGCGCTTCGTTTACCTCTCGAGGTTTATCAACCCATGCAGCCGAACTGTCGCTGGCAATAAATCGAACTACATCCCCTTCGTACTGCCACATTCGTTGCAGATACAAACGGTCATTTTGCAAAACCAGCGGCGTTGGTTGTGAGCCGTCACTCACAGCAGGAGAGTGATTAAATGCCTGTACCCAACACGCCTCATCTGGCGCCCCCACCGCCTGCCACAGAGCTTGTGATAATGCCGGCTGCCGCCCACCAAATAGCTGATCTGGCTGCAAATAGTTTAATGGTAGGCACACATGCCCAGCCCCCGCTTCTGCACTGAGAATAGCGGTGGCCAATTGCAGCATTGGGTCATTGTCGCCCGCGATCATTCGTGAAAACTGAAGATCCAGCGGACGCAGTAAGTGGTTACCAACAGCCTGATTCAGCAACGCTATCATAGTGATGCCCTCTCATCTGCCTGGATAGCATCATGATTGATTTCACGACCACTGAACAAACAATCCATTCCTTCAATCAACCCCAGTTCAGGGCGACAACTAAAAATACCGTTATCGGGATATTGCTTATCGACACCACGCAGGAAGAGATAAATGACGCCACCAAAGTCGCGCTGATAGTCATAATGAGCCAATCGGTGGCGCAAATAGCGGTGCAATGCCAGCGTATAGAGCTGATATTGCAGATCATAACGATGCTCAGCCATAGCTTGCGCCATCGCGTCTTGGGTATAGGCGCTGCTGTCCTCACCTAACCAGTTTGATTTGTAATCCAATAAGTAATACTTGCCCTGCCAGCAGAAAACCAAGTCAATAAACCCCTTAAGCATCCCTCTAACTTGCTGGAAATCCAGCTCTGGGCACTGTCGAGATAGTGAGTCATAGCTTTTGATTAAAGCATCTAATTCACTGGCTCGGAGCAAGGTGTCGATTGGCAGATAAAATTGTAATTCTGCCTGTTTGCTCTGTGGGGTTAATCCAGCTAAGGTCACACCGCTTGTATTGAGAGGAACCTGTAGAGTGTCATTTAGCCACTGATACAGCATTGGCGACCATTGCTCGCCAAAACCCTGTAACTGCAACTGCTCAGCTAACCAGCTTTGCTCAATGGGCTGACTAAAATCCATCTGCTCGAGTAAGTCATGCAGGAAAGTCCCCGGTGCTGCGCCGCGTGGAAAAGTATGGGGAGTTAAATACGCTTCGGTGATCAGTGCCTGCTCACCAACAGCATCGGTATCTAGCCGTGGAAGCAATTCTTGCAGTGGCACATTAAGGGGCTGTGATGCAGCACCACCTTTACCTGAGCCATGCTGCTGTAAGCCAGAATAGCTGGTGACACGCCAATAATCCTGCACTTGTCGGTTAAACTGGCGCGCAGCAAGCGCCGGCAAAACCTCCGGCTGTGGCTGCCACGGCGTATCGTCCAGGCGCTCTGCCAGTGAAACAGAAATATCGCCGTCTGCTACTGCGGTTAATTCTGCTAATTTATCGGACAAATATTGTGCATCACCCGCCTGCCCCTGTTGCACCAGATAACCTAACGCACTGCGGTGTATGTCACTCTCGCCCTGTTTTTTCCGCCCGCCTTTAATCAGCGGCGCAATACCGATACTGCAATGGTAAACCGCACGGGTCAGCGCAACATAGAGTAACCGTAAATCCTCCGCCAGCCGCTCCTCTTCTGCCAGAGCCTGACTCTCTGCATCCGCATTCAGATCAAGTAATGCCTCAAAGCTGAGTCGATCGTGGTACAACACGTCCTGCTGTTGGCGGAAATTGCCAACGAAGGGCAACCAAACCAGCGGGTATTCCAACCCTTTCGATTTATGGATTGTAATGACCTGCACTAAATGGCGGTCACTTTCCAAACGCAGCTGTTGATTATCTGACTGATGATTGGGTTGCGCTATTTGTTGTGCCAGCCAGCGGATAAGTGCGTGCTCACTATCAAGCTGTGATGCAGCTTCCTGCAATAGCTCCCCTAAATGCAGCACATCTGTCAGCCGGCGCTCGCCACCCTGTGTCGCAAGCAGGTTTTCAGCTAAATGGCGGTGAGCCATAATCTCCCGCAACATAGGCAGTACGCCGCGGCGCTGCCAATGTTGCCGATAGCCATCGAACTCCTCGACCAAAGCATCCCAAGCACGTTCATCGTGATTCAGTGCATCCAACATTTTTGCATCCAGCCCGAGCACTCCTGTCGCCATCGCACTACGCAATGCCCGCTCCTGTTCTGGAGCCAGCACCGCTTGCAACAACCACAGCAAATCTTTGGCTTCTGCGGTATCAAACACACTGTCACGATTAGATAAATAAACCGATGGGATGGCTAATGCACTCAGTGCATCACGCACTAATGCAGCCTCTGCTCGGCTGCGTACCAAAATGGTGATATCAGACGCTTGAACCGGCCTTGAGCCATCTACTGTCACTAATTGAGCCAGCCCATTTTGGCCTGCGGTTAACCAGTCACGAATTTGCGCCGCACACTGTCGCGCCATCAATTGTTGATACTCACTCACCCCGACACCCTCTCCAGGTTGCAACCAAAAAGAGATAGCGGGCTGTTTTTTTTCTTTAATTTCGAAAGATAAGCGGCTGTTTTTTTTCGCAGCAGACACCTTTATAAAAGGAATTTGTTCAAACAGGAAAGGCACGTCGACCAAACTAAACAGCCGATTCACTGATTGCACCATCGGGAAGGAGGAGCGCCAGTTAGTCTCTAGAGTGTAGTGGGCGTTTACTTCAGAACGGGCGCGGATATAGGTAAAGATATCTGCACCACGGAAAGCATAAATAGCCTGTTTGGGGTCACCAATCAGCAATAGGCCACACTCTTTTTGCCCACCATAAAGTGTGTGGAAGATGCGGTATTGTTGAGGATCGGTATCCTGAAACTCATCAATCATTGCGACGGGATAACGGCTACGAATAGATTGGGCCAATAACTCACCACCCGGCTGCTGTAACGCCACATCCAGTTTGCTAAGCAGGTCATCAAATCCCAGCTCCGCACGTTGCCGTTTTTCCTGCTGGACGGACATTCGTATCTCACTGATCGCTCGGGCTAAAATCAAGTCTCTTAACGTCAGTGGTTGCTCGAATATGCGGTCTATGGCACCGAATAGGGCATGTTGTGGAGCGGTACCCTTTTTAGTTTTTTCAGCTAATATTGACTGACGGAATTTTTCCAGCTCTTTAGGTAACTGATAATCAGCCGTCTCCTGCTCTGCCCATGCACCGACTTTTTCCAGCCAGCTAGGTAAATATCGAGCGCTGTAGCTACGTTTATCAACACCAGAGCTGCTGATCAAGGCCTCTAACTCAGGCGCGGCTTCGCACCATTGCGTTTTGAGCGCATCAATTTGCACTATGATCTGCTGATGCCGACTAACTATCGTTTCATCATCACCGGGCGCTTGCCGAAACTTTGGCGTTTCGCCCTGTAGATAAGCTAAGAGATCTTTGAGTAGTGCTTCTGGCCCGCTCCACTCCTGACTAACAGCTCGAGCGACAGCCAAGGGGAGCGGATAACAGTGACGCCGCCAGAAATCGGCACAAGCTTGTCTACGTAATGGCAGTTCATCCTGTATCAGTGTTTGTTCAAACAAAATGCCAGATTCAAAAGCATTATTCGCCAGCATTCTCTGACAAAAGCCATGGATGGTATAAATTGCAGCTTCATCCATCTGGCGTTCAGCCGCCAGCAGTTGTGCGGCGGCCTCACTTAAATCAATGATTTCGGCTAATAAGGTCTTATGCATTGGGTTATCGCTGACTCCCCGCACGCAAGCTATCCGCAACTCATGAATATTGTCGCGGATCCGCCCTCTTAACTCTTCAGTTGCTGCTTCGGTAAAGGTCACCACCAGGATCTCCTCTACCATAAGGGGACGACTAAACGCAGCCCCTCCGCCCAAGCCAAGTAGCAACCTTAGATAAAGCACCCCTATGGTAAAAGTCTTACCCGTTCCGGCAGAAGCTTCAATTAGCCTCTCGCCATATAGGGGGAGCGTTAGCGGCTCCAGCCGCTGAGGAGTCATTGATATCATGGAGCCAACACTTTCTGCGGAAAGGTCGCCTGCAAGGCGGAAGCGGTTGGATAGGTGGTCCACCCTTTAAGTACCGCATACCCACCCGTCGTTTGCCCTTGGCCTTTCACCTGAGAAAGCAGTGCCAGACCTTGCGGCTTAATGACTGCTTGCTGGAAGAAATCAGCCAGCGCGGTGCTATTTAGCAACTTCACTTGAGCAATCATTTTCTCACGGCTATCAAAGGCAAAATTATTACGATTAAAATCATTACTATAACGGCTAGCTTCTTCATCCAGTGTTTGTGGTCGTTGTAGCAATTGATTGATTAGCCCCTGCTTATATTGTTCAAAGTCAGCCGACTTCATTTCACGCAGTCGTTTTTCAGCCTGTGGATAGAAAGTCAGATATCTCTGATAAAGGTAATCAGGTTGTTTGCTGTTACTTTGCAGTAAGAAGCCTAACCCCCATTGGCGTCCAACCGACATTGGGAAGGCAAATACCGCATAACCAAGTTGCTCTGCCGTGCGCAGTTGATCATAGAACCACGGCTGAACAATTTGCCCCAGTAAGGCGCTGTGCGCCATACCATCAATTTCTGAATAACCGGTAGGTACATAAACTGCAGCCAGCGCAGCATCAGAGCTGCTACTAACTCGTTCCATATTGGCCAACTGGGCCTTATCGACCACAACATCTTCGCCAGTCCACCAAGTGGTTCCCGTCAAACCTAGTTGTTTCTTCAATGACTCCGCCAGCGCAGTAACCTGCGGGGCAGTCATATTACCCACCGCCAATACCTCAATGGCAGATTGCTTGAGCATATTATTACGGTAGGTCACGACATCCTGCACACTAATCGTATTGAGCAGTTCACGCCGCTCATTGCGCTCAAAATAGGGCACATGAGATAACAACTTGGCCGGCTGGATCGCCAGTTCATAAGCTTTGCCCTTTTCGGCAACTTCCAGTTGCTCACGATACCAAGACTTGGCCTGCACCAGTTGATCTTCCGTTGGTGTGAAATTGGAGTAGCCTTCAACCAGTGTGGTTAACAACTGCGGCATCCGCTGCGTAAAGCCATTAGCGCTAACATACAAACCGTTGTTTGGTGCCGTTGAGAAGCTAATTCCACCAATAGAGGCTTGGTAGCTCAGTTCGTCGAGTGAAAGGCCGGCCAAATAGTCGGTTAGGGCAAACAGAACCTGATTACGGGCAGTATCCAAGGCGTGCTGATTACGAAAAACTACTGAGATATCAGCTTTCGGTTCATCAGCAAAGTATTGGCTTGGCATGTAAAAAACCCGTAAGCCCGGTTGTTCAGCCACTTTTTGTGGGTGGGTAATATTTTTATCTGCTTTAATCAGCTCAAAATCATCCGGAATGTAAGGGTTAAGTGCCGGTAGGCTCAGCGAGATATCCCCACCTAATTGTTGCCACTCTTTCATCTCTTTAGGGCTAATTTTATCGACCTGATAAGGTGCATCGACAAAATACGCCACTTTATTGTGGGGCTCTTCAGGGCTAACAAACCAGATTCGTGCATTTTCTGGCGTCATTTCAGCCAAGCGGGCGGCAATGGCCTTAGGATCATAATGATCAGCCAGATAAGGCGCATCGAGTACATGTGCAACAGGCACTCGCAGCATCATATCCACCAGCCACTCGATGTAATCCATATCTCGCGTGATTGAGGGATAGCGGAAATCAAGATTTAAGACATGAGCGATCTCATCAAAATAGCTCTTTTTAATGCCGTCTTTGTGCAACATATTGATGTAATCGAAGATGGCCGCAACCACCACATCACGTTTGGCCAAGCCTTTATCGGTGAGTGACACAGAGATGGAGAATACCCCTCCATTGCGGTCTACCATCGGGTCAGCGCCAGCATTGATTGCATCTGCCAATCCCTGCTTTTGCAGCCAGTCAGATAGTGTGTCTTTGCTGCGATTGCCGATCAAATAACTAATGTAGGTATCTGTTTTACTGCGAAACTCTGCACTGTTGTTCTCAATGCGAAACTCTACTTTTAGCTGTTTACGAGGCTGGGCCGGAACATAATGGATAATAATGCCAGTTTGATCCGGGGTGACTGCCGGTACTGTAATTGGTGGTACTTTTGCATCCCGATTAGGAATTCGGCCAAATGTATCAGCCGCTAATTGTGCTAACTGTTCCAGTGACTGATTGCTATACAACACGCCTACCATCAAATTGGCGGAGTAGTAACGATGATAGAAACTCAATAATTCATCGTGTAACTTGCCATCAGGCTTATCTTTCAGCGTATCGAGATTACCGCCAGAGAAACGTGCACTCGGGTGTGCTGGATTAAGGGTTTCAGCATTAACCTGTGCCATACGCATCCCATCGCGGGAGCGGGCCATCGTCAATTCTGCATTGACTGCATTTCGTTCGCGATCTGCATTAATCGGGTCTAGCAATGGCTCTGCAATGGCATCCGCCAGTCGGTCAACCGCAGGGGCTAATGCATCGTTTTCAATTTCAAGGTAAAAGGCGGTTCGGTAAGAAGCGGTACTCGCATTATGACTGCCACCATGTTTCTTGAGAAATTCAGAGAAACTACCTGGTTCAGGAAAACGTTTTGAGCCCATCAATAACATGTGCTCCAGATAATGAGCTAAACCTAGCTGATTATTAGGGTCCTCCAATGAACCGACCGGCAATGCGAGTGCGGCCAATGATTTAGGTGCTTGTGCATCAGAAACTAATAATACGGTCATACCATTCGGCAGTCTTATTGCCTGATATTTACGTAAATCATGTTCACTTTTGTGAATAGCTTCTGCCAGTGGTTGCCATGCAGATGCCGCCGCCCAGCTCAGTGGTGCCAGCAAGCCTAATAAGAAAAATATGCCAATAGTGCGGGCAAACTGTTTATGCATTCCGTTTCTCCCCTAACCCCTTTAAAATTGCCGCTAAAATACATATCCAGCGTTCTTGTATTGAATATGTACGAACATCTACTTGAGTGACGCGCAGTTTTCATGCCTTATTATGGTGGGCAATTGGTAATAAATAACGTTCCGTTTCGTGCAATATTATGTCGAGATGTTGGTTATCCATCAGGCGGAGTACTCTTTTTACGTAGTGATCCTCCCCCTCTCCGGCAACTCGCTGATCCCCTTGCCAGACCTGTAAAAGTTTCATTATTGCTTTAGTCTGCGTTTCTTCATCCCACAGAATCTGACCAGATTCGCTATCAAAGCAGTAACTCAGCCATGCCCAACCACTTTTACTCAACAGTAGCAGAGGTTCACACATCCCTTGCTGATATCCCGTCATTAGCTGCTGTAAATATTGCCGAGCCTCATCGCAACCCAAAGAATCATAGCGCCAGGCGGTTCCTTTGCGGCCATACATTCGGCTTTCACCCTCACCACCTGCGGCGCAATACACCAAATGTTCAACCCACAATAAAAGCCCATCGACAGCTGTCAATGCCGCTGGTCGCCAACGAATAAGTCCATCCTCCTGAACCTGATGAATCCAGCCCGTAAGAGTGGTGTCACCAAATTCAATATTAAGCTCAATACTATGGCTCTCTTTACGTTCAGTACGAATCTGTTCAGCTAATGGCACCATTTCCTCTTGCTGACTTTCCCAGTAAAGCTCACCAAAGGCCCCATAAGGCAAGCTGCCAGCTGCTCGGGCACGAGTAAACACGGTGCTAATATCACCATCATCTATAAGTGCATTCAGCAACTGGGTGTTAAACTGATAACGGTTGAGGTTATCTAAGGTAAATGGCTCTTCATCTGGCAATTCCGTTTCTTCAATAACAAAATTCACCCCTAACCGTAGCTGGAAGAATGCCCTGACAGGATGACGAAAGAAACGAATTAACTCATCTAAGGTAATTTCAGGTAAGGGTTCAGGCAACAGAGGTTGATTAAACTCTGGATGTGCCAGCCCTTTGGATTCAGCGGAGGGTAACCACTCCGCAGCGTAACTCTGTAATTCACTGTTTTCGATGAAGTTTTCTACCGAAAATGGCATGCGAGCATGTAAACAGAGCAGGTGCTTAATGACTCGTTTGGCACTGTCATCAGCACTAAGCTCTTCATCTCCCGGCAAATGATAACTTTGCGAAATATATTCAATCAATTCACTCACCAGCACTGAAGGGTAGCGCTTGCTGTTGTCTTGAATTGAACGCCCGATATAACTGATATAAAGCTGTTGCTGGGCAGAAAGAAGTGCTTCGAGGAACAGATAACGGTCATCATCACGGCGGCTGCGATCACCACGCCAAACCTGTTTTGCCATCAAATCAAATCCCAGCGGCGGAAGTGTTCGTGGGTAAATACCGTCGTTCATGCCCAATAAGCAAACGACTTTAAACGGGATAGAGCGCATTGGCATCAGGGTACAGAAGTTGATTGGCCCCGCGAGGAAACGCTGGCTGATGCGCTCATTGTCCAAACGTGAGGCCAGTTCATCACGTAACAAATTAAGCGGCACAACATCTGGATACTGAGCGGCAATACCATAGCTGACAACCTTCTGCCACTGCTGTTCAATCAGCACCAAAACAGCCTCAGTATCATTATCGGACTCGAAGAAAGTATCCAATAAGCTGCGGCATAATGGTAACCAGTCGCTGAGTGAGCGCGATTCACTTAACAGTAGCCGCCATTGGCTCAAGTGCATCAACATATCAGCCAGTTGCCCGGCAAGTTCCGCCGCCAAACCACTTGATTCATCATATGGCAAGACACCTTGCCAATCCCCGGCCGCACTGTCCATGGCATAACCGAGCAACATGCGGGTTATGCCAAAATGCCAAGTGTGCTGCCCCGTGGCGGGCAAAGATAGCTCTCGAACATTGTCATCATCCAGCCCCCAACGAATACCCGACTCCCCCACCCATTGTCGCAAGCGGCGCAATCCATCTTCGGTAATAGCAAATTTATTGGCTAAGGCAGGAACTTCCAGCAGCGCCAATACTTGCTCGGAGGTAAAGCGGCTCTGGGGGAGATCAAGTAAGGTAATAAAAGCTTGTAACACCGGATGGGCCTGACTGGCTTTACGATCAGAGATAGCAAAGGGCAGATAACGCCCCCCCGTCGCATTACCAAATGTAGCCTGAATATAGGGGGTATAACTGTCAATGTCGGCGACCATCACAATGATGTCGCGTGGGGTTAGCTCAGGATCGGCGGCTAATAATCTCAACAGGTTATCTTGCAGAACCTCAACTTCCCTTTGCGGGCTGTGACAAACATGTAGACTCAAAGATCGATCAGCCGGATCTAATACCCGTTTTTGGTCGCTATGGGCTAAGGTTTCCGGTGTAGCACCTATGATGGCGTGATCTTCCAGCTCCAGCATATCGTGCTGAATACCATGCAATAAATTGTCTGCCTCAATATCGACAAAAGCATGTACCTCTTGGATATCATCAACTTGTGACAATAGATACATGTGATCCCGGCCTAATCGCCCCCATGAAGCTAATAGCGGGTTACTGAGATCCTGCTCTCCATCAGCATTGAATAGTTGTTCGGCTTGTTCTGGGTGACGAAACAGTTTTACTTCGTTTGATTTGCCTTCAATTACTTCACGATAATGCCTACGTTTGCGGCTTTGCAACTTAGCCAAAAAGGCATAATCCTGAATATCACCCCAGAAATAGCGGCAAGGGTTGGTAAACATTAGATGGATATCAATATGCTTACCCAGTGCTTGTAGTGCCTGTAAATAGATGGGAGGCAGTGCCGATATGCCGCAAATAAATACCCGTTTTGGTAGCCCAACAGGGCAAATATCCGTTTCGAGTAGTGTACGGATAAAACGCTGATAGAGATTGGCGCGGTGCCATTCAGGTTGTTCCAGTTCACGGGTGTAGCGTGTCAGTTCAACCCATAACTTGGCTTGCCACTGCTGGGCATCATCCAGTTTTTCAATGAGTTGACCACGCTCCCATGCCTCAAGCCATTCAGGACGATACACCAAATATTGGTCGAAAAGGTCAGCTACCCGTGCCGCAAGTTGGTGAATCTTACGTTTATCGCCATCGTCACTTAAGTAGCGTTTCATCGGCGAGAACACGGGGTCATCCAGTAAATCTGGCAGTAACCACATGAGTTTCCACGTCATGGCATCTTTGCTAAATGCGCTCTCTTTGGGAATTCCCGGCAAGACACGGGTAAACATATCCCAGATAAAAGTCGCTGGCAGTGGAAACTCAATATTGGCTGCAATGCTAAATTGTTGTGCCAGTTGCATTTGCAACCATTGGGCCATACCGGGGCTTTGCACTAGCACTACTTCTTGCTGGAAAGGGTTATCCAACGGCTCTCGTTCTATCAGCGCAGTGGTTAGCGCTTTGAGTAAATCCAGTTGATTAGAATGATAAACCGTGAACATGATGACTCCCTTAAGGCACTATGGATAACATTCATAAATGATTAAACCACCTGATTATCACTTGTGAATCAATCCTGAGGTTTAATACTCTAACTTGATAATGAGTGAGTGCAATAGGTTATCGTCATTATCACCCTTGGTACTTGACGTGACAGAGGCTAGCTCTCACTCGCCGGGCAAACCCAACGGCTTAGTTCTGCTTGTTGGTTGTGCCGTACCACAATAGTGAAATTAAACTCGGTGCACTCCCCTTCAACTCTGCCGACCGATTGACGATATAGCCAGTTAGGCTTCATTCCAGAGATAAGTGGCCTATCAGGCGTGTCGCCTCCGATACTTTCAATATGCTGATGGAGCAGAGACCAAGCCTGACGTTGTTGCCACAAAGTAGAAAAACCCTGTAAAAGTGCCTGATGGTATTGCAGCAATCCCAATAGAGAAACCGAGAAAAACAGTGCTGCAATTAAGGCTTCGGGCAGGCTAAATCCTGACGGTTCCCGCGAATGGGCTAACTCCCTGATAAACTGCGGTCTGTGGCAATATCTTAATAAAGACAAAATTTTTCATCCTTATCCGGGCAAAAATCCAACCAGCCATGAGCGGCCTTAACCAATTGATAGCTTTCCTTATTTATTTTATTAGCATTCAGTTTGACCCGCTGATAGAGCATCACGGGTAACTGTGCCCCAAAGGGTTGGCTCTCCCCTCTCAAGATAAAAAATCCAGTCAGCGATGCCGGTTTAATACAAGCTTTTAAGCCATAGTGTGGATGCTCATTACAGTGCCATGCAGTTCCAGCACGCCACGGCAGAGTGAAAGACCAATGCTGATTGATTCCCCACACCAACGATGATGTCGCCTGATTAAAAGCCCGTAAATGGCGCTGTTCTTCAGCTGTAATTTGCTGAATATTGTCCAATTGGCGGTGTAAAGCTGATAGTAGAAACAAGCCCAGAGCAAAAAGCGTGGCGACAGCAGCTAAGGTGCTGGCCCCCTGTTGATGATTCAGCTTCATAGATTATTCCCACGAATCATATAAATAAGCTGATGATGGACTGTTGCATTACCTGTGCTTTGCCCAGCTAATTTCACTCTGTAAATCTGGGCAGAGGTTGGCTCGGGTAATCGACGAACAGAAAAATGCGTTATGGTGACCTCTTTTGGGTCAAACACTCTCTCCCAACCACCGCCAGCGCAATTCAGCTCCCCACGCTGGGCTTCCAACGCCTTATTACGTAGACGATAGCCAAAGTATTCGGATTCCTGATGCTTTTCCCCCTCCCACCAGCCATTACGGTTAAGGTCATACGCAGCTATCAGGCAAGAGTCGGTGGTTTCACCTGGATAATGATGTGTAGTGATAGCCTTCCCTTGACACTCTCCGTGGCAAAAACCAGCTCTCCGCAAATCTTTTTCCAGCATCGCCATCGCCTGACTGAGTAGCAGTTCCAACCGATAGTGTTGCTGTAATATTGATATCTGCTGGCGTAATTTGGGGAAAACCTGTGTCGAGCCAAGCACAATCATGCTGCCAATGCTTAGTGCCAGCATCATTTCCGGCAGCGTAAAACCTGAAATAGATTTATGCCAAGTCTGTTCCGGCATTAGCCCCATCAGCTTTTTAGTTACTCTTAACATACGTGAATACCGGATATTGACTGACCTTCACTGCACAGCCTCATTCGCCCCCGGCTGGAAATGATTAGCCGGATACTTCCTGCGGGGTTATTGAGTAGGATGCTTCCTGCTTGCGCGGTGTTTCTTACCCCATAGAAGCCAATACTCTTTTGCAATGACATAGTGATAGCCACATCAGGATAAGGTGGAATAAACACTCTGCCGGTTAATACGGAACAAGGCTCTGTGGGTTTATCACCACTGCCCAGGCACCCCTTCCCATGTTGCTGCACCCACAATAGTGCCGTGTCGTTGCTGCGATTCGCTTGTACCTGCAAATGGGTTAAGAAGGCAAGTAGCTGGCGTGCGCTATCAGCCAGCCTTTCCCTTTGCCGATACTGGTGCCAACTTTGCGCCCCCCATGTCGCCATAATGCCGACCAATGCAATAACCAGCAATACTTCAATCAGGCTGATACCTTTTTGTTTTATCAGGTGATTGTTCTTTATGAACCCTATTTTATTGAGTGCAATGTCGATTTTCATGCCGCAAGTTTACGGCGTTAGAATTTGAGGTCTAGTGGCTAATTATCAGGGCTAGAAACGGTGCGCAAAATTTTATTTACGACGACATAAATGCAGAAAAGAGTGCGGCACGGCTCGCATTTTTATTGCAGGGTAGGAGGCAATTATGGAGGGTTATCAAGATAACAGATACAAAACCGGAGCCATTGTGGCTCCGGTCAGAAGGTCAGAAGGTCAGAAAATTAAATAGCGATCGGAGCTTTAATCCCAGGATGCGGATCATATCCTTCAATTTCAAAATCATCGAAGTGATAATCAAATAAGGAGTCAGGCTTACGTTTGATAATCAGCTTCGGCAATGCCCGAGGTTCGCGGCTCAATTGCAGGTTCGTTTGCTCTATGTGGTTGCTGTATAAGTGAGTATCGCCCCCCGTCCAGACAAAATCACCCACGTCCAAATCACATTGTTGCGCCATCATATGTATCAGTAATGCATAGCTGGCAATGTTAAATGGCAAGCCAAGGAACACATCACAAGAACGTTGATATAGCTGACAAGAGAGCTTGCCATCAGCCACGTAGAATTGGAAGAAAGCATGGCAAGGTGCTAGTGCCATTTGGTCCAGTTCACCCACATTCCAGGCAGAGACAATAATGCGACGTGAATTAGGATCTTGCTTAAGCTGCTTTACTACGTTGCTCAATTGGTCAATCTGACGCCCATCGGCAGCGCCCCAGGCACGCCATTGCTTGCCATATACTGGGCCAAGATCACCATTTTCATCGGCCCACTCATCCCAGATTGAGACACTATTTTCCTTCAGATAACCAATATTGGTATCGCCATTGAGGAACCATAGCAGCTCATGGATGATCGAGCGCAAATGGCAACGTTTGGTGGTTACTAGCGGAAAACCGTCTTGTAAATTGAAACGCATCTGATGCCCAAAAATCGATACTGTACCTGTACCGGTACGGTCATCTTTAGGGGTGCCCTCTTCCAGCACTTTTTTCATCAAATCCAGATACTGTTTCATGTTACCTCACGAAAGTTGTTGCGCAGGACGGCGATACGCCCAAATCATCATAATGATACCGGCCAGAATCATAGGTACAGAGAGGATCTGCCCCATGCTGATCACGCCGTCGAACAAGCCGAGCTGAGCATCTGGTTGGCGGAAACACTCCACAATGATGCGGAATGCACCATAACCAATCAGGAACAGGCCAGAAACGCTGCCCATTGGGCGCGGCTTGCGGATAAACAAGTTCAGGATGATAAACAGCACCACCCCTTCAAGGAGCATTTCGTACAGTTGCGAAGGGTGACGCGGCAATACTCCATATTGGTTAAATATTGCCTGCCATTTTGCCGGATCAGCAGCAACAATCGCAATGTCTTCGCCACGGGAAGTTGGGAAGAGCATCGCCCACGGGGTATCGGTAGTGACACGGCCCCATAGCTCGCCATTGATAAAATTACCGAGGCGACCTGCACCTAAACCAAAGGGGATAAGCGGTGCCATAAAGTCGGCAACTTGGAAGAAATGGCGCTTGGTGCGGCGAGCGAACCACAGCATTACGCAGATAACACCAATCAAACCGCCGTGGAATGACATACCGCCATCCCAGACTTTAAACAGGTAGAGGGGGTTATCAAGGAACATCGGCAGGTTGTAGAACAGAACATAACCGACACGGCCACCAACAAACACACCGAGGAAACCGGCGTAAAGGAGATTTTCGACCTCTTCTTTAGTCCAGCCGCTGCCTGGTTTGTTGGCCCGACGAACCGCCAACCACATGGCGAAGACGAAGCCGACCAAGTACATCAGGCCATACCAATGAAGTGAAACCGGGCCAATTGAGAAGATGACCGGATCGAATTTAGGAAACGCCAGATAGCTATTGCTCATCTATCACCATGGAATGTCTATTGTTTTTGGGAAAACAGGTGTTCTTGCCGCTTAGGGCCACAGGTTGCGCATAATAGCATAGGCGGTCACTCAGGGGCGCACCAGAAGGAAAAGTTCTGTAAACAACAGTGATCCTGAAAGTGAGGATTGTCCGCCAAAAGCCTTTATGGATATCCCCGAACTCATTGACGTTGCGACCATCGAGCAAACCTATGAATGCCGATGAGTTTCAAAGGATAAAGTTACTTACCGCCGCGAATCAACCCACCCAACCCTCGGCGTTCCATAAACGCCGCTGTTAAGTGACGCACATCAGTGGTCATTTGTGCGGTTAATACCCGCTCAGCCAATGCTTGTGTATCCGCCAAATCAATATTGCGCAGCAGATATTTAATTCGTGCCACACTGCGGCCATTCATACTGAGATTGCGATAGCCCAAACCAACCAGCAGCAGCGCGCCCATAGGATCGCCAGCCATTTCACCACACAGACTCACCTGCAAACCTGATTGTGTCGCTTGCGTCAAAATGTGGCTTAGCACTTGCAGCACCGCCGGATGCAGGCTGTCATACAACGAGGCAACACGAGTATTGTTGCGATCTACCGCCAGCAAATATTGTGTTAGATCATTGGTACCCACCGAGATGAAATCGACTCGCGACTTCAGGTAAGGCAACATAAAGATCATGGCGGGGACTTCAATCATCACACCCAATTTCGGTTGTGGTAACTCATAACCCAGAACTTCCTGAACCTCGCGCCCAGCGCGGTCAATCAGACGTTTGGCTTCATCGACCTCTTCCAGACTGGTGATCATCGGTAATAAAATACCCAGATTCCCGGTGCCAGCATTGGCCCGAAGCATCGCTCTGACCTGGATCAAAAAGATCTCCGGCTGATCGAGGGTAACACGGATGCCGCGCCAGCCCAGACAAGGGTTCTCTTCACTAATGGGCATGTAAGGCAGTTGCTTATCTGCGCCAATGTCCAGGGTACGCAAAGTCACGGATTTGTTGGGATAAAGCTGCAACATGCCTTGATATTGCGCGACTTGCTCCTCTTCTGAAGGGAAACCGCTTTGCAACATGAATGGAATTTCAGTGCGGTAGAGACCCACGCCATCGACTCGTCCACCCAGCAGTTTTTCATGTTCCGGGCTAAGACCGGCGTTCAGCATGACCTGGATCCGTTCACCACTTTTCAGGGCCGCAGGCTGTTCGACGTCATCCTCAGCCAGCTTGCTGAGTTCAATCTCTTCGGTGACCAGCCGCTGATACTCCTTGACCAGCACTGGCTCAGGATCGACCAGCACCTCGCCACGATAGCCATCGACAATCAATAGCCGCTGATTCAGCAATGATGGCTGGATATCCGCGCCCATTACCGTCGGGATACCCATGGCGCGCACCAAAATAGCGGCGTGGGAGTTAGCAGCACCGTCACGGACTACCACACCGACCAGACGATCCTGTGGCACCTCAGCCAATAATGTGGCGGTTAGCTCATCGGCGACCAGAATAAACCGCTCAGGCCATTGGCTGGCCCCGGAAGTGCTGTCGTCGAGGTGAAACAGCAAACGCAAACCTAATGCCCGCAGATCACTGGCACGTTCGCGCATGTAGGTATCTTGCAAGTTGGCAAATTGCGCAGCAAATTGTTCAACTACCTGTTTAACCGCCCATTCGGCCACAGAGCCAGCGTCAATTTGTGCGAAAAGCTCACGCTTTAAGCGGGCATCATTTAGCAAGTGGGAGTAGAGATCGAAAATTGCTGCACTCTCTTTTTGTGAGCTGGCAGCAAAGCGCTTACTGAAGCGGCGGAATTCAGCCGCGGCCTCTTCCAACGCCTGAGTCAGGCGTTCGCGCTCCTGAACAGGATCGAGCGTTGAGGCTTCATAAACCAAATCGAGGGAGGGCTGGGAGGTGTCCTGCCACCCTTCAGCAACAGCCACGCCGGGTGCCGCAGCCAGAGCACGAATGCGCGTTTGACGATATTGACCAAAAATGGCATTAAGTTGAGATTGAGAAAGAATACCTGCCAGCTGTGTCGCCAGCGTGACCATGAACGACTCTTCGCTCTCATCAAACTGACGATGCTCACGCTGCTGAACCACCAGTACGCCGAGTAGCTGTCGGCGATAGATAATAGGCACCCCGAGAAACGCGCGGAAGCGATCCTCTTTGACTTGCGGAACATATTTAAAACTGGGGTGACTCTGAGCATCAGCCAGGTTAATTGGCTCAGCCAAACGCCCCACCAGCCCGACGATACCTTCGTCAAAAGCCAGCGTAATAATGCGACCACGAGGTTTTTTCAAACCCCGCGTCGCCATCAGGTAGTAACAGCGGCGGTCATTATCTGCCAGATAAATCGAGCAAACTTCCGTGTCCATCGCCAGACAGGTTTCATTGACCAACAGCTCTAACGCATCCGTCAGGCTGGTTGCCATCGCCACTTTCTCAACTATTTCTCGCAAACGCATGAGCATGATCGGCTTAACTTAACCTCTTTTACGGCGATAAGCAGGCGGCACCCGTGGCGGAGCAATCTCCTGCACAGGCATGACGGTTGGAGCAAACTCTTTCATTACGCGACGATAAACATCACGTTTAAAAGAGACCACCTGACGCACCGGATACCAATAACTGACCCATCGCCAGCCATCAAACTCCGGGGTACTGCTGCGTTGCATGTTGATATCGGCTTCATTGCACATTAACTGTAGCAGAAACCATCGTTGCTTTTGGCCGATGCACACCGGCTTTGTATCCCAACGCACCAAACGTTTCGGTAATTTATAACGCAACCAGTTGCGGGTTGAAGCCAGAATTCGGACATCCTTTTTGTTCAGTCCGACCTCTTCAAAAAGTTCGCGATACATAGCCTGCTCTGGTGTTTCACCGGGGTTAATTCCCCCTTGAGGAAACTGCCAAGAGTGCTGACCGTAGCGCCTGGCCCACAACACTTCGCCTTGCCGATTACAAATTACGATACCCACGTTCGGGCGGTAGCCATCATCATCGATCACCGGACTACCTCGATAAACTTAAAAACGCAAAGATGCCCTGATTGTTTCACACTAGGAACAGGCGGTAAACCACTGCTTATCAGACAGTAAAACCTGATAACTTTGGGATAACTCACAGATATTAGCAAAGTTATAAACACCCTAAGAGACCGACACGCGGTTTTATTCACTTTTTCTGTGGATATAGGTGTGCAGAACTCTAGGGTAAAGCGGGTACAACTCATTTTAAACTAATAATACGACAAAAATATCTAAAAAAATAAATGATTAATTTCAATCAGGTAACAGGTTTAACACCGGTATCTACAACACCAAAATGTGACCTACATCCGTTTTGGATCTGGTGCTGGCTAAAGATCCATCAATGCAGTTTTTATCCACAGATAATGAAGCAAAGTTATGCAAAAAATAGCAAAACTCGCAAAAAAAGCGCTCGTCAAGGCTGTAAATTGAACCAGTGATCGTGATTTACTGAGGTTATCCAAGAAATCTGTGGATAAATAGGTGTAAGATCCTGTTCATTATTACTGTCAGTAGGTGCACAAGATAGCCAGAGTAAAAATATTCCCTTCGCCGAAGCCAAGAAAACTTCCGTTAAATCATGCTATTATTCATTTATACTGCATTAAGCAACAACACAGATACCATCACTTTTAATTCAGTTTGTTTTTTAACCGACTTTAGCAGGTTTTCATCAATGTCTGTCTATTCACTGCCACCAGCCCCTCCTACCGATGAACTTCAACTTTTTCAACGCGCTCAAGCTTTGTCAGGTTTTACCCTAGGTGAGTTGGCGGCACGTGCGCAATGGGTCATCCCGGCAGATTTAAAACGCGTCAAGGGTTGGGTTGGCATGTTGCTGGAGTTCTATCTGGGGGCCAGCGCGGGCAGTAAACCTGAGCAGGACTTTGCAGATATCGGGATTGAGCTTAAAACCATTCCGATCAGCGGCCAAGGCAAACCGCTGGAAACCACCTTCGTCTGCGTCGCACCATTGACCGGGAATAGCGGCATCACTTGGGAAAATAGCCATGTGCGGCATAAATTGGCCAGAGTCTTGTGGGTGCCGGTCGAAGGGGAGCGGCAAATTCCGTTGGCAGAACGTAGGGTTGGCGCACCTTTATTGTGGAGCCCGAATGCGCAAGAAGAGGAGTTGCTGCGTCGCGACTGGGAAGAGTTAATGGACCTTATCGTTTTGGGTAGAGTCGAAACCATCACCGCGCGCCATGGCGAGGTGTTGCAGTTACGCCCGAAGGCGGCCAATAGCCGCGCATTGACTGAAGCCATCGGCGAGCAGGGGCAGCCTATCATGACCTTACCCCGTGGATTTTATCTGAAAAAAACTTTTACCGGTCCTATGCTGGCTCGCCACTTTCTATTGTAACATTTCATCGGAACTGATTCTGCTTGCGGCTCAGTCGCTCCGCTAATTACGCCAGATATGTTCCGATTGATAAATAAAAGCGTATAATTGTATTTTTGTGTTTCCGTAAGGTGTAAAGGCGCAATGTTTGAATGGATTGCCGATCCAAATGCCTGGTTGGCGCTGGGCACGTTAACTATCCTTGAGATTGTTCTCGGGATAGACAATATTATTTTCCTCTCTTTGGTGGTCGCAAAATTACCTAAAGCACAGCAGAACAAAGCCCGCCGCATAGGCTTAGCAGGGGCAATGTTAATGCGTTTGGCATTACTAGCGTCTATAGCTTGGGTAATTCGCCTGACTGAACCGCTGTTTACCTTAGCGGGCCATGGTGTCTCCATGCGAGATTTGATCCTGCTGTTAGGGGGACTATTCCTGATTTGGAAAGCCAGTAAAGAGATTCATGAAACCATCGAAGGCAGCGATACTGAGCACAGCAGCAACGTTAGCTCATTCTTCGGTGCCATCGTGCAAATCATGCTGCTGGATATCATCTTTAGTCTGGATTCAGTCATCACGGCTGTTGGGCTGTCAGACCATCTGTTCATTATGATGGCTGCGGTGATTATTTCTGTGGGTGTGATGATGTTTGCTGCCAGGCCGATTGGTGAATTTGTTAACCGTCACCCATCAGTCAAAATGCTGGCACTCTCTTTCCTGATCCTGGTCGGCTTCACGCTGATGTTGGAAAGTTTCCAGATCCACATTCCAAAAGGCTACATTTACTTCGCAATGTTCTTCTCAATGGGTGTTGAAACCCTGAATCTAATGCGCGGAAAGAAAAGTAAGCCTGCTGATAAAAAAGCATAATCACCTCCGGGTGCGGTTCAACGCACCCGTTTCTCACTTTTTTTTACACTTTCGCCTTACAGGCTTCCCCCTACTGCTGCGCTTCGTTATAGTCGAATAAGGCGAGTTAGACTTATACCCAAATCATTGGCGAGACAGCAACGCCATGTACCCAGGGTATGGCCTGATAATTTCAGACATTAAGGAAGGTCGGCAATGCAATATCATCGTATCCCCCACAGTTCACTAGAAGTCAGCCTGTTGGGTCTGGGCACCATGACTTTTGGTGAGCAAAACAGTGAAGCCGATGCCCATGCTCAACTGGATTATGCCGTTGCAGCCGGTATTAACTTAATCGATACCGCAGAAATGTACCCCGTTCCCCCAAGGCCAGAAACCCAAGGGTTGACTGAGCAATACATTGGTAATTGGATAAAAGCACGCGGTAGCCGGGATAAAATCATTTTAGCCAGCAAAGTCTCCGGGCCATCTCGCGGGAGCGATCAGCCGATTCGCCCGAATATGGCGCTGGACCGGAAAAATATCCGTATCGCGCTGGAAGATAGCCTCAGGCGGCTCAATACTGATTATCTCGATATTTATCAATTACATTGGCCGCAACGGGAGACCAACTGCTTTGGCAAGCTGAACTATCGCTACAGCGAACAGACCGCGGTTGTGACCCTGCTTGAGACACTGGAAGCGCTGAATGAGCAAGTGCGGGCCGGTAAAATTCGTTATATCGGTGTCTCGAATGAGACGCCATGGGGGGTAATGCGTTATCTGCAACTGGCAGAGAAGCATGATCTCCCGCGCATTGTGTCAATTCAAAACCCCTACAGCCTGCTTAACCGCAGCTTTGAAGTGGGTTTAGCTGAGATTAGCCAGCACGAAGGGGTTGAACTGCTGGCGTACTCCAGCCTCGCATTCGGCACCCTGAGTGGCAAATATCTTAATGGCGCAAAACCTGCTGGTGCACGCAATACCCTGTTCAGCCGCTTCACCCGCTATACCGGAACCCAACCTCAGTTAGCTGTCGCTGAATACGTGGCACTGGCAAAATGTCACGGCCTCGATCCGGCGCAGATGGCACTGGCCTTCGTGCGACAGCAACCCTTTGTTGCCAGCACATTATTAGGCGCAACCACGTTGGAACAGCTGAAAAGTAATATTGATAGCCAGAATATGGTGTTGGGTCAGGAAGTGTTGGATGCCTTGGAAGAGATTCATACTCGCTTCACCTTCCCTGCACCATAAGCAACTGAATTAAAATGGAAAAAATCCGCTCAGTTTCGCTGGGTCAAGACATCATCCGCCCGTGATATAGGCCGACGTTTCCAGGAAAGCTATGCCTGAACTATACTTTAGGCGACTGTGATAGGGCTGATATCAGCCCTACCCACATCCCTATTTCATGTTCTTTACTGATAATACGGGGCATAAAATGGCAAAAAAACCGAATATCCTATTGGTACACGGCGCATGGGGCGACGGCTCTCACTGGCGTCATGTTATTCCTGCGCTACACAACAAAAACTATCCTGTCTACGCGGTGCAAAACCCATTAACATCATTGGCAGATGACGTGGAGCGTACGAAAAAGCTAGCGGCATCACTGGAAGGCCCCACCATTCTGGTAGGCCACTCCTATGGTGGGATGGTGATTTCGCAACTTGGCGACCTGCCGCAGGTTGTTGGGCTGGTCTATGTTGCTGCCTTTGCGCCAGATAAAGGCGAAAGCCTTAGCTCTATTTTTCAACTGCGTGACCTCCCTTCCGGTGCGGCCAATCTGGTTCCGGATCAGGATGGTTTTCTTTGGATTAAGCGGGATAAATTCCACGAAAGTTTCTGTCACGACTTAGATAAAACCGAAGCCATCGTGATGGCCGTGGCGCAGAAACCGACCTCAGGCCACTGCTTTGAAGACGTCTCGGCAGAACCGGCGTGGAAAACTAAACCCAGTTGGTATCAGATTTCCAATCAGGACAATATGATCCCGCCAGAAACTCAGCAGTGGTTTACCGAACGGATGAAACCGAAGAAAACCATTCGTCTGGATTCCAGCCATGCCTCTCTGGCTTCCCATCCCAATGAGATCATCGCGTTGATTGAAGAGGCGGCCAAGGGCCATTAACCGACGCCCCCGAAGGCATAATATCTGGCTCCGGGGCGCTTTAACCCCTGAGCCAATACCGACAAAATTCCCTGATTGATCCACCCCTTACATTCACGTGCGGCATTAATTCGGCTTTTATCTTGGTTATCATCACTCCACCGTTTTATGCCGCAGTTGCCACCACTGCCAGCCCCAAAGTAGTGCGATAGCCAGTGCAAATATCACACCGAACCCCACGCCGACTGCCACCACGGGCACCCCAAGTTTGACCACCATTGAGAACAAACCCAGCATTAGCAGCATGGCGGTGTTCTCACCCAGATTCTGCACGGCGATAGCATTACCCGCACCAACACTCTGTTTACCGCGCTCTTGAAGCAAGGCATTGAGTGGCACCACAAAAAATCCGCCCAAAATCCCAATGATAATCAACAATAAATAAGCCATTGGCATACTGTGTTGCAGGGCAAAAATGGCCACCACCACCCCAATCAACACACCTGCGGGTAGGCAGCGTTTCACGGTTTTAAGGGTAACAAAGCGCGCGGCAGCCCCAGCTCCAACCACAATCCCTATCGCCACCATGGCATTGAGTAAGGTCGGCGTGGTGTTGTCGGTGATCCCTAACGCGATAGGCACCCAGAGTACCAACAGGAAGCGCAGCGTGACCCCTGCCCCCCAAAACAGGCTGGTTCCCGCCAGTGAGAAGCGGGTTTCGCCGTCACGCCATAGGAGCCGACAGGCGGTAAAAAAACTGCTCGTCATCGCCCGAGGCCGCCATGAGCTGCCTGCTCGGGCAGCCGCTAAACGTGGAATAAATAAATTGGCGACCACTGCAATGGCGTACACCAGCGCACAGGCCCCTAAGGCGGCAATCAAATTCCAGTCGGCCAGCACACCGCCGGCCACTGAACCCAGTAAAATAGCGGCGATAGTCGAGGCTTCCATCATGCCATTTGCTTTCACCAGTTGTTCGCCGGAGGTTACCTCACCCAAGATGCCATATTTAGCCGGTGAATAAGCCGCAGCTCCTACACCCACCAGGCTATAGCCTAAGAATGGATTGAAACCAAAGCAGATCACCAGCGCGCCCGCTAACTTCAAGCCGTTCGCCACCATCATCACTCTCCCTTTCGCGAAGCTGTCAGCAAACTGCCCGACAAAAGGTGCCAGAATGATATAGGTCGCGACGAAAGCCATCTGCAAAATGGGCTGGCTCCAGTCGGGATATAGCTGCTGCTTAATAAGTGCCAGAGTGGCAAAAAGCAGTGCATTATCGCCAAACGCCGAGAAAAACTGCGCGCAGAGTACTGCGATCATCCCTCGGGATAACAAAGGTTTATCGGCTATTGCTTGCTGACTCATAGACTCATCTCCGGATCTTCCGCCATTTTGCTTAACGTCACAAAGTCAGGTTTGCCACTGCCGAGTAGCGGCAACGCTTTCACCACCCGAATATCACGCGGAACGGCCAGCTCCGGCACGCCGCTCTCGCGCGCAGCTTTTATCAATTGCTCGCGGGTCATTCCACTGTCGGTGGTAAACAGCACCAAAGCTTCACCTTTGGTACTGTCAGTTTTAGCCGCCGCGGCATGTTGCCCTTCTGGCGAGATCCGCAGTGCCAGTTGCTCCACGCTCTCCAGTGAAACCATTTCGCCCGCCAATTTGGCAAAACGCTTCATTCGGCCGCGAATAGTGCAAAAACCCTGCTCATCAATGGCAACAATATCACCGGTGTCATACCAACCGGCCTCCTGTTCGCCCTGCGCATTTTCAGCCGAAGGTTGCTCCAGTACTGCGGGATTTTCTACCCGCAGGTAGCCACGCATGATATTGGGGCCGCGTAGCTGCAAACGCCCCCCTTGGTAGATACCCGGCACCTTAATCAATCGGGACTCCATCCCCGGCAGAATGCGGCCGACACTATTCACTTTCGCCGCCATCGGCACGTTTATTGCCACCACTGGCGCGCACTCAGTGACGCCATAGCCTTCCAGAATACGAATGCCGAATTTATCCTGCCAAATCTGCTTGGTGCTATCGGCTAACTTCTCGGCTCCCGCCACCACATAGCGCAAGCGAGCAAAATCATAGGGGTGCGCAAAGCGGGCGTAGTTGCCCAGGAAGGTTGAGGTGCCAAACAGCACGGTACAGTTGCGGTCATACACTAACTCAGGTACTACGCGGTAGTGCAGCGGGCTGGGGTAAAGAAATACGCGGCTACCGGTCATCAGCGGGGTGAATAGCCCCACGGTCAGACCAAAAGCATGGAACAGCGGCAGTGACGACATAAAGCGATCACGAGGCGTAAAGTCGGCAATAGTGCGGATTTGCTCGACATTCGCCAATAAACTGGCGTGCGAATGCACCACCCCTTTCGGATTGCCTTCAGAGCCGGAGGTAAACAAAATCAGGGCATTGTCATCTGCCTGCTGTGGCAGCATCGCCCGGCGTGGGCAGCATAAGTGGAATAAAATCCATAACTTATCTGCGAGTGTCACGGTATCTTTGAGATCTTCCAGATAGACCCAATTGGCCTCAGTCACCTGTTCCGGCAGATGGGTCAGCTTGCCTTTATCCAGAAACTGGCGCGATGTGACAATAGTTTTCAATGAGGCCGCAGTAATCGCACTCTTCAGCCCCTTGGCACCCGATGTGTAATTCAGCAGCGCCGGAATGCGCCCGCGCACTGAAGCCCCGAAAATAGCCGCCGCCGTGATGGTCGCGTTTGGCAGTAACATGCCAACGTGCTCCCCCGGCGCGGTAAAACGTTGCAAGATACGGCTGACACCAAGGATCTTCTTCAGCAACGTTTGGTAACTATCCTCCTTAAAGGAGATATCTTCGATACAGGGCTTAAAGCGCCCATAGCGAGTTTGGGCCGCCAGCAGCGCTTCAAACAGGGTTTCCCGTGGCACAATAGCCATCCGGGCCGCCATCATAATGGCATGTAAGCGCTCACCAGCCAGCACCCGGCGCTCACGGGCGCGCGGCGCTTGCGGCATCGGTAGATGGGTGGCGGGTAAGACATAAATGCTGATTTTCGGGAACCAGCGGACTTTCAGTACCTCAGCTAATCGGCCAAAGCGGCTAAATTCGGGGCCTTCCAACCGGATGGGAATCACCGCTGCACCAGATTTCGCGGCAACAAATGCAGCACCATCATAGATTTTCATCAATGAACCGGTCACGGTGATGCGCCCTTCAGGGAATATCACCACCGGCCTGCCCTGTTCGACCATTCTGACCAACTGTTTGATGGCCATGGGTTTGGTGGGATCGAGGGCGACAAAATCGACGTATGGTTTGAGCCAGCGCATAAACCAGCTCTCTGTGACGCTGGAATAGACCGCAAAAACCGGCTTAATCGGCAGAAAGAGCGCTAACAAAATACCATCAAGGAAAGAGACATGATTGGGCGTAATGATCAGTTTCTGATGCGTAAACTGGTCAGTGACCCCCTCAATGGTGACACGAAATAACCCACGAAAAAGAGTGCGCAGCAAGCGATAAACCATCTCTGTCTCTCTATAAGCCAATGAATCCGATAAAGAGAGAATACTATAATAGTGGAAGATTTATCTGCAGGGAGAGGCTGAAAGTGGCGGGCGCGAACAAATAAAAAAAAACCTACGCATCTGCGTAGGTCGGTGCAAATCAAAAACTGGTTTTTAACACACAGCGTATGTTGATCACTCACCAATTAATACCTCTGGGACAATCAGGATAGCCACTTGTGTGGTGCCACAGCTAGCTAGCAATCGAAACATTTGCGTGCAAAGTGTAACCAGCAGTGAACATTGTCAAAAAGGCGAAAAGGTTTGTAATTCATTGCAGTAGGCCCCCTATTCACAAAGCGCGACCTCAACTAAACAACTCATCGCATTCGGCCCTTGGGTCAAGGGAGAGGTTCCGATATCCAAGGTCAGGACATTAGGATTACCAGATTGCTCCACTTTATGCTGCTTGCCACCAAAACCGGGATCAAACCAGGCACCGGTTGCCATCAGCACCACACCACGGGTCACGCCATCAGTAATCCGCACCCCCGCCAGACAATTGCCCCGTAAATTGCTGACTTGCACCTGACTGCCCTCAGTTATCTTGCGGCTGGCCGCATCTTGTGGATGCATATAGAGCGTTTCACGACCCGCAGTTTTATTCCCCTGTGCTAATGGTGCGGGATCGAGCTGACTGTGCAGGCGATCTGCCGGTTGAATCGAGATCAAATGCAGCGGCCACTGCTCAGCTTCCGGCGCGCCCAGCCACTCTACCGGCGGTTTCCACTCGGCGTGTGGCGCAAAATCGGCATATTGGTAACTGGCGATCTTCTCACTAAATAGCTCAATTTTGCCACTGGGCGTCTGCAGTGGATGCGCCTGTGGATCGCTGCGGAAGTTATCAAAGAACACGAACTCTTGCTGCGGTGCCGGAAGATCAACATGGCCCCGTTGCCAGAATGTCGCAAAATCTGGCCACTCAACCCCGTGCGGCTGTTGGGCAACACCGCACTCCTGGTAGATATGCCGAATCCACGCCATCTCATCGCGGCCCTCGGTAAAGTCGTCGCGATAACCCAGCCGCTCAGCCAGATCGGCAAAGATATCAAAGTCGTTGCGGGCCTGATGCTGTGGTGCAATCGCCTGATGCATCGCCAGAACATAGCGATCCCGTGATGAGCCGCCAATATCATTGCGCTCCAGCGAACTGGTCACTGGCAGCACGATATCCGCCATTTTAGCCGCCGGTGTCCACCAGATATCCTGCACAATCACCGTGTCCGGCTTTTGCCACCCCTCCACCAGCCGATTCAGCTGTTGATGATGGTGGAATGGATTGCCACCCGCCCAATGCACCAAATGAATATCGGGATAGCTGTGGGTTTCGCCCTGAAACTCATAAGGCTGCCCCGGTTGCAGCAGCATGTCACAAATCCGCGCCACCGGGATCGCCAGCCCGGAGGGATTTTTGCCCACCGGCATCGTTGGCCCAGGGGTGTCGATACGCGGGTTACCCACCCCATTCATCGATCCGTGACCAAATGAGAAGCCGCCGCCGGGCAGCCCCACTTGCCCCAACATGGCCGATAGTGCAATTACCATCCAGTAAGGTTGTTCGCCGCGGTGGGCGCGCTGTACTGAATAGGAGCAGGTCATAAAGCTACGCACACCAATAAGTTGCTGTGCTAATTGGCTAATTCTTGCCGCCGGAATGCCGGTAATCTCACTGGCCCAATCCGGTGTTTTCGCCACACCGTCATTCACGCCACGGATGTAATCCGCTAATTGCTCATAGCCCACACAGTGAGTGGCGAGGAAAGATTCATCCTGCCCATCAAAGCGTTGGATTTCATAAGCCAGCGCCAGCATCAGTGCCACATCGGTATTCGGGCGGATCGGTATCCACTCCGCATTAACAAAAGCGGGGCAGTCGTCTCGCATCGGGCTGATGTTGATAACCGGCGTGCCTTTTTGCGCCAGCTTCTCCAGCCAGGGTTTCAGTGAGTGTTCCGCCGAACCGCCAGAAGAGACTTGGGCATTTTTCAGTGCCAGCCCGCCAAAGGCGAGAAACAGTTCGCAATGATCAACCACACTCGGCCAAGATGTCACCCTGCCGGTCAGCGGGCTAAAAGTCCCAATCACATAGGGCAGGAAGAACTGTGCCGATCCCCAGCTGTAATTGCCCATTTGATCGACACCACCACCGCCAGCGAAATAGAAACGCCGGACTAATGAGCGCGCGTGATGTAAACGCCCTGCAGAAGACCAACCGTATGAGCCGGTAAATAGTCCTGAAGGGCCATAGCGATCCCGCACCCGGCGACTCTCTTCGGCCACTAAATCCAGCGCTACATCCCAATCTACCTCAACAAAATCTTCCCGTCCGCGCAGGGTGCGATCACTCTTCTCCCGCTGTTGTAGCCATGAACGCCGTATTGCTGGCTTGCGAATACGTTTGTCGGAATAAACCATCGGCGTGATGGATCCCAGTAGTGGCGAAGGGTTGGAGTCATCGGCAAAAGGCTCACAGCGGATCAACTTGCCATCTTCGACGACAGCAGTATAAGCGCCCCAGTGGGCAAGCTGGGGGTAACGGATGATGGACATGGGTGTCTCAGACGATTAATTAGAACATAAACGTAACACTCATCAGGCCATAAAACCAAAGCACAATTTCGACTAAATATGATGCTTTGGTACTAAGGAAAATGTCGACGACCGGGGGTCAATAAAGCATCTGGATTCGCGAAAGCAACAGCTAATGCGCCTAATTGCTTTTTCTTTAGTTTTTTCTCACCAAGTTGCGATCATCCCCCCTTGCGGGCAAGGCAGTTTTCCGCAAAACTGAGTGATGTAAGCGATTACCCTAAAAATCTCTGGAAGAAAAATGGCCACTATTAAGGATGTTGCCAGGCTGGCGGGTGTTTCCGTCGCGACGGTATCTCGTGTTATCAATAATTCGCCTAAGGCCAGTGAGGCATCACGTGTGGCGGTATCTAGCGCCATGGAGCAGTTACAGTATCACCCCAATGCCAATGCCCGCGCGCTGGCCCAGCAATCCACCGAAACTGTCGGTATGATTGTCTCTGATGTGTCAGATCCCTTCTTTGGTTCAATGGTAAAAGCGGTAGAACAAGTGGCCTATGCCACCGGTAATTTCCTGCTGATTGGTAACGGTTACCATGATGCGGAGAGAGAGCGCCAGGCTATCGAGCAACTGATCCGCCATCGCTGCGCCGCACTGGTGGTTCACGCCAAAAAATTATCCGATGAAGAATTGACTTCACTGATGGAGCAGATCCCCGGTATGGTGCTGATCAATCGCACTCTGCCCGGTTTCGAAACCCGCTGTGTCGCATTAGATGATCGTTACGGTGCCTGGCTGGCAACTCGCCATCTGATTCAGCAAGGCCATAAGCGGATAGCGATTATCTGCTCCAACCACCAGATTTCCGATGCCATTGACCGGCTGCAGGGCTATCTGGATGCACTAAAAGAGTTTGATATCGCCGTTGATGATCGTTTGATCTCTTACGGTACACCGGATGAGATAGGTGGCGAACAAGCCATGACCGACCTGCTTGGCCGTGGCAAACATTTCACCGCCGTCACCTGTTATAACGACTCCATGGCCGCTGGCGCACTGTCGGTTCTCAGTGATAACAGCATCGAAGTGCCGCAAGAGATCTCACTGATCGGTTTTGACGATGTGTTGATCTCTCGCTATTTGCGGCCACGACTGACCACCATCCGCTATCCGGTGGTGGCGATGGCAACACAAGCGGCGGAGTTAGCACTGGCGCTGGCTAACCATACCCCGTTGCCAGAGATAACCAATATGTTTAGCCCGACACTCGTGCGCCGCCACTCTGTCGCCAGCCCGCAAGCCGTGACAGAGGAGTGAAGCGGGGGTTACCGCTGTTAAACCAATTCTAACGCGATCAGCTCTTCGATGGTTTGCCGACGGCGGATTAAACGCGGCTGCCCTTGCTCGAACAGCACTTCCGGCAATAACGGGCGGCTGTTGTAGTTAGATGACATCGACGCGCCATAAGCGCCGGTATCATGGAACACCAGATAGTCGCCAATTCGGGCCGCAGGCAGTGGCCGCGTCTCTAGCCCGCCCCCCGCTTCCTGAGTAAAGACATCACCTGACTCACAAAGCGGGCCACCGACCACCGTCTCAATAAGCGGTTCAGCGCTGAGTGAGCGCCCATCCGCCGGTAGCAGCGAAATATGGTGGTAGCTGCCGTACATCGCAGGGCGCATCAAATCGTTAAAGCCCGCATCCACCAACACATAGTGACGGCTACCCATCTCTTTAACCGCCCGCACCTGCGCGATTAGCACACCAGACTCCGCCACCAGAAAACGGCCCGGCTCAATTTCCAGGCTGACCGGATGACCCAAGTGGGCGGCGATGCGCTCACGGGCGCTGTTCCATAAGCCGTAGTAATGCTCGGTATCAATCTCATCATCGCCAAACTGATAAGGGATCGACAAGCCGCCGCCTGCCGAAATTGCGCTGATATCCTGCCCCAGTGTTACCACCTGCTCAACCATCGCGTCACAGACCTGCTCCAGATGTTGGTAGTCAACACCCGAGCCAATGTGCATGTGAATACCGACCAGGGTTAAACCGTACTGCGCTATTTTCTCGATAGCCTGCGGTAGATCTTGATACCAGATGCCGTGCTTGCTGTTTTCACCCCCCGTATTGGTTTTCTGGCTGTGACCATGACCAAAACCTGGGTTGACGCGCAGCCAAACTGGATGACCGGGCGCGTGTTGCCCCAGTTGATCCAGCATGTCGATGGAGCCGGCATTGACCGGAATAGTTAACTCCGTCACCCGCAATAGTGTGGCCTGATCCAGCAGATCGGCAGTAAACACAATTTCAGCCGGTTCTTGCCCCGGCTGGAAACCAGCAACTAACGCGCGCTCAATCTCACCCAGCGAGACTGAATCCACTTTGACACCCTGCTCACGCATCAGGCGCAGAATATGAATATTCGAACAGGCTTTTTGCGCAAAACGGATCACATCAAAGTGGCGTAATTGATTGATACGTTGAGTAATAATATCGCCATCATAGGCCCACACCGGGCAGCCAAAACGCTCAGGCAGAGCAATCAGGTTTTGGGCAGTCAGAGCTGAAGAGGTGTCGTTAAGTGCGCGCGGCATAGGGCTTTCCTAATAATTGGGTCAATCAATATGTTGGGCGAAAGGAGCGGTTTCGCTGATACCTTATTATTAACAATCCTGTTCTTGTTATGAAAATATCTATTTAGCCTGAGTCTATTCATTTATGATATGGGTTAGACTATTTTTACGCCACCGCAGGAGCGCCGTGATGCCCGCCATTTCTCTACGACAAATCGAAATATTTCATGGTGTGATGACCACTGGCAATCTGACGGAAGCGGCACTGCTACTGCAAACATCACAACCCACGGTCAGCCGTGAACTGGCCCGCTTCGAGCAATTAGTCCAACTAAAACTCTTTGATCGCGTGCGCGGCCGCCTTTACCCAACAGTACAAGGCTTGCGGCTATTTGAAGAGGTGCAGCGCTCCTATTACGGCCTTGACCGCATCCGGCAAGCTGCCGAGGGGATCCGCCAATTCCAACAGGCACAGCTATCGATTGCCTGTCTGCCGGTGTTTTCGCAATCACTGCTACCCGCAGTGTGCAAACCCTTTATTGAAAGCTACCCGGAAGTGAGCTTGAGTGTGATCCCGCAGGAGTCCCCCTTACTGGAGGAGTGGCTCTCAGCCCAGCGCCATGACCTGGGGCTGACCGAGAATACCCAGACTCCAGCCGGGACATTGCGCCATGCACTGATGACGGTAAATGAAGTCTGTGTATTGCCCAGCGACCATCCATTGCGGGAAAAATCCGTGCTGACGCCACAAGATTTCCAGGGCGAAAACTTTATCAGTCTGTCAGTCACCGACAGTTATCGCCAACTGCTGGATAATCTATTTACTGAACAAGGCATTAGCCGCAGGCTGGTGCTGGAGACTCACAGCGCCGCATCGGTTTGTGCCATGGTGCAGGAAGGGGTGGGCGTATCAATCGTTAACCCACTGACGGCATTGGATTATATCAGCAAAGGGATGGAGGAAGGGGTTTGCGTGCGGCCTTTCAGTGTCGAAATCCCCTTTACTATCAGCCTGATACAGCCGATACATCGGCCATCATCCGCCTTGGTGGATACCTTTATCGAGCATTTAAAACGGCAGGCAATCACCTTCCAGCAGCGGCTGGACATGGTGATCACCCAACAATAGTCAACTGATACTGACTTAACTAAGCTGCTTTCACCTTACCCGCCCGCGCACGGGAGAAGGTAAACAGGCACAGCAACAGCCCGATAACCGCTAGTCCCGCCGCTGCCAGTGGGACCGCCGTCAAACCGAGTCCGCGCGCAATGACCATACCGCCCACCCACGCGCCCAACGCATTGCCGACATTGAATGCCGCAATATTCAGTGTCGACACCAAATTGGGCGCTTTTTTGCCATAGGCGACTACGTTGATTTGCAAGGCTGGCACCGCCGAGAATGCCGCCGCAGACCAGAGAAACAGTGTCACCTCCGCCGCGAATAAGGAGTAGCTGGTCCAACTGAACAGGGCAGAAAATACCGCAATTAGCAAGAATGTCATGGTCAGACTGACGGATAAGCGCCAGTCGGCTAGCCGCCCACCGACAATATTCCCCAGTGTCAGGCCCACCCCCATCAGCAATAGTGTCCAACTGACACCCTGCTCAGAAACCTCTGTCACTTCGGTCAAAATAGGTGCGATATAGGTAAAGAGAGCAAACATCGCGGCGGCAAAAAAGACCGTCATCAGCAGAGAGAGCCAGATCCCGCCCCCCCGTAATGCGGCAATTTCCTTACGTAATTCGGTCGGAGCCTCTTCCAAAGATGAGGGTAACTTGCGGTAGAGCGCGGCCAGAGAGAATAAGCCAATAACCGAAACTACCCAGAATGTGGATCGCCAGCCAAAAGTCTGCCCCAGCGCAGTCCCCAATGGTACGCCGAGCACATTGGCGAGGGTTAAGCCAGTAAACATCAGTGCTACCGCTGAAGCTCGACGATTGGGCGCGACCAGATTGGCGGCCACCACCGCCCCAATACCAAAAAAAGCCCCGTGGCACAACGCGGTAATCACCCGCGCCAGCATCAGGAAATCATAGCTATATGCCATGGCGCACATCAGGTTACCGATAATAAAAATCACCATCAGCAGCAATAATGTCTTTTTACGCGGTAGCTTAGCCGTCAGCACCGCCATGATAGGAGCGCCAATCGCCACCCCTAGCGCATAACCACTGATTAACCAACCGGCGGTCGGAATCGAGATGTGTAAATCACCCGCCACCTGAGGCAGCAGCCCCATAATGACAAATTCGGTGGTTCCAATAGCAAAGGCACACAGTGCTAATGCCAACAGCGCAACAGGCATAATAGAAGCTCCCAGTCAGACAATATTTACCCGCCATATAGGTAGCAGGCAAATCAAATTATTACCAGTAATGGTTATTACCGCTGTAACTTCAGTTAGGCAGCGGGTGCGTGGCGAACCACTCCACCAAAAAATCTAACATTGTTCTTAATGTTGCGGGCATTTGTCGCCGAGAAGTATAGATGCCGTAAATACCCATAGCCTGCGGTTGATAATCAGGTAATAACCTAATCAGCTCCCTGCGGGCAATATAAGGCGCGGCAGAGTAGCTGGGCTGCAAGGTGATACCAGCCCCCTCTAACGCCCCGCTGAGTAAAACCACCGACTCATTGGCGCTCAAATTCCCCCCGACGGCAACAGATGACTTCACGCCCTGCTGGTCAAAATGCCATAAACTTTTACCGAAATAGGAGTAGGTCAGGCAGTTGTGTACCGCCAGATCAGATGGCTCTTTTGGCATTCCCCTGGCAGATAGATAAGCTGGTGAGGCGCAGACCACTGAATGACAAATAGCGAGTGGTCGAGCTATCAAATTAGGGTCTAGCTCATTGGTAATACGTAATGCCAGATCAATACGTTCTTCGACTAAATTGACTGCGCGATTATTCATTTGCAAATCAACCGCAACCTGCGGATAGCGGCGCAGATAGTCAGTGACGGCAATCACCAGCGCGCTCTGCCCGAGTGACTGAGAGCAACTGATGCGCAATAAACCATGCAGGCCGCCGCTCTCCGGCCCCACCACGGCATTCATATCCTGAGCAAACTCCAGCATCCGTCGGCAGCGCTCAAGTGTCGTCTCCCCCGCGTGAGTCAGACTCAACTTTCGGGTTGTCCGGTGCAGTAATCTCACCCCTGCCCACTGCTCCATCTGCGCCAGATAGCGTGTCACCATGGCGCGTGACATCGCCAACGACTCGGCGGCGGCAATCATACTGCCCCGCTCAACAATCGCGACAAAGACCTCTGCGGCGGTGATTCTATCCATGATTAGCCCGATTTACGCAACAAACAATTGCTCATTATCGGGTTTTTCTATCGATATATGCAATCTATTATCTAGCCCATACCCAGTCACTCTCAGGACAACCCACATGTTTAACAAAACACGATTACAAACTATCTTCGCCGGTATGGCTATTTTTGCTGCGGTATCAACGGCTAATGCTGCTGACACCCTAAAAATGGAGGTCTACAACCCCGGAGAAAAAAGTATCTTCCCGGTGTCGTCGGAAATTATCAGCGGCAAAACTGAAGTGGCCTTAATTGATGCCCAATTTCAGCGCAATGACGCCGAAGCGCTAGTGAAGAAAATCCAGCAAAGCGGCAAAAAACTGACCACCATCTACATCAGCCAGGCAGATCCCGACTTCTACTTTGGTCTGGAGGTGATTACCAAAGCGTTCCCACACGCCAAAGTGCTCGCGACGCCGCAAACTATCGAAGAGATCGAGGTCACTCAGGCGGGTAAAATGGCCTATTGGGGGCCAATTTTGAAAGAGAACGCGCCGACCCATGTGATTGTGCCACAACCGCTGCAAGGTAAGAGTTTTACGATTGATGGCCACCAGATTGAGGTTGAAGGCTTAGACGGCCCATCACCAGAAAAAACCTTTGTCTGGATCCCATCATTAAAAGCGGTAGTCGGCGGAGTTGCGGTCTCCGGTAATATCCATTTATGGGTTGCTGATACCCAAACAGCAGAATCGCGCCAGCACTGGCTGACAACATTAGAAAAGATTAAAGCTTTACAACCTGTGACTGTAGTTCCGGGGCACTATCTGGATAATGCGCCACAAACATTGGCATCAGTGACCTTCACTCAGAACTATTTGACCACATTAAATGCAGAGATCCCTAAAGCAAAAGATTCCGCTGAGCTGATAGGGGCGATGGAAAAACATTATCCTGAGCTAAAAGATAAATCCAGCCTGGAATTAAGTGCCAAAGTATTAAAAAACGAGATGAAATGGCCTCAGTAGAGGCAGCTAGAATTAATCGACACTCAACTCTGCCATGCCAGCAAATAACATATATGCCAGTAAATAAAATAGAGGAAGCCATAATGGCCGCTACAAAATTGCATTACATTTTCGATCCATTATGTGGCTGGTGCTATGGTGCTGCGCCATTGGTTCAAGCCGCGCAAGATATTGCTAATTTAACACTGATATTGCACGGCGGCGGAATGATGTCTGGGGCCAATCGCCGGCAGATTGATAGCCAATGGCGCGGTTATGTTATGCCCCACGACCAACGTATTGCCCAGTTAACCGGGCAAACCTTTGGTGACGCTTACTATAATCATTTACTGAATGATACTTCAGCCGTCATGGACTCCACGCCACCTATTGTTGCCATTCTGGCAGCAGAGGCGCTGGCTGGACGCGGAGCCGATATGCTGCATTGTATTCAGCAAGCGCATTATATAGAAGGCCGACATATTGCTGCCCCAGAAGTGTTAGCTGAACTTGCCACGGATATTGGCCTGAGCAGGGATGCGTTTATTGACGCGTTCAACACCGCTCAGGCAGCATCCACCCAGCATATTGCTGAAAGTCGCGCTTTACTGGCGAAAGTGCGCGGACATGGATTTCCCACATTTGTACTGCAAGACGAACAGGGAAAAATGACTGTTCTACCCGCAAGTGACTATTACGGTAACCCATCAGCCTGGGCTGAGATGCTGCAAAACAGTATCGTGCACTAAAAACTGATGGCGACCTCCTCAACAAGAGGCTGAGCAGGTCGCTTCATGGCGGGCAAACAAAAACGGGCCACTGATTGATTGAGTTGATACGTTTGTTTTTGTAATGCTTCGGATGCGCGCGTTGATTGCTCAACTAACTCCGCATTCAACCTTATGACTTCATTAATCATTCCCACTTGCGTGGTGATATCTTCGATACCTTCACTTTGAAAGTGCGATGCCGCTGATATTTCTGCCATCAAATCCGTCACTTTTTTAACTGCATCAATGATTTCCCGTAAGTTATCACCAGAACGTGCGACGAGAGCGGAGCCTGCGGATATAGATTTCGAAGAGCTATAGATCAACTGCTTAATATTCAGTGCGGAATTGCCACTCTTATGCGCTAACATGCCCACTTCTCGCGCCACAACGGAAAATCCACGCCCATGCTCACCGGCATGGGCCGCTTCAATGGCTGCATTTAACGCCAAAATATTGGTTTGAAAAGCCACCGACTCAATCAAAGTAATAATTTCGGTTATCTCCCTTGAACCGGTAGAGATATCAGCCATGGAACTCACCACACTCGACATCATCTCTCCCCCCTGACTGGCGATCACTTTTGTCTTATTTGCCAAATAATTAGCTTGATCGGCACTCAGCGAGTTCTCTTTTATATTGCTATTTTTAGACAATCCTTGCCCAATCTCGGTTAACCCTTGATACAGCTGCTGATAACTCTCCTTTAAGGCGATGAGCTCATGGCGATCATCATGGACAGAGAGTTGCAATAGTTGACTATAATTTTTCTGTGACTGTTGCATGGATTCCAGTGCTTCGCTCAAGAGGCTATTCCAACTACCTTCTGAGCCAGTCTCTTTATCCACCATATACGATTGAGCTTATCACTGGCAATTAATAGCTCCATTCGCGCACGATCCATTAACACCTCCTGTTGATGGCTATAATTTGCACGTTCAACATTAACTTTAGTGTTATCTAATATATAAGATAAATACCCTATAGAAAAAAGCTGTAATAAAGAGAAAAGGCTAATAACCAATATCAGACCAGAGAGTATGCCAAACCTGCCGTTACTAAATAGCCCTATACAGTTAACATTTAATATAAATTTCACAACAAAAGACTTAATGCGTGAGAACATTATTTTCACACTTAGTTATGGTTGATATATCTATATTACCCATCAATTATAACAGCAATATTTCAAAAAATGCAGGTGTTGATTATAAAACAAACGCTTTACTGTCGGCCTGATAGCAAAATCAAATAATAAAAATATATAATCATGTATTAATACGTGTCAATAATCGCAAACTATTTACAGGATGCCCTTGGGATTGCTCTATAAAAATAGTATTTTCATTTAACCTATAGATAGAGGGATGACTTATCGTGTAGGGGGTATTAAGAAAATCATTTAAGTCACGATCATCATCATTCATAATTGATACAGATAATATCTTGCCCGTTAAAATATTACTATCAGTATCCATCACATCAAAAACAATATTACGCCTTGCTTTTACATAGTGATTATCATCATAAACATCAACAGATGAATTGACCTCTCTGTTTATAATACTGATTCGCGAATAAATATGATAAACACTAATCCCATGACTAAGACGGCTATTCATCTCCCAATAGCCTTCTATATCTTTCATTGGGTGAATATAAGAATACACTCTCCCTGAGATATATCCTGCAAACAGACCTAAAAATACAAAAACAAGTATAGGGATTACTATTTTTTTTCGCACATCAACTCTCCATCATTATATTTACATGCAATATATCCACCATCACTCCTTCTTTTCAAAAAAACATAGGGGTCTTTTTTATATAAGGATAAAAACTCTTTGTCTCGGACCAGATCTAAACCAACTAATATGGGTAAGGATTTCACCTCATTAATTTTAATCTGATAGTGATTTGAGGTTAATTCAAATGAAATAAAAAAGAAAACAACAGAGACTACCAACATAATAACTTTATAATGAAAACTTAGAAACCTGGGGGATAAAGAGATAGATTTAGGTTTAACACCTACTGTTGAATCAGCTTGGGTGAATCTCAAATCTTGCGGAAAGTCTGATGAGATAAAGCTAGGCTTAATACTAATAGAGTACCCTTTTTTAGGGATTGTCGTCACTATCTCATGATCCTTATCATCAAGCGCATTACGTAAATTACTAATGGTTTGTGTCAATGTATTGTCAGTGACATAGCTCTCGCCCCATATTTCCTTCTCAATATCCTCACGAGAGAGTGATGAAGGATAATGGTGACACAATAAAGACAGCACCTCAGACTCTTTATTTCTTATTTTTACAACAGCCCCCCCTTTATTAATTGTTCTTTTTGTCGGAGTAAATATAATGTTGCCAATAATTATCTCATCCATTCTCTTACCTTACAGTGATTGCTGATTAGCATAACAGAGATAGCACTAAGAGTGTGTGGCCCACAAACATTAATAAAATTAAAAGTAATAGTTTCTATGAAAACTTGATAATCACTATAAAAAACAAACTCATTGAAATAAAAATCTATCAATAAAAAAAGATTATCGATAGAAACACACATGGTCATCAATTTTATGGTATAGGGCAGGTTATAAGTATAAAAAACAGGTATTCTTTTAACTGTTCTAGATTCAGAAAAACTATCATTTACTCATTTAAGAACAGATAAATAACACCTGCCAGAGCAATGTAGGGGCCAAATGCGATGTACTTCCCCCTCTTTTTTAATATTTTATGAATAATAATATAAGCCATAATACCAAGACAAGAAGATAGCAAGACCAAAACAGGAATTGCAGACAAGCCAAACCATGCTCCCAACGCAGACATTAATTTAAAATCGCCATGTCCCATCCCCTCAACACCCTTAAAAAATTTAAGTAACCGATAGGGTATCCATAAAATAAGATAGCCAGTCACTGCACCAATTACAGCAAAAGGCAAAGGGGATAGCCCATTATTTATATTAAATAGTAGCCCACCCCATAATAGTGGAAATGTAATACAATCAGGAAGAAGATAACAATCAAGATCTATAAAAGAGAGTACAACGAGCGCCCAAACCAAAAAAAGACTGGCCATCATTATATAATCACTTTTTATGCAGTATATAATCGCCACTGTTAATATAGCTGTTATTATCTCTACAATTAAGTACCGAGGGTTAATTCTTTGATTGCAACAATGTGTTGTGCCTTTTAAAAACAACCAGCTAAAAACAGGTATATTATGCCAGACCCGTAAGGGATTATAACATTTTGGGCAAAAGGATCTTGGGAAACAGAGAGTAAGGTTATTTTGAAATACTTCAGTTTTTTTATATCTCACTGAGTTTTTCAATATCACACCAGTCAACATAATGGGTAGTCGATAGATTATAACATTCAGAAAACTCCCTACACACAATCCAATAATAATGAAAAAAAACACATATCCTAACTTATACACATCCATCATAATTTCATTACATTCCTTTAGATAAACGTTTTATACAAATAATACCATTTAGAATATCACTACCATCTTCACTGTTCGTTCTATTGATATTAATATTATTAATCTCTATATCTTGATAGTAAGACAGAATAAGAACAACATCCAGCAGTCGGGAGAAATTTATATTTTTAATATCAATTAATATCCTCCCCTCTTCTAATATGGAAATATTAAATACAGTATCATTTTCAATGAGAAGCGCTGTCATTTCATTATCAACTCGTTCACTTGAGTAATCGTTATTCCATACTTTAGGGGTTTTTCTCATTTTTAACTTTTCAGTCATGAATGAGTAATATTCAAGTTTGCTAGCTAACCAGTCATTTTTTCGGGTCAATAGAATACTATCAAAAACCAATGTGAATAAGTAAAAAACAGTAGCGACCAGCATGACTAGTAGGTAAAAAATAGTTAGTCTCTTCTTAAAATAAACAATAAAGTATACTAGCCAACTCATTGGCAACACTTAAATAGGATATCATACGTCCCATTATCATTATTAGCAGCAACTGCATTTAAGTTTAAGGTCGAAAAAAATTCCTCCTGTTTTTTTAGTGCATCATCTATAACACTCTCCTCTACTATCGTGGTGACATTGAAAGAGATGGTCTGCCTGTCATTATCAAGATAAATACTATTTATGCTTAAATCAAAATTATTAATGATGCGACTTGAGTCATGTAACAGACCAATTAAGTTAAAATTCATAACTCGTCTATTGTAACTATAAGCATAATGTCTAAAATCAATGACTTCATTGGTGTTAGTCTTATTATTCCAGAAGAAATAATCATGAAACTCATCTGACATCAAAGTTAATGCATCAATACTCTTTCCTAACTTATAGTTCCCAATTAAGTAGTCAGAACATATCAAAGTAGAAAATAAGAATAGCAACCAAAAAACCTTAAAAGTATAATTACTCCCCTTACCCTGATTGTTACAGAAATTATACTTTCCACGAAGAAAGTTGGCATTACAATTTTCAATATTTTCGGACATAATGCGAAGCACATCGCAATACGACATAGGATCGTGGTCTATAGGCTTATCACCAGAAGGACTAAATAGATTTTCAGATACAGGAATGAACCTTGATATAACTAATTTTTTTAGTACCGCCTCCTGAACTGAAAAACCTGAAAACTCATGGTTTCTTATTAGCCACTCATTTCCCAGATTAACTGTATAGCACTCCCCTGAGTTAAATGGTAATGTCAAAACATCAGGCATGATAATTTCTGTAAATATTCCTGCACTTTGTAACCACCCCAACCAAACTTTTATCAGTTCGTGTTCGACAGCCGCTACATAGCAGAAATCATCATCGCGCTTCAATATGATGATGTGAAAGTCATCTATATTATCTACTATTGATTGCTCGATAGTGAATGCAACAACTTTAATTATATTTCTTATCTTTCTATTTTTGACATCAACTTTACGAAAAATAACTCTAGTTGATGAGACTATTACTTTAACGCTAGTATAATCGTATGCTGCAATTTTAATTAATTCACAATGATTATCTAGTTTACCATGAGTTATTCCCTCAGCACCTTGCATCTCCATGCACCAGTAAATAGGATCTGTTGCATAACTACCCAGCCTGATGATGAGATTATTTTGAGTGGTTGCTCTGCTTATCATATTTATCACTAATACCAAACCTTCGGTGAAGCACCGTAATTCCACTCGGCCTTACATCAAGTAAACTCGTTAATTGATAATGCTTATACTCATTACTCAACCAAAAGATCAATGATATAAAATATCTATCATGAGAAAATATTGACATGACAATATCTTTTACTCTCTGTACATTCTCTATTTTTACTTCAGAGTTATCTAACAATGTATCCAGAAAAGTTTGAATATTACCCCAACCACTCTCAGGCTTAGACAATATAGTTCTCATAATGCTATCTTCATCGATTAAATTCATAAGAATTTCCTGTATGAGTTTACTATGTTGAATCTCTAGTGTATTAATATTGATAATTAATGAATTATCATACCTAACGCATAACAATGGCACCATTTTAGAATAGATATCGCTATTGATAGTATACCATTTTGATTTTTCCTTAAAGTAATTAAAAACAATATTTTGAATTTCACTTATATCAGAAAATAAAAAATTTAAATCACCTGTAATGTTATTTAAAACCGTTCGATAATATGTTTCACTATCTTTATTAAGAGATAATGATGTTTGTAGAGACTTAACATTAAAACAGTTTGTTTGATCAATAATCTTATAATGTACATCTATATTATTCATTTTTATAGATCCAGGCTTGCTAAATATCCCTACTGATATATCGGCTATATAGTTACTGATTTTCTTCTTTCTCATAATTTCAGCCAAAAGATTTTCTTCCGCACCAAGTAGCAACCATTTCTCTAATTTTCTTTGTTTGCTATTTTCTGACAAGATATATATTACTGACCAATGATATGTTGATGTCATTACTATTCCACTCATCAATAGTAGAATACAAAGAACTAACAGCAGAGCAATACCACACTGCTTCACTAACTTCTTCAACTCAAAATCTCTGTTTGACTATTTAATAAGATAATGACACGCCTTATTGTGCCTATACCTTCAAACTCCATCGTCACTTCTACGGCCCAAGGCAGGATAGATCTATTATTCCATTCACTTACCCACTTATCCTCATGATAGATACGTATGCGAAATCCTACAATGCTATTGAATATGGTGGAAACCTCTCGACCCGATATGCTCAAATCTTCTGAATTGTTAGCCGATATTTTCTCTGATTTTTTATTTTTCAAACTATAAGCTAGAGTATTTGGTTGATAGTGAAGCAAAATTTTCTCACTATCATTCTCTTCACATAATAAATAAACCCCAAACTCATCACGCTCCAGTAGATTATTTCTTATATTGAGATAATCATTGTGATTACTCGATGATTTTTGGTGGATTGTAATATGTGACATGTCGCGGTCTAACTTATTAATTAAGCTTTCCATTTCACTAATCTGCTTGTATTTTTTATTTATAGCAATACTACTCTTAGTAACAATCATAAGAACCTGATACATCATCAAACTCATCATTGTAAAAATAGCTGCAGAAAGTAACATTTCAAGTAGAGTAAAACCACAATGTGTGGTTTTACTTATTAATAACACGATATCCCTCTAATATAAAATAAGGATTTATTTCATCTTCTTGGTCTCGAACCTCAATAATAATAGTAATAATTGTATCTTCTTGACACTTAATTTCTTTAGATTGCCAATACCATAATTTGTTCATCATGAACTCTTGCCCTTTCAGCCAGTTTTCAGTTTGCTCTATTCCCATAATTTTAATTTCAGACAAAACATTTTCTGCTACCCAAGAAGATACCAATCTATTTTCTAATTTTTTTGCTAAAATTAATTTTTCACTGATGACCTTCATAATACCAACGGCACAAAATGCAAAAATAGCCAATGAAATCATAAGTTCCAATAGAGTAAACCCTTTACTGTTGAACAAAAACTCACCTGTTTTTTTTTAAAAAAAAATTTAAATAACACCAAACGCCACTGTCTATTTTTCTTCTGATGATGAATCTAACCAGTTATTAATATCATCTTCAGTTCCAACTACTCTATCTGGCCCCGAAGAGAATATATCTATTTCTCCATATTTTCCGGGATTACTTAACTGATATGAGCGCCCCCATGGATCTTGTGGTAGCCGACGAATATACCCATGTTGAGGATAGTTTTTCGGGATAGGTAACTCTGTTGGTTCGATAATCAACGAATCAATACCTTGCTGTTCGGTGGGATAATACCCATTATCCAATTTATACAGATCCAATGCATTTTCCAGGGCGGCGATATCACTCAGTACTTTCTGCCGATCAGCTCTATTTTTATTGGACATCAAACTAGGAACTGTTAGGCTAGCAAGCAGCCCGAGTATGATGATAACAATCATAATTTCCAATAGTGTAAATCCACTGGCCTTTGTATCATTCATAAAACCCCGTTGATAATAGTCAAATAGTTAAGCTACTGATTTGCAATATTGGCTCAAAAACAGCCAACACAATAATGAATATAAAAGCAGCCATGATAATCATTACTATTGGTTCTAATAATGTTATGAAAATATTGATCTGAGTGACAAACTCCTCTTCTTGAATCGCGGTAACTTTCTTTAACATTACGTCTAGTTTTCCGCTACACTCACCTGATGAGATAATATGTAATATCATGGGTGAAAATATCCGACTTATAGAGAGTGACGATGATAGACTATTTCCCTCACTAACCAACTTAGTCGAATTAATTAACTCTTCCTTAATGCGGTAGTTAGTTATAACTTGATTACTAATTTTCATGGCAGGTATTAAGCTAATACCGTTAGAGATCAAAACTGTCAATGTTTTCAGATAACGTGATATATTTACTCTGGAAATTGCTTTTCCTAACACTGGGACTTTCAAGTAATAACATTCAAATAGATATCTTATCGATTTTATCTTCAATACCCTGTTCAATCCAACCCAAAGTGCCACTGCCATTATGACTATTAGTAGCATGTTATTTTTCAAACAATAGCTAATACTCATAATGGCTCTAGTCGATAATGGCAACACTTGATTATCAAAAGAAAAACTCGCTATTATGTTCGGTATTACAACAGATAAAAGTATAATTATGACGCCTGCGGATATAAAAATTAACATTGCCGGGTAGATAAGCGCCTGGATTATTTTCCTTTGCAACCGCTGTGTCTGTTCAATATGTTCAGCAAGCTGTAATAGCACTACCCCCAGATGACCTGATAACTCACCAGCAGCAATCATGGATCTATATAATACATTAAATACTCTAGGGAAATATGATAGAGAATCAGATAATGAGTATCCCTCAACAACCTTTTTTCTTACATCATGAATTACTGTACTTACATATCTCTTCTTACTTTGCTTCTCAATTATCTTGAGTGTTTCATCTAATGGTATGTCAGAACTTACTAATGTAGACATTTGTCTAGTGAGTAGAACTAAATCAGCACTGGTAACCGTTTTAAAATAATTTATAACCATTGAGTTATGTGTTACTCGTCTGACTTTAATACTTAATATATTTATTTTTCTTTGATAGAGAATATGTCTAGCTGCCCGTATATTTTCAGCTTCAATATTACCTTTTACTTTCATTCCATTATCACTTATCGCAACATACTTAAATAGCGTCATACTTATCCTCTAAACCTATCTTGATCACCTCCTCAATAGTGGTTAAACCAGCAATGATTTTATTGACTCCATCTTGCTTAATGCTGCACATCGTTCCCTGAGCCAAATTGGCTAAATCGAATTCGCTGGCACCTTTATATATTCCTTCTCGTAAAATATTATCTACTATCAAGAGTTCATGCAAAGCTGTTCGTCCATGGTAACCTGTTGCATTACAGTGACTACAACCCAGTGCCCGATACCCATATTGATTCATTATTATCCGATAATTTATCTCTAAATCCTTTAACGTATCTTGTGTAAACAAATACTTCTGTCGACACTCACAACATAATTTTCGGATCAGTCGCTGAGATAGCACAGCTAATAATGAACCTGCAAGCATAAATGGTTCAATACCCATATCCTTTAACCTGGTTACCGCACCTACTGCACTGTTAGCATGTAGCGTTGATAAAACCAAGTGTCCAGTTAGCGAAGCTTGTACTGCTATTTGAGCCGTCTCTACGTCTCGTATCTCACCGATCAAAATAACATCTGGGTCTTGTCTCAATATAGCTCTTAGGCTACGGGAAAATGTCATGCCAATCTTTGAGTTAACTTGTGTTTGAGAAATTCTATCGATATCAAACTCAATAGGGTCCTCTACCGTCATAATATTCCTTTCATGTGAATTTATTTCCATTAAGGCTGCGTAAAGAGTGGTGCTTTTCCCCGCCCCAGTTGGACCGACAATTAGCACGATCCCATGGGGCTTAAGCACAATTTTTTTCATAGCTTCACAGTTTATTTTCGACATGCCCAAAGATAGTAAATCCAACTTAATACTGTTTTTATCCAGTAACCGCATAACGACTCGTTCACCATGATTTGACGGCAATACGGAGACTCGTACATCTAGCGCCCGTCCCGCTAAATTCAGAGCAATACGTCCATCTTGTGGTATACGTTTTTCTGCAATATCCAGCTTTGCCATGACTTTAATTCGTGAAATCAATAATAGCGCAACACCTTTCTGTAGCTCTAATATATTCTTTAATACACCATCGATACGAAATCTTATGATCAGTTTTTTTTCGAAGGATTCGATATGGATATCTGAGGCCAACTCTTTAATTGCCTCTGCTAATATTGTATTTATTAATCTAATTACAGGAGCCTCATTACTCGTATCTAGTAAGTCTTCACTGTCCGGTAGTTCACCTGAAAATGAGTAAGTTTCAATTTCATCACTGATAGCATTAATTATGTTATGTGATCTCTTGGAGCTATTCTGATATACAGTCACGAGATAGGTATCAAACTCATCATCAGTAACAAAATCAAGTCCTGCTGCTTGATTAGCGATTCTGTTACCTTCAAGAATTGCCTCAAGGGAGGCTGAATCGCGGCAAATAAGTTGATAACCTTGATCTACTGGTAATAAAATAATGCCATTATCCCTCGCCCAAGTAAAAGTTAATAAGGTTGATTCTATTTTTTCCTCAGTCATAAGCGCATCTCAGTGTTATCATAAAAACTCATAATATCTTTTTTAATCTGATTATAATTATCACTATTAGTATTATTTATTAAGAGATCATGATAGAGTTTGTTACTATTAATAGTATTTTCACGAGAATTGCTATCTTTATATTTAGTATGCTTTTCTATTGTTACTACACTATAGTCGTTCGTTTCTCTCAGTATTGTTGGCTTAATAAATAAAATAAGATTACTTTTATCGATCTTCTCTTTGCTCTGTCTGAATAACCCGCCTATAAGTGGAATATCACCCAGCAACGGTATTTTGTTCACTGTCTTGCTTAATTTTTCATCTAATAGTCCACCGACCACAACAGTTTCACCACTTTTTACTAAGACTGCATTATTAATGGCTCTTTTATTAAAAATAAAACCTAAATTATTGGTATTAGTATTAGAACTGTCAGCCACACTGGATACTTCTTGCCTGATTTCAAGGAGAACTGAGTCACCTTTGTTAATCTGTGGTTTTACTTTTAGCATAATACCAACTGATTGCCTTGAAATTGAGTTATATACTTTATCTGTCGCTGTTGTTTGCGTCGATGTCAATACTGGAACTTCCTGCCCTACATTAAACTCAGCTTCCATATTATCTAATGTGACAATACTCGGCGTAGCAAGGATATTGTTATTAGAATTAGTGGCTAATGCAGTAAATAGTCCGTTCCAATTTCCTTTGTAAAAACCAGCGGTTAATCCTGCAATAACCATCGGCATTGGCTGTTCACTATGGCTTCTTGCAGGGCCAGGAATAAGGTTGACTCCTCCAGAATATTTATTCGCCCATTGAATGCCAAGATTCAGCCCTTCGGCATTTTGAGTCTCAACGATAATAGCTTCAACTAATACTTGCGCACGTCTGACATCTAGTTTTTCGATAACCTGCTCAAGTTCTTTCATCATCCTTGGATCTGCCGTAATAACTAAAGCGTTGGTCTGATCATATGCCTTAATAGCAATACTCCTACTCTGGCTCTTACCTACCGCACTTGCTTTTTTATCACTTCGTAAGCCTTGGCTAATCCCATTTAGCACATCCAATAACTTAGATGCTTGGGCATATTTCATATAAATAACTTTTGTATTCCCATAGCTATTCTCTTGATGATCAAGATCCTTTATCATTTGTATGGCTTTTTTCCTGATATTACTATCTCCGCTCACCAATATTGAATTAGTTCTATCATCAGCAATGATCTTCCCTATATTAAATGTCTCTTTCTTGCTGATATTAAGTGGAATAATGATTTCATTAATCAGTTTAGCAACCTCAGTTGCAACTGCATGGTTTAGCTTATAGAGTTCAACCTCGGAGTCTCCAGCATGGTCAAATGTATTAATAATTGAGTGTAGGTGATTCACTACAGCGGCACGACCTGTAATTAATATCGCATTTGAGGGATCATAATGAATAATACTGCCAAACTCAGCATTATCATTTAGCTGGCGTAACAGTGGAACTAGGTTTTTTGCTGAGATATGTTTAAGCGGAAAAACTCGATTAATAATTTCATCACCATGAATCTCTCCATTTTCCTTTAACATGGGCACAACCGAACCTTTAGCGCGTTTTGATGGTATCACTTTTAAGATGTCATTAGGCATCTCTACCAGGGTGTATCCGTAGACATCAAGTAAATTAAGAAAAAATTGGTAATACTTTTCTTCATCTAATAGCATATAGCTACGGACACTGACCGATCCTTGGACTTTAGGATCTATAATTATCGTCTTATTCATGTTTTTGCTTACTGTATTAATAACCTCTTTTATATCTGCATCAACGAAAGAGACTGAAAAATTAGCATTGCTAGTCTCAATTGACAAAAAGAAAAACAGCATAGCTAACTTCATTCCAAATACTTTGGTTGGAAGGTATTTTAAGGATATATTATTGGGAGTGATGGCGACACGGCAACAATAAGACATAACATTCCCCTTACGTAAGAACTTAGGCCGTATTTATTATAATATACTTAATAAATAATAAGAACCTTTATCATTAATGAGGATTTTATCTGTAAGTATTTTCACTATTGTAATTCCATCACTTACTTTATCGTGAATAAAATAGCTTTTTTGCTGGCCATTATATTTTAATATCGCAATGGATTTAGTTTCATCGGCATGTTTAAGAATACCCACTAACTTTAGTTCACCAGTATAAACTGGATAGTTATCATTATTATTTATAGCATAGACAATTTTTTTCGAATTATTATCAAAATGTTTCTGACTAAATAGCATCATTTTTTTTATTTTCGCTATCATTTTAATGCTATTACTTTCACTTTCGTTATCGCCACTGTAACCGCCATATGTCACCAGTGTTGGAGACTCGATCTGAGTCATCAAGGTATAACATACAACGATGAATTGATATAATATAATTAATATTATGGCTATTATCAAAATGTATTGTTTTTTATTCATCAAGGCTTGGTTGGGTGCTATTTATCCTTTTAATAAAGATAGCACCCGCACCTCTCATTTATAATGAAGTAGATATAGAAAATAACACTTTCGTGTATTTCCTGCTAATAACCAAGAAATCTATCATTCATCTTATTGGAAGCCATAGCTTTTAATATCCCGGCATCTAGTCTAAGACCATACCTATTTATGGTTTTAACTATTCCGTCGGGTATACCTGCACTTTTCAAGTGGACTCTGAACTTATGTATTAATTGGTGATAGTTATTATCAGATATACTTTTATGATTCTCATACCATACAACTTTTATAATATCTTGTTTACGATTAACATCATTAAACAAGCACATAACCAATCTCTTTTGCTTTTCATTAATATCCACAGTTAATTTCTTTGTATGGAAATGGATTTTATTCATACAGCAATCCAGTGATATCTCTTTTTCATAATCAATCACTCCTTTTCCATTGATATCAATAAATTTACTACCCGAAACAACAGAGACTGTATCGACATACATAGATAACCCCTCAAACATATTCACTCAGTTAATAAAAGCCAATCACACGTCAAATGTGATAAAGGAACAAGTGATTATTATTACTTTCATTCAATGAATAAAACAAATTAAATTATATATTTTGATTATATTTAATGTGAAATTTATATGCTAATTTGCATACAAAACTGATACGTATATAAGAAAACAAATCTATTACTGGCTAATTAAAAATCAACAATCAAATAGCAATGCACTACTTAATGCGAATCACTTACATGGATAATATAGCTTATATCAATGTAAATTCCATCCTTAACCTTAACATTCTAAATTCATTTTATTCATCCATAAAGGCATAAGCCATCACCGAAGTTAACATACAATAATGATAGAAAATTTCAAGGGAAATATCTTTCAATAATCTCAGGAACATCATTGGCTAAAAAAAACATTAATAACATTTATATGTGCTATCTGTATACCGACCAATAGGCCACCATAAACTTTATATTTCTAATGTAGTCACTCATAAATTCAAGTTTCACTTATTGGCATACCGTTTGATTTACCTGATATACTATTGCTTATTTTGTTTTAGTCATATAAACACAAATGTAAATTTCCGCCAAGCATAAAGCAGCAATAAATAAAAGAAAGGGATATATAAAGTAATATTATCTAATCGCGTAATCATAGATGCTCCCCTTGAGTCAATATCATGGGGGCAGGATATAACTAAATATGTTTCACCCCCCCGTATCCATAACAATTTCTACTGGTACTCAGGAATCAATACAGTTCAGGATGACAGCCGCTGGAAATGCCCTCCTGCGCTTCCACGCTTTTGTTGCTATTTAATCAACTGCATAATTAGTGAGCAGTTGATTAAATGTAGTGCATGTTTTTTATATTATGCGGCAACAATAATGCTAATTAACAATTATCCGCTATTTCTCAATGTAAGAGTGATGAGTATTACAAACGATTGTTGAGATCTTTATGGTGCTCTCTCATCCATTGAGCCAATGAATCCAGTGTGGGCTGCAATGTTTTACCCAGCGGGGTAATTTCATATTCAACCCGTGGCGGGACTTCAGCATAGATTTTACGATTGACCAAGCCGCGCTGCTCAAAAGCGCGCAGTTGGCGGGTCAGCTCTTTTTGGGTTATGGGCCTAATCGCCCGTTGCAGCTCTCCGAAACGAATTGGCGCAGCCGTCACAATCAAGCGATAGAGAATGGGAATTGCCCACTTCCCGGCAATGAGTTCAACAAATTGTACCATCGGGCACCTTTCTTCCGCGATTTCGCTCTCAGATGCCGATTTATTTTTATCTGTTAATGGCTTATGGGTTGTCATTGCTTTCCTGTTCCATCCTTAGTATCCAATCAGTACCTACTATACTTTAGATACTTTTGTATTAAAAATGGTGTTCCATTGCTATTAATCAGAAGGCTCACCATGAATCGTTTAAGCCATAAATATGCGTTGATTACCGGAGGAACCAGCGGCATTGGCCTGGAAACGGCGCGCCAATTCCTCGCCGAGGGAGCAACAGTCGCGATCACCGGTAGAAATGACGCCGCTTTGCAGGTGGCCGGTGTGGAACTGGGAGACTCTGTTTTGCTGCTAAATAGTGATGCCAGTAATATCACCGACCAATATCAGTTAGCGGCAAAACTAGCGGAAGTGTGGCCACGGCTGGATATCGTCTATATCAATGCAGGTGATGTTACTCATAATCCAATTGAGAAGTGGGATGAGTCAAGTTTTGACCGGGTACTCTCAACCAATCTGAAAGGCCCTTTTTTCCTGCTGCAATCACTATTGCCGCTGCTAACTAATCCTGCATCCGTCATCCTTTGTGGCTCTGCCAGCGTCCATATCGGCTTACCTCAAAGCAGTGTTTATGCCGCCAGTAAGGCGGGGTTACTCTCTCTGGCGCGAACCTTGTCAGGTGAGTGGGCGGAAAGAGGAATTAGGGTGAATGGCTTAAGTCCCGGCCCAACACAGACACCGGCGCTGCAAAAATTGGGGCTATCGGGTGGCGAGCAAGAAAAACTGGCCGAGCAGATACGCCAACTGGTGCCGATCAAACGAATGGGAACCTCGATTGAGCTGGCCCATGCAGCCGTTTTTCTTGCTTCGGATGAGTCCAGCTTTGTTGTCGGAACAGAATTGCGAGTTGATGGCGGCGTCAGCAGCCTTTAAGAAATATTAATGAAAATAAGATAGGCCAGAGACTGAGAATGACCGCTTCAAAATAAAAGTAATATAGGGACCATTGTCCCCATAGATTACGCGCTAAATCGGGTTGGCCAGCACCGCGCACCAACCCGTCTCAGGCCACGTCAGGATGTTTGTAAAAAACGATCAAGCTGCCTGCGCAGTTGATTGTTCTCTTTTTTTAGCTGCTCAACTCTCTCAAGTAGCGTTAGGGTCATCGCCACACCAGACCAGTCCAGATCCAACTCATTTTGCAGACGTTGGGCGCGTTTCAGACAGCTCAATGCATCAGCATCAAAAACCCAGACACTAGCTGCAAGTTCTAGCGGCACAATCACGCCCAGTCCAACCACCTCGACCAGCTCTTCCTGCATAATGCCCGTTGACTGACACAATTCAGTGACAGTATAGGTGATTTCTATTTCAGCCATAATCTGTTACTCCCACCCAGTACGAGGATTAAATGCCGCCTGCTCTGACAATTGCTGCCACAGCGCCCGCGTTTTCTCGTCTGGCTTCGGTGGCATCACCACCTTGAGGATCGCATACAAATCGCCAGTCGCTTTTTTGCTAACCAGGCCCTTACCTTTGATGCGTAATCGTTGCCCACTTTGGCTACCCGCCGGGATGGTTAAGCTAATTTTACCGGTCAGCGTCGGCACCTCGACGCTAGCCCCCAATGCCGCTTCCCATGGGGCTAACGGCACGACAATGTGTAAATTATGACCATCAACATCAAATAGCGGGTGTGGTGCCAGGCGAATAATCAGAAATAGGTCGCCATTGGCTCCCCCCGCAAAACCCGGCGCTCCCTGTCCTTTAAGACGAATGCGCTCACCATCGCCCACACCGGCAGGAATTTTTACTTTCAGGGTCTTGGTGGTGTCTGCGCCCGGAAAACCTGAAGCATCGACAGTCGGGATTTTGTAAGAGATTGAGCGCGTCTGCTCTGCCAGTGTTTCCTCTAAAAAGAGAGGCAATTCCATCTCAAGATCTTGGCCCCGAACCCCATGAGATGCTCGGTGAGACGAGCGGTGAGCTGAAGCGCCTCGGTTGGCAAAGAAGGACTCGAAAAAATCCGAAAAGTCCCCCCCACCCGCACTGCTGTGCCACTGTTGACCACCGGAATGATAGGCGGCCTGCTGCTGGGTAAAGCGAGGATCGTCGCGATGTAACCTTAATTCGTCATATTCAGCGCGCCGTTCAGCATCTTTTAGTACTTCGTAAGCCTCTGCAACCTCCTTAAACTTACTTTCAGCATCGGGTTCATCGCTGACATCAGGGTGGTATTTGCGCGCCAGCTTACGATAAGCGGTTTTAATCTCTTTCAGGGAGGCGGTGGGCTCCAAGCCCATCACGGCATAATAGTCTTTAAATTCCATGCGGTAATATCCTTAAATTCAATGTGCTATAAGTTATCCCCATTTGACTTATATAAAACCTGTTTGTGCATATTTCAACCGTTTAAAACCTTAAGCGAAGCAAATCTAAACTATAGCGGCAATGGCTTATTCGTGGGTTTTATATTGTCATTCTGACTATTGTCCGCATAAATATTACAAATCATATAACTGATCCGATGGCTTATTGGCGGCGGACATCGCCCTTTTATGATTAACCTGTTTCACCGAGGAGCGAACCACTAATCGCCCCTGCAATAAGATATTACTGAAGGGGGCATCTGGGCGTAATAAGCGCCGTTGTAGCAGTTGAATAGCCTCAGCCCCCAACTCATCACGAGGTACATGCACCGCCGTGAGCGGGACATCATGGATCTCAGCCAAATTAAAGCCATCCATGCTCATCACTGATATGCTATCAGGCACACTTATTTTCAACTTATTCAGCGCATTAACGGCACCTACCGCCATATAGTCGCCACCGGCTAGAATTGCCGTCGGCCACTGGCGTTGGTCCTCACAAGCTGCCATAAAGTCGCTGACCGCCTGCTCTGCCTCTTCGCCGCCAAAACCATGGGTAGTGATCAGATGCTGGTTATCATCAAAACTTATATTATGGCTGGCGAAAGCCTCTTTAATCCCCAGCAAGCGCAATTCCATAGTGTTACGGCGTAAGCATTGCAAAGTCAGGATTTGCCGATGCCCTTGTTGAATCAGATAGTTGGCAGAAAACTCGCCAATCAATTGATGGTCTGGCGACACACTATCCAGTGACATCTCTTTATCGCGGCAATTCACCAGTACCGAGGGTTTATGCACGCCAGCCGCCAAGGCATGGATACGTGGATCATCAATGCCGATGATGATTGCAGCCTCGGTCTGCGGATTGGTCATTTTCTCCAGAAACAGTGAGATATCACTTTGCGTTTCCGATAATCCACAGTAGCGGATCATCACCTCATGTTGGCTAACGGCTTCGGTAATGCCTTGGATGACTTTGTAGTAAAAAATGTCGGTACGCACATCGAAAGCTCGGTGCGGTGCAAAGACCATAATATTATTGAGCATTAATCGCCCGCTGGACAAATTCTGCAAAATTCCCTGCGATTGCGCATACGCCATGACCTGCTGTTTCGCCTTCGCGCTGGTGTTTGCTTTACCGGCTAAGACTCTGGAGACCGTGCTAATTGAAAGGCCAGTTTGATTGGCTATCTCTTGTATTTTTAGCTTTCCATTCATTTTGTGATCTCTCTCAAATTAGCAAATGAAAAAATTTTCATAACCGGTAAATGCCTTATTTAGGCCATTACACAATATAAATGCTGAAATATTATCCAGCTTATGAAAGTTCTTTCAAAAAAACGCATATTAAAGCCAATTTAAGCTAGCTACCTTGTTTTGGTAAACCAATTTTAAAAACTTATCAGTCCGGTTTGTTTTGATGAATTATAAAAATACGATAAAAAACAACTAAGTATATTTTATTGGCCGATTTAGTGTGAACAAAGTCACATTAAAACTCAGCGAAATCTTAATAACCGAAAATGGATCATACCAAAATAATTAGTTGGCCCGGTTAACTGACTACCGGCTAACAGCAGGAGGCTTGGATGAGTGTTGAGATTAATCAATCCGCGAAAGTTATCGGGCGGCGAAAAATAAAGTCACTACGTTGGTGGATGCTGGCACTATTTTTACTTGGGGTCACAGTTAACTATATTACCCGTAACTCTCTGGGTATCCTCGCCCCCGAACTGAAAACCAGCCTGAATATGACCACGGAGCAATATTCATGGATCGTGGCCTCTTTTCAGTTGGCTTACACCGTTTTTCAACCGCTGTGTGGCTGGCTGATTGACGTCATCGGCTTAAAAATGGGGTTCCTGATTTGTGCCAGTGTTTGGGCCGTGGTGTGCATGATGCATGCCGGCGCAGGGACCTGGTTCCAGCTGGCGGTGCTGCGCTTCTTTATGGGTAGTGCCGAAGCGGCAGCAACACCGGCAAACGCCAAGGCGATTTCTGACTGGTTCCCGAAGAAAGAGCGGCCAATTGCCGCCGGTTGGGCGGGAGTCGGCTTCTCTATTGGTGCGATGTTAGCTCCACCGATTATTGTATTGGCCCATGTGGCGCTTGGCTGGCAAGGGGCGTTTTTATTCTCCGGTGCTTTAGCCATGATTTGGGTGCTGTTGTGGTGGCGTTTCTACCATTCGCCGGATACTCATCCAAATCTAAGCAAAGAAGAGTTTGAACTGATTCATCAGGACAATGAACCGGTGCTACCGCGGCTACCTTTCCTCAAATCATTGGCCATTCTGAGCAAAAATAAGAAATTTTACGGCATTGCGATCCCCGCATTTCTGGCGGAACCCGCCTGGGCCGTGTTTAGCTTCTGGGTGCCACTTTACTTAGCCACCGAACGCGGGATGGATCTAAAGCAGATCGCCATGTTCGCCTGGCTCCCCTTCCTGGCGGCAGATATCGGCAGTGTTGCCAGTGGTTATTTAACCCGGTTGTATCAGAAGTGGTTCGGCTTCAGCCGCATCAACTCGGTGGTTGCCAGCTCAGTCACCGGTGCCTTTATGATGGTTTCATTGGCCTTTGTGGCTATCACCAAAGACCCCTATCTGGCGATTGCGCTAATCTCCATTGGCGGCTTCGGGCATCAGGTCATCTCCTGTATGCTTAGCGCATTAGTGGTTGATTCTTTTGATAAAAATCAAGTCGCTACTGTCAATGGTCTGCGGGGTTCCTCCGCGTGGATCGCCAGTTTCCTGTTTACCTTACTCATTGGCGCGGTTTCCGACACTATCGGCTTTAACCCGCTGTTTATTGCCATGGGCTTCTTCGATTTGATTGGTGCCGTATTCCTGATTGCGCTATTTGCTGAGCGCCGTAATAAGGCACAACCGGCAACCTGATCCTATCCCCTAATTCTGTCTGCAACAGTGCCGCAGTACTGTTGCCAAAAGAGATGAGCTGTGATGAAAACATTAAAAAACTGGCAGTTAATAAATGAATTCCCTGACCATTTAGAACTACTGGTCGATGACCGTCATATATTTTGTCTGTATGTGTTAGAGCAAAATCTCTGCCGCGTGCTGATTAAGCGCAATGGCGAACTGGCACTGAATCGCACCTGGAGCATTGCACCACAAGGGGATGTGCCTTGGTCAGGGCGTGACCGATTGAGTCTGGCGGGCTTCTCCGTGCCGGGCTATCAATTGGAGCAGCATGAGCAACAGCTGGTAGTGACCACCGAGTGCCTTAGGGTCACTATTCACCAGCCTTTGCATCTGGAGTGGGAGTACAAAAATTCACAGGATCAATGGCAGCCACTGGCCGCAGATCGGCCCACCAGTGCTTATCTGCTCAGCCCGCAAGGCGAAGCGATTGCTCACTATCAGCGCCGCTATCCCAATGAACAATATTATGGGCTGGGTGAAAAAGCCGGTGATCTTAACCGCGCCGGTCGCCGCTTTGAAATGCGCAATTTAGATGCCATGGGCTATAACGCCGCCAGTACTGATCCGCTCTACAAGCACATTCCCTTTACCATCACCCGTCGTGATGACGTCAGTTTTGGCCTGTTTTATGACAATCTCAGCAGTTGCTGGCTGGATTTGGGTAACGAGATCGATAACTATCATCTGGCCTATCGCCGATATCAGGCTGAAGCAGGTGACCTTGATTACTACCTGTTCCTCGGCCCGAAAGTGCTGGATGTCACCAAAGCCTTTGTCCGTCTGACCGGTAAGACCCAATTTGGCCCGAAATGGAGCCTCGGCTACAGTGGCTCTACCATGCATTACACCGATGCCCCGGATGCCCAGGTGCAATTGCAAAAGTTTATTGCGCTGTGTCAGCAACATGATATTCCCTGCGACTCTTTCCAGCTCTCATCCGGCTATACCTCCATCAAAAACAAGCGCTATGTCTTTAACTGGAATAACGACAAAGTGCCACAGCCAAAGGTAATGAGTCAGACTTTCCTGCAAGCTGGCATCAAGCTGGCAGCTAATATCAAACCTTGCTTGTTGCAGGATCATCCAAAATATCAGCAAGTTGCTGAACGTGGGCTGTTTATCCGTGACGGCGAAACCGGGTTACCTGAGCGCTCATCATTTTGGGATGACGAAGGTTCTCACCTTGATTTTACCAACCCCGCAACCGTGGATTGGTGGCAGGAGAATGTGACCAAACAGCTATTGGAAATGGGGATTGGTTCGACCTGGAATGATAATAACGAATATGAAGTGTGGGATGGGGAGGCACAATGCCATGGGTTTGGTGAATCAATTGCCATCAAGCACATCAGGCCAGTAATGCCTCTACTGATGATGCGCGCCTCAATGGAGGCTCAACAAACATTCGCACCAGATATGCGCCCGTATCTGATATCACGATCTGGCTGTGCCGGGATGCAGCGCTATGCCCAGACCTGGAGTGGCGACAACCGCACCAGTTGGCAGACTCTGCGCTATAACATCCGTATGGGGCTGGGCATGAGTCTGTCAGGGTTGTACAACCTGGGCCACGATGTCGGCGGCTTCTCTGGCGATAAACCGGAAGCAGAATTATTTATTCGTTGGGTACAAAATGGCGTGATGCATCCGCGCTTTACCATTCACTCATGGAATGACGACAACACGGTAAATGAGCCTTGGATGTACCCCGCAGCTACCCCGATGATTCGGGATACCATGGCCTTACGTTACCGATTATTGCCCTATTTCTATACGCTGCAATGGCAGGCTACCCATGATGACGAACCGATGTTGCGCCCAACTTTCCTCGATCACGAGCACGATAGCGGCACGTTCAAGGAGAATGACGACTTTATGTTGGGCCGTGATTTGCTGGTTGCCAGTGTTGTAGAGGCGGGTCAGCGCCAACGTCAGATCTATCTGCCGGATAATCATGTCGGCTGGTACTGTTTCCACACCGGGCAGTGGTACAGCGGCGGGCAGACAATCACTTTAGATGCACCACTGGAACGTTTGCCGCTCCTGGTGCGAGCCGGTGCGGCACTGCCGCTATCACGGCGCATCGCCTTTGTGGATGCCAAACTGGATTCTCAACGTGAGCTGGCGCTCTATCCAACCAAAGGGGCGGGGCAATCCAGTGGCATGTTATTTGAAGATGACGGCGAAAGTCACCGCTGGCAGCAAGGCCACGCGCTATGGCTGAGTTGGCTGGTAACGACCGATAATCACCGTATTAATATCACCTTTAGTCGCACTGGGAGCTATCAAACAGCATGGCATGAATTGACAGTTAATCTGCCGATGAATGAGCAGCGCGAGTTAGTGATCAACGGCGTTGCAGGCCATACATTGCAGTTAAATCAGCTGACATAATTCAGTGAAATTAAGCTACAAAGCGGGTTCCATATGATAACCCGCTTGAGGTTATCGACAAAGTCGCCTGAGCGGAGAGAACAGGCAGATCGTAAAGACGCCGTAAAATCATCCCTGATGGCTCGAACCGCGCCATCCCTGGCGCGGACGCTTTACTCTTCTGCCTCTCCTCACCGTTCCAGATCGAGTCACTGGGGTTTGTCAGCAGTCTGAAGCGGGTTCCTTGCCAATACCCGCTTTTTTCACCTCAATAGTCATGTCTGACTAGCGCAACAGTTTTAGTGCGCCAGTCAATGAGCGCACCCATTTTTCCGGCCCGACCAGCCCCAGGCCATCTAACTGCTCATTGGTAAGTGAACGTAGCGGAAAGGTTGCCTCATAATCCTCAAAACTGTGCATCGAACGGGCAAATGCCGGGAAAGGGACAATCGCCCGCGGGTGAGTCGCCGCCAATGCTTTCAGCAGCACCTCTCTCATCTGCGAAGCATTCGCCTGTAGAATAGGTACTGGCAATTTTGAACTCACATCAATCTCTTTGCCCTCCGAGTCAGATAACACTGCCCCCGCCAGTTGTGGAAATCTTGCCGCCAAACCAATCCCCACCGCACTGGTGGTATTGGCAATTAAGCCAACAGGAAGCTCAGGATTAACAATAATTGCGATCCGCATTTGTTCTGTCACATCAGTACCTTTTTGCCGATAAGTCTGTGCCAAAGATCATATCTCTCCTCCGCCGGTAAGTGCTTTCTTTTATCACTCTTATTCGGCCAGTACTGGTAAGCTATACCTAGATTGAATAATAATTAGGTGAGATATGCCAACATCATTGATAACATCGGCAGATATAAAGATATTAAAGCAATTACAGCATACGGGTCGCATGACCAACCAAGAGCTGGCCGATAAAGTGGGTATGGCAACCTCCCCTTGCTGGCGACGGGTGAAGCAACTTGAAGAGAGTGGTGTCATTACCGGTTATCAGGCCAATATTGATCGGCGAAAAATTGGCTTGGGGATTTTGGCCTTTATTCGGGTAAAAATTGATAGTCACAGTGAAGAGGAAGCCAGGCTGTTTGAAATGCAGGTAGGGGCGTTAAAGCCGGTGATTGCTTGCTATGCTGTCGCGGGGGATGCGGATTTCTTACTGCAAGTGGTGGCGGAAGATCTCGACAGTTTCTCCACCTTTGCGATGTCGGTTATTCGCCGACTATCAGGGATTAAAGAGATGCAAACCACCATTGTGCTGCGCGAAGTCAAACCGCTAGATCACTTGCCACTGACGTAAATTTACGCAGAGTTGCTGCTGCCCCCTCTACGCCGCCAGTACCCGGTTTCGCCCTGATGCTTTTGCGCGGTAGAGGGCCTCATCCATACGTTTGAATAAGCTATCAGTATCTTCGCCGCTCTGATGTTGTGCGACGCCGATGCTGACCGTGAGCTGTGGCAGATTAGGCTGGCATATCATCTGAATAGTTTCCCTAATAGATTCAGCCAGTTGCAATGCTCCCTCCAGATGGGTTAAAGGCAGGAGGATCGCAAACTCCTCACCTCCCCAACGAAAAATGCTATCACTTTCACGAATGATGGATTCTAAAGTTCTTGCCAACAAAATCAGGACTTCGTCGCCCTTATTATGCCCAAGCTGATCATTGATAGATTTGAAATGGTCTACATCCAATAAAATCAAACTGAAACTGTGACCGTAACGTTGGCTCTGGGCATGAGCATGTTCGACTAAGGGGAAGAACTGGCGCCGATTGCCTAAATCTGTCAGTGGGTCGCGCAGAGCAGCATGTTCCAACGCCTCTTCAAGGCGCTTTTGTTCGGTGATGTCATGGATAATACATAGCATCAATCGTACGCCATCCAACTCAACCGGACCAGCATAGGTTTGAACGTGACGGGTATTGCCATCCGCTAATTTATGAATAAAGTTTAGCGGCTTATGACCCCCCGGTAATTTGGCGACCTCATTCATTACCGGCAACACATCCTTTCCCATGGTATTGATTTCCCAGGTGTGCTTCATGCACATCTCATCCCGCGAATAACCATAGAAACGGGTTGCTGCCTGATTAGCATCAACAATTTGCCCCTCTCGCGAGGGATCAATAAGTAGCATAGGGGCGGTATTGGTATTGAATAATTGCTCATAAAAACCCTGTTCATCTCGACGATAGGGTTTTGAGCATAGCTGCCCCATATTAGGTTGAGTAAGTGCCTTTTCGGAGATATATAACCCTTCAAAAACAATAATATCACCATAAGGCTCTAGCTGAGTGAGGGAGAGCCGACAACTCAGGGGGAAGACATTTCCTGCCGTCTGGATAGTCCAAATCTCGACAATCTGATCGTCGCCAGCTAACGCGGGGAGGTAGGCGTCCAACTGTTGCTGCGCATGTGCTGAAAACCGGCCATTACGCATTAGCGGTAGCTGGCAGTCGCCTGCAATCTTTCGGGCTTCCTTGTTAGCAAACAGCAACTCTTGATTTTTGGGCACGACAACCCAAACTGGCGTACTCAAAATATTTAATGCATCTAAGTAAGCTATCAACATAGGAATACCGATAGAAATTTGGCATAGAAACAGAATACAGTTAATTACCACAGATTCACTACATTTTGATTTATACCCAATGTAGCAGAGCAACAAGCGGCAAAAGAGTATCGAGTAGTGACTTTGCTATCTTTTACCAATGCTTAAAATAGAGCTAAGTACATTTAATTAAAGAATTAATGATGAGGCTCATCAAGAAGTGCAGTGCCATAGGAGTTGTCAATCGTGCAAAGCCACCGTCCATCCGGTTCATGGCGAAACACATAAGTAGCACGTCGGGTATCCAAACAATGCTAGCCAGCATCAAGGTGGAATATCTAATACGGAATCAGAAGACAAAAATATAAATCGCAACAATATTCCCTGATGCACTGACTATCAAAAATCTGGAATAAACCCCTCTTTCCGCAAAGCATGAATGACACCACGCATCAGATCTGATTTCGAAAAAACGGCAGTATAAATTCGTGAACCCAATTCAACTGGTTGCAACAGGCCACGATCAACTAACTTACCAATCTGATAGGTAATTTGAGCTGACTTCAATACCGGTAAAACCTCTTTTAAATCATTAGCTTTTACTATCCCTTGGCTAATGGTTCGCTTAAGAATTTTAGATTCCGTCTCATTGATTACCCCCCGCCCTTTCGAATACTCAAGCGCTGGATAAAGAATTTTTGAGTTTAAGAAGTGAAGATTCGAGAGCTTATCGACTTTCTTTAACTCCGCCGATATACCGGTAAGAACATACAGGCACCATTGCTCTAGTCCCTCAGCAACACCCGTATCCGCTTCGGCTAGCATCGAGTAATAGCGCTCACGGTCATTACAAAAAACCGCCGTTGGGTTTAGTACCCGCCCACTGGTTTTCACATTAAAACCGTACTTTATCAGCAAAGAATAAGTCAGCAGGCGCACCGTTCTACCATTGCCATTACCAAATGGATGAATCCAGCCAAAACGGTGATGTGCGAGAGCCACTTTCATCAGATCATATTTTGGCGCGTCTGCGCGATTCATAAACTCGACCAACTCCTGCATATAAGCAGGGACATGAATAAATTCAGGCGGCAAATGAGTTGACTGAGCAATACTCACTCCGCGACTGCGATAGGCACCAGGTGTTTTATCCCCTTCCCGTTCAAGCCCGTTTACCGTCATGACGTGCAGTTCTCGGACAAAATACTCCGTGATATCTTCACCAACATGCAGATGCTCATCAATAAAGTTCATGGCATGTTCAATGTTACCAATCTCTTTCAGTTGATCCGTGGAATCCTCAGCCCCTTCAACTTTACTTTCAACGTAATCGGCTAACGTTGTATGGTTACCTTCGATTCTTGCTGAACCCAAGCTTTCCAGCATATGAAAAATACTTTTTAGCTGGGCAAACAATAGAGGATGCACATCAGTTTCAAGGCGCAGGTGTCTCAGTAACTCAAGCTCGGTCAACGCATCAACCAATGGCGAGTCGAAACTGGGGTTTAACAGTGCTAAATCATAGTGATTAAATTTAGGCATAAAGTTAGATTATCTCAAATATGTAAATATCATTATCTTAAAAATAGATTAAAAAACACTTTATAGCCATGATGTTAACAGATTATTATTTATTGATTATCTCAAAAGCAACTTTGTGATTATCTCAATTTTTTGTAATAATAAGATATACCAAGAACACCCGACAATGCTTTGATATGATTTTTGTTCAACCAAACGAGTCGCGTTAGTTGTGGGTGTGATTCAATGGTACTGAAGATGTGGTAGGGGAATAAGCACTACTGCCGGTAGATTTAATATATAAATAGATTGGCGTATTAGGAGATTGGAGCGGGTGAAGGGAATCGAACCCTCGTATAGAGCTTGGGAAGCTCTCGTTCTACCATTGAACTACACCCGCTTCGGTGTGCGGTTTGCATTATAACCGGTTCTTTGTCGTGGGCAAGCGAAGATATAGTCTAAGCGCCGGTATTTTAAGCGATTAGCTTAAATAAGCCGTAACCGCTGCTATTTTCTGAGAGTACTTCGCTCAGTAAAAAGGGCGCCGTAGCGCCCTAATAGGTTGACCCTTAAGCAAGGTGGCTTATTTTACCGGGCGCATCGCCGGGAATAAGATAACATCACGGATGGTATGGCTGTTGGTAAACAACATCACCATACGGTCAATACCAATGCCCAAACCAGCCGTTGGCGGCAAGCCATGCTCCAGTGCGGTGACATAATCTTCATCGTAGAACATTGCTTCGTCATCGCCTGCTTCTTTGGCGCTAACTTGATCGGCAAAACGCTGAGCCTGGTCTTCAGCATCATTCAGCTCAGAGAAGCCGTTACCAATTTCACGGCCACCGATGAAGAACTCGAAGCGGTCAGTGATGAATGGATTATCATCGTTACGACGTGCCAGCGGAGAAACCTCTGCCGGGTATTCAGTGATGAATGTTGGCTGAATCAGGTGGCTCTCTGCGGTCTCTTCGAAAATTTCGCATTGAACGCGGCCCAAGCCCCAGCTCTTCTCAACGTTGATACCTAGTGACTCGGCAATAGCCACAGCTTTGCCCATATCATCCAAATCCGCCACATTGGTTTCAGGGCGATATTTGCAAATAGCTTCTTTCATGGTCAATTTGGCAAAAGGTTTACCGAAGTCAAACGTCTGCTCACCATACTGCACCACACTGCTACCCAGAATATTTTCAGTCAGGGTGCGGAACAACTCTTCGGTCAATACGATCAGGTCTTTGTAATCCGCATACGCCATATAGAGTTCCATCATGGTGAACTCTGGGTTATGGCGCGGTGAAACACCCTCATTACGGAAGTTGCGGTTAATTTCGAACACACGTTCAAAACCGCCTACAACCAGGCGTTTCAAGTACAGTTCTGGCGCGATACGTAAGTACATATCGATATCCAGCGCATTATGATGTGTCACGAACGGGCGTGCAGACGCGCCGCCGGGGATCACTTGCATCATTGGGGTTTCGACTTCCATGAAGCCTTTTTCCACCATGAAGCTACGGATGCCAGACATGACTTGCGAACGAACTTTGAACGTATTGCGAGATTCGTCGTTAGCGATCAAATCCAGATAACGCTGGCGATAACGGGTTTCCTGATCAGCCAGGCCGTGGAATTTATCAGGTAGCGGGCGCAGTGCTTTGGTCAGCAAACGCAGTTCGCTACAGTGGATAGACAGCTCACCGGTTTTAGTTTTAAACAGCTTACCGCGTGCACCCAGGATATCGCCCAGATCCCACTTTTTGAACTCTTCGTTATAAATGCCTTCCGGCAGATCATCACGGGAAACGTACAACTGAATACGGCCACCGACATCTTGCAGTGTCACGAATGATGCTTTGCCCATGATACGGCGAGTCATCATACGACCGGCAACGGTTACTTCGATATTCAGTGCTTCTAACTCTTCGTTCTCTTTGCTGCCATACTCAGCATGCAACTGGTCAGAGAGGTGCTCGCGGCGGAAATCATTTGGAAAAGCTATTCCCTTTCCCCGCAACACTGCCAGTTTTTCTCGACGAGCTTGTAACTCACTATTGAGTTCTTGCGCTTGCTCAGCGACTTGCGTTTTTTGCTCTGACATCTCAGTTCCTTATAGCCCGGCTTTCAAACTTGCTTCGATGAATTTGTCCAGATCACCATCCAGTACCGCTTGCGTGTTGCGTGTTTCCACACCGGTACGCAAATCTTTGATACGTGAGTCATCCAGTACATAAGAACGGATCTGGCTGCCCCAACCGATATCGGACTTGTTATCTTCCAGAACCTGTTTATCAGCATTTTTCTTTTGCATCTCAAACTCATACAGCTTCGCTTTCAGCTGCTTCATTGCTTGATCTTTGTTTTTATGCTGAGAACGGTCATTCTGGCACTGAGTCACAATATTGGTTGGAATATGGGTAATACGTACCGCAGATTCCGTTTTGTTAACATGCTGACCACCTGCACCGGATGCGCGGTAAACGTCAATACGCAAGTCTGCTGGATTGATTTCAATATCAATATCGTCGTCAACTTCAGGATAAACAAAGGCAGAACTGAAAGAGGTATGACGGCGGCCACCGGAGTCAAATGGGCTTTTACGTACCAGGCGATGTACGCCAGTTTCAGTACGTAACCAGCCAAATGCATATTCACCGATGATTTTGATCGTGGCAGACTTCAGACCCGCGACATCGCCATCCGACTCTTCAATGATTTCAGTTTTGAAACCTTTGGATTCAGCCCAGCGCAGGTACATACGCAGCAACATGCTGGCCCAGTCCTGAGCTTCTGTACCACCGGAGCCTGCTTGCAGATCCAGGTAGCAGTTGGCGCTATCATATTCACCAGAGAACATACGGCGGAATTCAAGCTGGCCCAGCTTGCCATCAAGGATATCTAACTCAGCAACCGCTTCGTTAAACGTCTCTTCGTCGTCAGCTTCAATCGCCAATTCTAGCAAGCCAGTGACATCTTCCATGCCTTGATCCAATTGATCAATAGTGGTGACTATCTCTTCCAGCGCAGAACGCTCTTTACCCAGCGCTTGGGCGCGCTCAGGTTCATTCCAGACGTCGGGCTGTTCCAGCTCGGCGTTTACTTCTTCCAGTCGCTCTTTCTTGGCATCATAGTCAAAGATACCCCCTGAGAACGGCTGTCCGATCAGACAGGTCCTGAATTCGGTTTTTTACCGGGTTTATTTCAAACATGATTTAAAGTCTTACGTTGAGTCGTCGATGACGGAATGTCATTAGAACCGGTAATTCTAGCGGATCTCAACGACGGTTTATAGCAAGTTGACTATATTTCCTGCTTACTGAGAATTACAGCAGCGCTACCAGCCGGTATTACCCCGAATCACTGGCAGAGGTGAGCAATTCGGGTTGTGCTTAGTCGTGGACTAATAAGGCCACAAGTGCTGAATCAATAACTGGACACTACGGTTGCCACGGTACTCATTAATATCGAGTTTATAAGCGAGCTTAACTTCACGCACGCTACTGTCCGGCCATAAGGTGGTATCGATATTAAAAGCAATGCCATCCAGTAACGGCCCGCCATTCAATGGCTCAATCATGAGCTTCAGGTGGCGTTCCCCCACCAGCCGCTGTTGCAGAATGCGGAATTTGCCGTCAAATGTGGGTTCTGGGAAGGATTGCCCCCACGGGCCACCATCGCGCAGTAGCTCTGCGGTTTCGATTGATAAGTCGCCGCCTTTCAGCTCACCATCAGACCAGATAACACCTTCTAATTGAGAAGCGTCCATCCATTCACCGACTAAATCTGCAAAGCACTGGCGGAATTCATCAAATTTATCCTGTTCTAGCGATAATCCGGCGGCCATGGCATGCCCACCAAACTTCAGAATCAATCCAGGGTTCAAGGTGTCGAGGCGCTCAAGAGCATCGCGCATATGTAAACCAGCAACACTGCGGCCCGATCCTTTCAGTAAGCCATCCCCCGCCGGGGCAAAAGCGATGACAGGCCGATGAAATCGCTCTTTAATCCGTGAGGCCAGAATCCCTACCACCCCCTGATGCCACTCAGGATGATACATCGCGATACCATAAGGCAATTCAGTGCTGGTGCGCTCCAATTGGTCACACAGTTGCAGGGCTTCGACCTGCATACCTTGTTCTATCTCGCGGCGGGTCTGATTTAGCGTATCAAGATCGATTGCCAGCGCACGGGCCTGAGCAATATCATCACTAAGAAGCAGTGCCACCCCAATAGACATATCATCCAGACGCCCTGCGGCATTTAGTCTTGGGCCGAGGGAGAAACCCAAATCGTTTGCAGCCAGTTGGCGGGCATCGCGATTCGCCACCTCCAGTAATGCACGAATTCCCGGACGGCATTTTCCCGCACGTATGCGGCTTAGGCCCTGGTGTACCAGAATTCGGTTGTTGGCATCCAGCGGTACTACATCAGCCACTGTGCCAAGTGCCACTAAATCCAACAATTCAGCCAAATTGGGTATGGCCAGAGCACGTTGCTCAAACCAACCGCTCTCTCTGAGGCGGGCGCGTAATGCCAGCATCAGATAAAAAGTGACCCCAACTCCTGCCAGCGATTTGGACAGAAAATCACATCCGGTCAGATTCGGGTTAATGATGGCTTCTGCGGCGGGCAAGGTTTCACCGGGCAAATGGTGATCGGTAACCAGCACCTGAATGCCCTTGGCATGGGCCAACTCCACCCCCGCATGGGAGGAAATTCCGTTATCCACTGTGACGATCAGTTCTGCCCCACGGGCGGCAACTTGCTCAACCACTTCAGGGCTAAGTCCATAGCCATCTTCAAAGCGATTTGGCACCAGATAATCAATATTACTGCCGCCCATGCTACGTAATGCCAGCACCGCCAACGCAGTACTGGTCGCGCCATCGGCATCAAAATCACCGACGATCACGATGCGCCGCCGATCTGCCAGCGCCTGTTGCAGCAGAGTGACACCCGCGTCAATGCCGTCTAGTTGCTGCCATGCCAACAGCCCTTTGACGCCGCGCTCTAGCTCTTCGGCACTTTTTACGCCGCGACTGGCGTAGAGACGGCGCAGCAACGGATGCAATTGTGGCGGCAAATGGCTGTCATCTGCCGCCTCACGACGACGAAGTTGAGTTTTCAATGTCACGGGCGATTAACCCGCCGCTTTTGCGGAAGCCTGATGCTTATTCAGCATCTGTAACATCTCTTTTGGCTCCATATAACCCGGAACGACAGTGCCATTTTGCAGCACAATGGCTGGTGTTCCCTGAATACCAAACTGCACACCTAGCTGGTAATGCTTGCTGATATCGGTTTTGCAGGTTGCTGGTGAGATTTCGGTGCCTTTCATCGCATCATCAAATGCTTTATTACGATCTGCCATGCACCAGATAGAGCGCATATCTTTTTCTGCCTGAGAGCTTAAACCCTGACGCGGGAAGGCCAGATAACGCACGGTAATCCCCAGCGCATTATAGTCTTTCATCTGCTCGTGTAATTTATGGCAGTAGCCGCAGGTGATGTCGGTAAACACGGTAACAACGTGTTTTTCCTGCGGCGCTTTGTACACGATCATTTCGCCGCTCAATGCTTCAAGTCGTTTCACCAGCGATTGATTGGTCACATTCACCGGCTGGCTACCACTTACGTCATACAGCGGGCCTTGTAACAGATGTTTGCCGTCCGCCGAAATATAAAGCACACCACTTTCAGTCATTACCGTACTCAAACCGGGGATCGGCGACGGTTGGATATCCGCTTGCTGAATATCGAGTTTTTTCAGTGTCTGCTGGATAGCAGTATCGTCAGCATGAGCCAAACCAGTGAGGGCCGCGATTAACATCGGCAGCAGTAATAAACTTTTTTTCATATAAAAATCCTATCCTTTTCCGCGTGGCAACTATGCGCGCGGATGATGCTGTTGGTGTAGCTGCTTCAAACGTTCAGTCGCTACATGGGTATAAATCTGGGTCGTCGACAGATCACTGTGGCCCAGTAACATTTGTACCACACGTAGATCCGCACCATGATTCAACAGATGCGTGGCAAAAGCATGCCGCAATACGTGGGGCGAAAGCCGTTCACTATCAATACCGGCAAGGATCGCATAGTGTTTGATTCGATGCCAGAAAGTCTGGCGGGTCATTTGCTGGCTGCGGTTGCTGGGGAATAGCACATCCAGCGACTGACCATTGATAAGCCACGGCCGCCCGTGCTCCATGTAGTTCTCAATCCAGTACACCGCCTCTTCGCCCAAAGGCACTAGCCGCTCTTTATTGCCTTTACCAATCACCCGCACCACGCCCTGGCGCAAGCTTACATCGCTGATGGTTAGCCCGACCAGTTCGGACACCCGCAAGCCTGTGGCATAGAGCACTTCCAGCATCGCTTTATCACGCAACTCCAGCGGGATATCAACATTGGGTGAATTGAGCAATGCATCAACCTGCGCCTCACTGAGATCTTTCGGTAAACGTTGCGGCAGCTTAGGTGATGAAAGTATGGCTGTCGGGTCATCGTCGCGTAATTTTTCGCGATATAAATATTGGAACAACCGCCGCATCGCACTGAGCAAGCGGGCGGAACTGGTGGCTTTATATCCACCCTCAATGCGCTCAGCAAGGAAAGATTGCAACTCCTGCGAACCGGCGCGCAATAAATCACTGCCATGATGATCTAACCATCCGCTTAATGCATGTAAGTCCAAACGGTATGACGCCAGCGTATTCTCCGCCAGATTCCGCTCCAGCCACAAAGCATCAAGAAACTGTTCAATCAGTGGGTTATTTTGCTGCTGCATTGCTGTTGCTCTCTTTGATTGAACTCAGCCGCCATTATGCCTGATGACGGGACAAATCTGGTACACTCGGTGCTACTCCTTATTAGTAATGCTATGGCTATACAACATGAAGATTGGTCTCTTTTACGGCTCCAGCACCTGTTATACCGAAATGGTGGCAGAAAAAATCCGCGACATTCTCGGCGAAGAATTGGTTGATTTGCATAATCTGAAGGATGTCAGCCCCCGCTTGATGGAGGAGTACTCCATCCTGATTTTGGGCATTCCCACCTGGGATTTCGGGGAGTTACAGGAGGACTGGGAAGCTATCTGGCCACAGTTAACCGCGCTTAATCTCAAGGGAAAGATTGTCGCCATGTATGGTATGGGAGATCAATTCGGTTATAGCGAATGGTTCCTCGATGCCCTTGGCATGTTGTACCACCATATTGCGCCGCTGGGCGTGAAATTTATCGGTTTTTGGCCAACGGCAGGATTTGAATTTACCAGCCCTAAACCGCTCAGCACCGATGGTGAACACTTTGTCGGCCTGGCGTTGGATGAGGTCAATCAATACGATTTGAGTGACGCGCGGATCGAGCAGTGGTGCGAGCAGATCCTGTTAGAGATGGACGCCCTGCTCTAATTACCCCGACACTGAAAATCAAAAAAAAACGGGCACTCGTGTGCCCGATTTAATCCAACCTTACTTCCACAACCGGAATTTATCTTGAGCGCCGCCACCCGCTGGCGTGGCTTCGATCGCCATCTCTTCAGCTTTAACTGCGGCTTCCGTGCCCGTTGACTCACTATTTTTTGCGCCAGTAAAACGTTGTGGTGAAGCCACTTGATACCAGTCCAGCCTTCGTGTGAGTACCATCACTGCCGCCAAAACAATAAACAGCAATCCGGCCCCGAGTAGCAGTGCATTGTCTTCGGATTGCAGCAAGCCAAACAACACCCCGTACAGCAGTAATAGGCCACCAGCAAACAGCAGACCACGTAACCAGCCGCCCAAAACAGCACTCAGATAGATAGCAATCAGTGCACTGCAACTCAGACTGGCGATAATATAAGCCAAGGTGAAACCAAGGTGTTCTGAGAATGCCAGCAGCATCAGGTAGAACAGCACCAGCGCCGCACCCACCAGCAAATATTGAATCGGATGGACGCGCAGTGAGGTCAGGCTTTCAAACAGAAAGAAGCTGAAAAATGTCAGACCGATAAACAAAATGGCATATTTGATCGCACGCTCAGTGAGCTGATAGTGGTCAACTGGCTCAATCAGGCTGGTGGTGAATGCCGGTAACTCCTTGAAATCAAAAAGTGAACCGTCGCTGGCAAAGTTGATATTCATGCTATTGGCCAGCCAGTTACTGCTCCAGTGCGCACGAAAACCATTTTCATCCACTTTGCGCTGCATCGGCAGGAACTCGCCGACAAAATTAGGGTGTGGCCAGTTGCTCTGCAAGGTCAGCTCACTGCTACGCCCAACCGGCACCACCGAGAGACTGTTGGTGCCGGTCAGGGTCAGTTTAAAGTCGATATCAAATTTGCCCTGCTGAATCTGTGCCCGTGTCAGCGGTGCATGTACCCCTTGCGCCACGCGCCCCAGAAAAGCCCCCGGCTCGAAGTTGATTCTTTCACGGCCCAGTGTCAGCGGCGAAATCTGCTGGATACCCCGTGAATCACTCAGTGCCAATACCAGCGACGGTGCGCCGATAATGACGCCATCACGATCTAAATCATCTAGTGAGGAGGGTTCAAATTGACCATGGAAATAGAGTTCACCTTGGTATACCTGCGCTTTATAAATACCCAGTTGGCGCACTTCTACATTTGGCGCGCCCTTGACTGTCATGACCTCGGGCAGTAAGTAGCGATGGCGGCTGACCCGCTGGCCCTGCTTCTTACCGTCCACTTCCGTTTCCACCCATTCGCTGTAGGGCACCACAATCAGCGGGCCAAGGATCTTCTGCGATCGGCTGGTGCTGTCGCTCACTTTATCAATCACACTCTGCCGATAGCCGCTGCGCTCATTGATAACATTCAGCAACATCTCTTTCGGGATCATCATTAACAAAATTAAGCCCAGTAGTGTGGCTATTTTCCAAAACAAAACAGATTTGAACATGGCTTGCGCTCCTTTTAAGGTCAGGGGAGCAGCTTAAGAGAGTGAAGTGAAAGGAGAATGAGGCTATGTGAAGCGAAAGTGAAGTCAGCGGATCAGACGCTATTGAGCGGCAACGTCAGACGGGCGCGCACCCCTTGTGGTTGGCGATTTTCCAGGGAAATGCTCCCTTGATGAATAGCGGCGACTTCGCGCACAAAATTCAGCCCCAGCCCGGTGCTTTTAGGGCTATTGGCCCTGGGCAGCGAGTAAAAACGGTCGAAAATCTTCTCTTGGGCATAATCAGGAATACCGCTGCCACTGTCCTCAACCGTGATCAGATATTCAGTCGTTTGCCGCTCACCACGTAATGTCACTTCGCCCCCCACAGGGGTGAAATCCAGTGCATTATCAATCAGATTGGTCAACGCCTGGCTCAGCAACAGAGCATCACCCGTTAATAGCGCACTATCGGCACCTATTAGCCGCAAACGAATGCCGCGGCTGACCGCCTGTGCTTCTTTGCCGCTGAATGTCTGCTGCAAGATGTGGCTGACCTCCAATGGGGAGAGTTGCAGGTCTACCCGGCTCTCCAACCGCGCCTGAATCAGCATTTTATCCACCAACTGCTGGATGCGCGCACTTTGCTGCTCGATATTAAGCAGGAAGCGCTGAGCCATGGCGGGTGGCGGAGATTCGTGCAATAGCTCAGCAGCCCCCGTGATGGCCGCCAGCGGGCTTTTCAGTTCATGAGTTAGCGTATGAACATATTGTTCGATATAGGCTTTACCATCCAATTTAAGCCGCATACTTTCCAACGCCCGCGCCAAATCATTCAGTTCGCTGCTCCCCATGGCGGGCAGCGCCACTGATTGCCCCTCGGCAACTCGCTCGGCGTAATTCACTAATTTGCCAATGGCCCGGTTGATCCACCAGACAAATCCCAAACCAATCAGCAGCGCAATGCCCAGCAAAATCCCACCAGCTAACAAGATCTTACGTTCACTGCGTTTGATAACTGGGGCCATGGAGATATTGGGTTTACCCACACTGAGCACGCCAATAATTTTGTTCTCAACCATGACTGGTGCTGCCACATACATCACCGAGCTTTGCTCATCATGGGGGTCGGTGCGGCTACTACGCGCGCCATATTCACCGCGCAACGTCAGCCAGACGTCATTCCAGCGCGAATAATCCTGCCCCACTGATTTGCCTGACGAATCAAAAATTACTCGCCCGTCAGCATCGGTTAGATAGACCCGATATTCGTTACGATCCTTGCGGATACCTTCAATATTGGCCCCGATGGGGCGCAGATTCAGCGACGCAAAAGCTTGCGCCAGTTGGCCCCCTGCAACTCTATTTTGTAGCATGTCTTGGCGGGCGAACTGTGCCAGCAAGGTCGCGGTATCCACCAAGGTGCCTTCGGTGGCGCGCCGCACGCCGGGCTTAACTTCCTGCACAAAAATACGAATCACAAAGTAACCGGCAATGGCGACTATCAAAAAGTAACCCAGCAGCAGACGTACGCCGATCTTCATAGGACACTGATCTTCATAGTAATAAGCTCATGGGCGAGGACTCATCATCGGCAAGTTAGGGTTGATACGTCAGGCTATAGCCCAACCCGCGATGGGTGCGGATCGGTGACTCTTCATCGTAAGTCATGCGCAGTTTTGAGCGCAGAGTTTTGATGTGAGTGTCGACAGTGCGATCCTGGCTCTCTTCCGCCTGCGCCCAGACAATATCCATCAGTTGTTGGCGTGAGAATATGCGCTCAGGTGCCAGCAATAAGGTTTTTAGCAGCAGATATTCATAGCGCGTTAGCCATAACACTTGTTGATGATAGGTCACGCGCGCGCTGGCTTCATTCAGCGTGAAATGACCAAATTGGTGTAACGCGGCAGGTACAGGGAGCGTTTGTGACTTCTGTAAGCGCCGCAAGACGGTACGAACTCTGGCGCTCACTTCGCGGGGCGAGAAGGGTTTAGCAATATAGTCGTCAGCACCAATTTCCAGGCCGACAATCCGGTCCAGCTCTTCGCTACGAGCTGTCAAAAAAACCACTGGCAGTTCCGGCATTTGCGCCAATAGACGGCGGCAGAGGTCAAAACCGTTGATATCAGGCAAGCCGACATCCACGATAGCCAGTGCAGGCGGCCCGTTAGCCAGTGCCGCTAGCGCCGGCTCCCCCCGGTCAAACCACCGGAGGGTAAAACCTTCGCTTTCCAAAGTATAAATCAGCGTGTCGGCAATACTCGGCTCATCTTCCACCAGCCAAATCAAAGGCTTCATCGATTCAAACCCTCATCAGCATCAAAGGAGTGACGCAGTAGCAGGCAGAGTTGCCGCCACTCATCTTCTGACATGCTATCAGCCGCCAGCCATAAACGCTTACGGATAGAGTGGTTATTTGCCTGTTTTAAGCTCAATAACACCCCATAACGGGTGATCCAGGGCTGTTTAACGACCATCCATTCGAGCCTTTTCCATAGCACCAGATTGCCGGGTTTAAGCCTGATTTCACCCTGACAGGAGGTGATGTTTTTCTGGCTGCGGATACACTCAAACACCACCAGTGTCAGCAATACTAACCATAGCGCGGTATAGCCCTGAGGCCAGGGTGCGACCAAGGTGAGTATCACCAAAACACCGTGCGTCAATAACGAGAAAAGTTGAGTGTGCCAGGATACCCGCAGGTCACATCGCCACTGGGCCACGGGCTTTATTTCGTGCTTGAATCAATTTGACCATCTGACGCAGCTCACTATCCTGCGGCTCCCCATGATTCATCAGCCAGTTAAATAAATCTGGGTCATCGCACTCGAGTAAACGAATAAAAACCTGCTTCTCATTATCACTCAAGCCATCATATTCATATTCGAAAAACGGCATGATAGAGATATCCAGTTCACGCATACCACGGCGGCACGCCCAGTGAATACGGGCTTTATTATCGATTTCCATGTCCTGATTGACTCCTCAATGAAGGATGCTGATAGGTTAAAGGCGCTATAGTGCTGTTTTTTCAACTATATCCAACACTCCGCCACAAAATCTGCGGCTATTGTACCTCAGATAGGGGGAGTGCGGAGATTGGATAATAGTGGTAAATCCGTAGAATAACCGCTTGCAAAGCTACCCGGCTATTTTACCATTAGGGCATAAGCCCACAGCACCCACCTCATTGGCAGGTACTTTTCAATTTGCAGGTACAGCATGACATATAATACTCCGTTCGCTGCACAACCGCCGGTCGCCTCCTCCGAGCTGCCGTTAACGCTGATCTCACTTGAGGATTGGGCACTGGTAACCTTAACCGGCGCTGATCGAGTCAAATATCTGCAAGGGCAAGTGACCGCAGATATTGACGCCCTGCCCGCTGATCAACATATTCTTTGCGCCCATTGTGATGCCAAAGGGAAGATGTGGAGCAACCTGCGGCTGTTTCACCGTGGTGAGGGGTTGGCGTTTATTGAACGCCGCAGCCTGCTTGATAACCAGCTAAGTGAGCTGAAAAAATACGCGGTGTTCTCTAAAGTGGTGATTACCGCACAACCCGAGGCGGTGTTATTGGGTGTTGCGGGCGCACAGGCCAGAGCCGCGCTGGCAGAGCTGTTTGCCGAATTACCTGATGCCGAGCATCCGGTGGCCCAGCAAGGGAGTAGCACACTGCTGCACTTCTCGCTGCCTGCCGAACGTTTTCTGTTGGTGACGGATGCAGAGCAGGCACAGCAACTGGTTGATAAACTGGCTGACCGTGCGCAGCTTAACAACAGCCAGCAATGGTTGGCGTTGGATATCGAAGCTGGCTTCCCAATCATTGATGCGGACACCAGCGCGCAATTTATACCTCAAGCCACGAACATTCAGGCGTTGAATGGCATTAGCTTCAGTAAAGGGTGTTACACCGGGCAGGAGATGGTCGCCAGAGCAAAATACCGTGGTGCCAACAAACGTGCGCTGTACTGGCTCGCGGGTCAGGCCAGCCGCGTACCGGCAGCCGGTGAAGATTTAGAGTGGCAGTTGGGTGAGAACTGGCGTCGCACCGGTAGCGTGCTGGCAGCAATTCAGCTCAGTGATGGTCAGGTGTGGGTTCAAGCGGTACTGAATAACGATCTGGCGGCAGAGAGTGTGTTGCGGGTGCGTGATGATGCAGATAGCGTGCTTTCTATTCAGCCGCTACCTTATTCGCTGGCCGAAGATAAGTAATATTGGTATGCCTATATTGAGGTCGGTTATCTGGCCTCAATATTATCTATATTTATCAAAATATTATCTAGAGGAGTCAAACGTACAAATAGATCGCCATAAAGTGGCAGACACTGCCGCCTAATACAAAACCGTGCCAAATGGCATGACCGAAACGGATGCGTTTCGAGGCGTAGAAAATCACTCCCAGGGTGTACAGCAAACCACCGATCGCCAGTAGCGCCAGCCCGCCAATCTCAAGCTTCACCGCTAACTGATAAATCACGATCAATGATAACCAGCCCATTGTCAGATAAGTGACCAGTGACAGCACTTCAAAGCGGTGAGCAAAGGCCAGTTTGAATATCACGCCAACCAGCGCCAGCCCCCAGATAACCGCCATTAAGCCCCGCGCCAAAGGGGAATCCAGCCCCACCAGCAGAAACGGTGTATAGGTTCCGGCGATTAAAATGTAAATGGCGCAGTGGTCAAACTTCTGTAGCCAGAGTTTCGCTTTGCGGTGTGGAATTGCGTGATACAAGGTGGAGGCCAGAAACAGCAAAATGATGCTGCCGCCATACAGGCTATAACTGGTGAGCGCTTTGGTATCAGCCCCGCTATCCACGGCTTGCACCAAGAGCAATACCAACCCGATAATACCGAGCACCACACCAATCCCATGGCTGATGCTGTTGGCTATCTCTTCTGCCCAAGGGTAAAGCGGGGTCGTGGGTGCCGCTGGCATATCTGAGATTACTGGTGTAGATGATTTATTCTTCAATACTAATTATCCTGAATATTATTTGTTTTATCGTGTTTAGCTATTATCTCATCCGGTGAGCGCGGTAGCAGAGTATCCAGTTGCACAAAAATACCGCACTCAGATTAACTGAGAATGATTCCAGTGTACACGTGTACGCTTAAATATTCTGTCAGCACATGTAAGTTGCCATGTCGGCGGCGCATCATTCAGGAGAATAGCCGCAAACCCCGGTCTATTTATCTCCCACCCGCCAGATCCAATACACTGCCAGTGACATAAGAAGCTTGGTCTGACAGCAGCCAGACAATGGCTTCCGCCACTTCTTGCGGATGGCCCCCACGTTTCATGGGTAGCAAATGTTTAACCCGATCCACTCGCCCCGGTTCGCCGCCGCTGGCGTGTATATCAGTATAAATTAAGCCCGGTCGCACCCCATTGACTCTGATGCCCTCGGCGGCCACTTCCAGCGACAAACCGGTGGTCAGCGTATCAATCGCCCCTTTGGAGGCGGCATAATCCAAATATTCTCCCGGCGCGCCGAGACGAGCGGCGGCAGAAGAGACATTAACAATCGCGCCGCCATGACCTCCGTGGCGAAAGGCCATGCGCTTAACGGCTTCGCGGCTACATAAGAAATAACCGGTCACATTGGTGGTCAGCACCCGATTGATGCGCTCGGCGGTTAGCCCTTCAATGCTGGATTGCGTAAACAGAATACCGGCATTATTGACCAACGCGGTGAGCGGCCCTAGCTGCGCTTCAAGTTGCTCAAACAGCGCGACAACTTGTAGCTCATCGGCAATATCAGCCTGTAGTGCCACCGCCAAACCGCCCGCTGCGGCAATCTCGGCCACCACCTGTCGAGCTGCCTGTTCGTCATTGATATAATTGACCGCTACCCGATAACCCTGTTTTGCCAGTAGCAATGCGGTAGCACGGCCAATCCCCCGACTGCCGCCCGTCACCAATGCAACTTTCTTATCCATTCCCAACCACCCTATTCCAGCGTAAATATTTACTCAATTTGAGGAGTAAGCGTAGCCATTCACCAAGAAAATACCAATAAAAACAAAAGGGCCGCTTACGCGACCCTCCATTTTATAGACAACTGCAACAGGCGCTATTCGTAATCAGCAATCGGCACACATGAGCAGAACAGATTGCGATCGCCGTAAACATCATCCAGACGTTTTACCGTCGGCCAATATTTGTTCTCCATCACACCGGCGATGGGGAATACCGCCAGTTCACGGCTGTAAGGGTGCTGCCAGTCACCAACCAATTCAGCCTGGGTATGAGGCGCATTCACCAGCGGGTTATCTTCCAGCGGCCATTCGCCGTGGGCCACTTTTTCGATCTCCGCACGGATCGCCAGCATGGCATCAATAAAGCGGTCCAGTTCAACTTTGCTTTCAGATTCAGTGGGTTCCACCATCAACGTCCCTGCAACAGGGAAGGACATGGTCGGCGCATGGAAGCCGAAATCAATTAATCGCTTGGCGATATCCATTTCGCTGATGCCAGTCGCCTCTTTCAGCGGGCGAATATCCAGAATGCATTCGTGCGCCACGCGGCCATCATGACCGGTATACAGCACCGGATAGGCCCCTTTCAGGCGGATTGCAATGTAGTTGGCATTCAAAATCGCCACCTGACTTGCTTGCTTCAGGCCATCGGCCCCCATCATGCGGATGTACATCCAGCTGATTGGCAAGATAGACGCGCTACCAAATGGTGCCGCAGAAACCGCCCCTTGCTGAGTGGTCATGCCATCAATTTGCACCACACTATGGCCGGGAACAAATGGCGCTAGATGGGCTTTGACGCCAATTGGCCCCATGCCTGGCCCGCCACCGCCGTGTGGGATGCAGAAAGTTTTGTGCAGATTAAGGTGGGATACATCCGCGCCAATATAACCCGGTGTGGTGATCCCCACCTGCGCATTCATGTTCGCGCCATCAAGGTAAACCTGACCACCAAACTGATGCACAATCTGGCAAACTTCACGGATCGTCTCTTCGTACACGCCGTGGGTGGAGGGGTAAGTCACCATAATACATGACAGCTCATCACCGGCTTCACCCGCTTTCTGGCGCAGGTCGTGTAGGTCAATATTGCCTTGCTTATCACAGGCCACCACCACCACCGACATCCCCGCCATCTGTGCGGAAGCAGGGTTAGTGCCGTGGGCAGAGCTTGGGATCAGGCAAATATGGCGGCTCGCCTGATTGCGACTCTCATGGTAACGGCGGATCGCCAGCAGACCGGCATACTCCCCTTGTGCGCCCGAGTTCGGCTGCATACAGACGGCGTCATAACCGGTCAGTTGCACCAACCATTGTGACAGTTGACCAATCATCTGCTGATAGCCCGCCGCTTGCTCTGGCGGGCAGAATGGGTGCAGCTCAGCGAACTCCGGCCAGGTGATTGGGATCATCTCAGCGGCAGCATTCAGCTTCATGGTGCAGGAACCTAGCGGGATCATCGCCTGATTCAGCGCCAAATCTTTGCGCTCTAAACGATGCATATAGCGCATCATTTCGGTTTCGCTGTGGTAACGATTAAAGACCGGGTGAGTCAGGATCGGCTCCTGGCGCAGCATTGAAGGCTGAATCGACTGGCTGTGCTGGCTGACGTTGGCATCAAGCTGGTCAATGTCCAAGCCGTGATTATCACCAGCTAACAGGGCAAACAGCACCTGAATGTCTTCGCGAGAGGTGGTTTCATCCAGCGTGATACCTACTGCGCCATGAATGTCAGTGCGCAGGTTAATACCAAAACTCAATGCACGGGTCATTACCGCGGCTTTGTCTTTGACATCAACCGTCAGGGTATCAAACCAGTGCTGGAAGCGCAGAGTCAGACCCGCTTGCTGCAAACCCGCCGCCAAAATATCGGTCAGACGATGAATACGGCCAGCAATGCGCTGCAAGCCCTGTGGGCCATGGTAGACCGCATACAGGCTGGCGATATTGGCCAGTAGCACCTGAGAAGTACAGATATTGGAGTTGGCTTTTTCGCGGCGGATATGTTGCTCACGGGTTTGCATCGCCATGCGCAGCGCAGTGTTACCCGCAGCATCGCGCGATACCCCAATAATCCGGCCCGGCATTGAGCGCTTAAATTCATCACGGCAGGCAAAGAAGGCGGCGTGTGGGCCGCCGTAGCCCATTGGCACACCAAAGCGCTGAGCGGAACCAAACACCACATCAGCCCCCTGTTTGCCCGGCGCAGTCAGCAGCACCAACGCCATGATATCGGCGGCAACACTGGTAATAATTTTGCGTTTTTTCAGCTCAACCAACAGCGCACTGTAGTCATGCAGCTCGCCGGTGGTGCCCACTTGTTGCAGCAGTACGCCGAAGATACCTTCCAACTCCAGCACTTTTTCCGCACGATCAATGATCACTTCAAAACCAAAGGTTTCAGCGCGGGTCAGTACCACATCCAAAGTTTGTGGGTGAACGTCATCGGCGACGAAGAAGCGGTTCGCGTCTTTCAGCTTACTGGCGCGTTTAGCCAGCGCCATGGATTCTGCCGCTGCCGTGGCTTCATCCAGTAAAGAGGCGGACGCCAGATCCAGACCTGTCAGGTCTTGGGTCAATTGCTGGAAATTGAGCAGCGCTTCAAGGCGGCCTTGAGAAACTTCTGGCTGATAAGGGGTATACGCGGTGTACCAACCCGGATTTTCCAGCATGTTGCGCAGGATAACCGGTGGCGTCAGAACCGGGCTGTAGCCCATGCCAATATAGGATTTATAGCATTGATTCTGGCTGGCAATCCCTTTCAGTTCCGCCAGCGCCTGATGTTCAGTGGCGGCATCACCCACCGGTGGCGGGCTGGGCAATTGGATATCTGCCGGAACAATCTGCTGGATCAATGTACTTAACGAGCTGGCACCCACGGCGGCCAACATCTGTTGCTGCTGTTCAGTTGAGGAGCCGATATGGCGCTGAATAAAAGCATCGTTATGTTCAAGCTGGCTGAGATTCTGAGTCATTGCTACAAATTCCTGAATAGGGCATGGGACGGGAAATTAGGCTGATTTCAAAGGGCGTTATTGTTGCAGACAGTTTGGACTCGGACAGCGCACAGAAACCGGAGCGTACACCATGACCTTGTAAATCATGGCTACGTGAGGATTTCGAGCACTGCCCAGGTTCAAAATGGCAAATAAAATAGCCCTTACTCGTCGATAGCCGCCAGATAGGCATCAGCATCAAGCAAATTTTCCAGTTCGCTCTCATCTGACGCTTTAATGCTAAACAGCCAGCCATCAGTATAAGGCGCGCTGTTCACCAGCTCTGGTGAGCTTTCCAGTTCGGTATTGACCGCGACTATCTCACCGCTAATTGGCGCGTAGATATCGGATGCCGCTTTAACTGACTCAGCAACAGCACAGTCGCTGCCCGCTGAAACATCACTGCCCACTTCTGGCAAATCAACAAACACCATGTCGCCCAGTAACTCCTGCGCGTGTTCAGTGATCCCGACACTATAGACGCCATCACCATCGGCACGAACCCACTCATGGGAAGAGGCATATTTTAACTCTGCTGGTACATTGCTCATTGCTGCAACTCCAATTAATTTGGCTATAGAGCCAATATTTAGGCTCGTATAAGCTGGAATGATGACAAATAGACTTACTGCACGACCGGCTTACCGGCCCGCACGAAACCCGGTTTTGTGACGCGCACTGGCATTTCACGATTACGAATCTGCACTACGGCACTCTCGCCGATACCGGCAGGCACACGGGCCAGCGCAATACTGAAACCCAGTGTTGGCGAGAAGGAGCCGCTGGTGATAACTCCCACCTGCGCCTGACCCGAGGCATCAGTAAAATGCACCGGCAGCTCATTACGTAATACGCCTTTTTCGGTCATGATCAAGCCGACCAGTTGCTCAGTTCCATTAGCACGCTGCTGCTCCAGTGCTTCACGGCCAATAAACTGGCGATCTTCCGGCAACCAGGCCACCGTCCAGCCCATATTGGCGGCTAATGGGGAGACAGATTCATCCATCTCTTGGCCATAGAGATTCATACCCGCTTCCAGCCGCAGAGTGTCACGTGCACCCAGGCCCGCAGGTTTCACGCCAGCGGCGAGCAGTTGTTGCCAAAACTCAACCACCTGCTCTTTTGGCAGCGCGATTTCATAGCCCGCCTCGCCAGTATAGCCAGTGGTGGCGACAAACAAATCACCCGCCTGAATACCAAAGAATGGTTTCATTCCTGCAACGGCTTGTTGCTGCTCAGTGGTCAGTAAAGTGGCTACTCGCTGTTGCGCTGTAGGGCCTTGTACGGCCACCAGCGCCAGATCGTCGCGCACAGTAATCTCAACCTGATACGGCTCAGCATGCTGAGTGATCCAGGCCAGATCTTTGTCACGAGTGGCGGAGTTAACCACCAGGCGGAAATAGTCTTCGCGGAGGAAGTAGACAATCAAATCGTCAATGACACCGCCGGACGCATTCAGCATCCCGGTGTAAAGGGCTTTACCCGGTTGGGTCAGTTTGGCAACATCATTGGCTAACAGGTAGCGGAGGAATTCACGGGTACGCGCGCCGTGCAGGTCGACTATCGTCATGTGAGAAACATCAAACATACCGGCATCCTGGCGCACGATTTGGTGCTCGTCGATTTGCGAGCCATAATGCAGTGGCATCATCCAGCCATGAAAATCTACCATGCGCGCACCGCACGCCACGTGTTGGTCATACAGCGGGGTCTGCTTAGCCATCTTTTCCCTCAAACTGTTTCATGTAATGAGTGTTTAGTATCGGCTCCAAACCCCCAGTAAAAACGGGTATGAGCACCGCTACGCAAACGATACCTTTTACCCAACGTTATCACCGAATCTATCGGGTAACCATAAGCTAAAATAAGCAATGACAGGCAGTGAAGGTATAAAGTGCAGGGCTATTATGCAGAGTTTTCCACTGCAAAACTGCGCACATAGGCACATAATTAACAATTAAGCAGTGAAAGTAACGATGTTATATAACCAAACAATCAAAACCCTGCCAGATTCATCTTTTTAGGTTTTGACTGAGCATAAAAAAAACTAATGCGAAAACAGGCTGAAATTAGATTATTTCAACTGAAGAGGGAATTTCCCACAAAACTATTCTAGCCAAGCGGGCAAATCATTTAACCCCATCGCCTGCCGCACTAACTGCGGTTTAACCCCCGGCAAATTATCCGCCAGTGTTAGCCCAAGATCTCGCAGCAGCTTTTTCACCGGATTGCTCCCCGCAAACAGGGAGCGGAAGCCCTGCATACTGGCGAGCATCACCGCAGCACTGTGCTTACGGCGGCGTTCATAACGGCGCAGGTAGAGATGTTGACCGATATCTTTGCCCTGACGCTGCAAGCGCCGGAGTTCTGAAACCAGCTCGGCGGCATCCATAAAGCCCAGATTAACCCCCTGCCCAGCCAGCGGGTGCACCGTATGGGCAGCATCGCCGACCAACGCCAGCCGATGTGCCGCAAAGCTACGGGCGTAGCGCCCCACCAGCGGGAAGGTCTGACGCTCACTCGCCAATTGGCACTGCCCTAAGCGCATATCAAATGCCATGCCCAGCGCTCGGTTGAACTCCTCGGCAGGCAATGCGGCTAATTCGGCGGCACGTTCAGGGGGAAGTGACCAGACAATTGAGCTGAGATGTGGGTCACTGAATGGCAGGAAGGCTAGAATGCCGTCGCCATGAAATACCTGACGAGCGGTGGCCTGATGAGGCTCTTCAGTGCGGATGGTCGCCACCAGTGCATGGTGAGCGTAATCCCAGAAAGTCAGTGGAATATCAGCATGTTGGCGCAACCAGGAGTGAGCGCCATCTGCGCCGACAACCAGTTTGGCGCTGAGCATACGATCATCCGCCAGGGTGATAAAAGCTTCGCTCTCCCCCCAAGCCACCTGTTTGAGGCTGGCGGGTGCTAACAGCGTGACTTCCGCCAGTTGGCTGGCACGCTGCCACAACGCCTGCTGAATCACGCGGTTTTCGATGATATGCCCAAGATGGCTAAAACCGTACTCATCCGCATGGAAAGTAATTTTGCCGAAACTGTCTTGATCCCAGACTTCCATGCCACTGTAAGGGCTGGCACGCAGTGCTTGAATGTTGTCCCACACGCCAATTTTTTGCAGCAAGCGCTCACTAGCAGCATTGATCGCCGAGACGCGTAACGCCAACTCACCGGTCAAGGGCGCGGGTAGTGGCTCCGGCACGGATTGTTGCTCGAGAATGGCAATGCGCAGACCGCTGCCCTGTAAGCCGCAGGCCAATGCCAGACCGACCATTCCGCCACCGGCGATTACTACGTCATATGATTGCATGCCCAAACATTTCCCCATGAAAATATGAACTTAACTTACCCTAGAGATCTCTCGATGCCGGAGGCGGCAATTTAGCGCTCAACCCAGCCCAATGTCCGCCGGGCAAATGCATCACGAACCGCCGGCAGGTACTCCATCGACATCAATGCCAGATTGCGTCCCACCACCAGCGGCCCATAGCGATTGGCAAACAGGCGAATCAAGCCATCGGTGACACCAATGGTGGCCTGCTGATCCTGTCGCCGCCGCTGTTGGTATTGGGCAAGTACTTCGTAATCACCGGGATCGCGCCCCAACGAGGTAGCCTGCGCAATGGTTTCGGCGAGCGACATCACATCGCGCAGCCCCAGATTGAAGCCTTGCCCGGCAATCGGATGCAGTGTTTGCGCCGCATTGCCGACTAATGCCAGACGGTGGCTGACATGTCGCGAGGCGGTGAGCAGCTGTAGTGGGTAGCTGTGGCGCTGCCCTACATGGCGCATTTTTCCCAACCGCCAGCCGAAAGCACGCTGTAACTCAGCCAGAAAACGGGTGTCGTCCCAGCTATCGACTTGCTGTTGATTTTGTTTCGCATGGCACCAGACCAGTGAGCTGCGCCCCTGTGACATCGGCAGCAACGCCAATGGCCCATGGCGGGTAAAGCGCTCAAAAGCACGGCCCTCGGGCAGTTCGGATGTGGTGACGTTGGCAATCACCGCAATCTGCTGGTAATCCTGCTGCTGCCACTGAATATTACAGGCGCGGGCCAGTGTCGAATGCGATCCATCTGCTGCGACCAGTAATTTGGCGCTCAGTTGCTGGCCGTTATCCAGCGTCACACTGGCAGATCCAGCAGTGCGCACCACATCCACCACTTTCGCCGGACAATATAGCGTCACACCCGGCGCTTTCTGCAGCAAGGCGAACAGCCGTTTACCGGCATCAAACAACTCAATGACATTACCTAGCGCCGGCACGCGATAGTCGTGCGCTCGTAAATTCACGCAGCCGGAGTGGCCGCTGTCGCTGACGTGGACATGATCAATGGCGGTGGCGCAATCGGCCAGAGCCGACCAGATACCGATACGATCCAGCTGTTGGCATGTGCCCTGCGCCAGCGCAATGGCTCTGGCATCAAACCCCGGATGCGCCCGACTATCCGGCTGCTGCGCTTCCACTAACGCGACCGGCACTTTTCCTTGCGTCAGGGATGAGATAGCCAGTGCCAGTGTCGCACCGGCCATGCCGCCACCCACAATGATCACGCTCATCAGTTATCTCGCCGCCGCCATTAATGCTTCAATGGCATCGGGATCTTTTACCACACTGGCGGTCAGGTTCTCATTGCCGTCAGCGGTGATCACGATGTCATCCTCAATACGGATACCAATGCCGCGATATTGCGCGGGAACATCAGCATCCGGCGCGATGTAGAGGCCCGGTTCGATAGTCAGCGCCATACCTGGCTCAAGAGTGCGGCCACGATCGCTATTGATATAATCGCCGACATCATGGACATCCAGCCCCAGCCAGTGGCTCAACCCGTGCATAAAGAATGGCTTATGAGCCTGCTCCGCGATGAGTTGTTCGACATCACCTTGCAAAATGCCCAAATCGACCAGGCCGCTAATCATGATCCGCACCACCTGCTCCGTCACTTCGCGGATGCTGGTGCCGGGGCGGAACAGTTCCAGTGATTTATTAATGGAGGCGAGCACGATGTCATAAATCTCCCGCTGTGCTGGCGTGAATTTGCCATTCACCGGGAAGGTGCGGGTGATATCACCAGCGTAGCCCTGATATTCGCAGCCCGCATCGATAAGCACCAGTTCGCCATCCCGCAGTTCACACTCATTTTCGGTGTAATGCAGGATGCAGCCGTTCTCACCGCTGCCGACGATGGTGTTATAAGCTGGATGGCGCGCACCGTGGCGGGTAAATTCATGCAGGATCTCCCCTTCCAACTGGTACTCAAACATACCGGGCTGGCATTTTTCCATTGCACGGGTATGGGCTAGCGCACTGATTTCACCAGCGCGGCGCATCACGGCAATCTCCTCTTCTGACTTAAACAGGCGCATTTCATGCAGCCATGGCCGCCAGTCAGTTAAGGTCGCGGGCGCGCGCAGGTTTTTACGAAAACCGTTACGTAATCTTTCCAGTGCGGCAAAGACAATTTTATCTGCATAGGCGTATTGGCCCTGCGCGTGGTAAACCACATCAAGCCGATTGAGCAGTAGATAGAGTTGTTCATCGATCTCATCGAAAGGTAGCGCCCGATCAACCCCTAACTTCGCGGGAGCCGCCTCTTGCCCTAAACGGCGACCAAACCAGATTTCAGCGGTTAAATCCCGCAGCCGGTTAAACAGCACGCTGTGGTTATGAGTCTCATCGCTTTTCACCAGAATCAGTACCGCTTGTGGCTCATTGAAGCCAGTCAGGTAGCTAAAATCGCTGTTCTGCCGATAAGGATATTCAGAATCCGCGCTGCGTGTGGCTTCTGGCGCCGCAAAAATAATTGCCGCACTACCCGGAGCCATCTTCGCCAATAGCGCCTGACGGCGGTTCTGGTACTCTTGCTGAGTCATTACACCCTCCTGAAATATCCGATTTTCATCATCCAACGCACACACGGGTTGGTTCGCTTAATGTAGCGTCGGCTTGCGCATCTCTGGCGCAGTAGGTTTTTCTTGCGTAAATTCGATATGGCACAAAATAGAGGCCACACGCACATACTCAATGACCTCTTCCAGGGATTGGGCTAGCTCTTCCTGATCTTCATCTTCGTCATAGCCTAACTGAGCGATATTACGCAGATCGTCGATGGCTTCACCCACTTCTCCTTTCACCTGCGCCAATTTAGGCTGCAGCATCCCAAGCCCTAACAGGAAATGGTTCACCCAACCGGATAATGCATCAGCGCGCTCAAATACCGTAATTTCATCGCCTTCGGGGATCAGCAACTGAAACATAAAACCTTCATTTTCCAGCGCATCTTGTGTTGCTTGATGTAACTGCTGTAACTGCAAACCTAGCGTTTGTGGGAAGGCAACGCCGTCGTTGGTCAGATCATGCACCAGCACGCGCCAGCCCTCGTCTTTACTGCCACCACAGAGCATGCCGCTGATCAGGCCATGCATTTCAGCAGGGGTTAATGCCACTGCTTGCTGGCTCAATGCCAGGGCAACGGATTGATAAGTGGGTAGTGTATTCTCTATAGACATGCGTATTGGTCATCGTTGGCTGGATAAGTTCATGTTATGCTACCATCAAGCTCAGTCCCTATACCAGAAAACGCATAGCCATATTACCCTATAGCTTTCAAGATGCAGGAAGGCGGCAAACGAAGGAATCCCGCTGAACTTACACCAATAAGTGATTCGGGTGAGTGAGAGCAGCCAACACACCAGCAACTTGAAAGATGACGGGTAGGGGTTGTATCTTGGTAAACAGGTATATATAGTGACGCCCGCTTTGCAGCTACGAGCAATTTGCCTCTGGTTTTCAAGGCTGGCGCGAAAATTAGTCAGGAAGGTGGCATGTCTGCACAACCGGTAGATATTCAAGTTTTTGGTCGCTCGTTAAGGGTTAACTGTCCGCCAGAACAACAAGATGCGTTGAATATGGCTGCAGAGGATCTTAACCAACGGTTGCAAGATCTTAAAGTTCGCACTAGAGTCACAAATACTGAGCAGTTAGTTTTTATCGCGGCATTGAACGTCTGTCACGAATTAGCTCAGGAAAGGTTGAAAACCCGTGACTATGCATCCAATATGGAACAACGTATTCGGATGTTACAACAGACCATTGAACAGGCGTTGCTTGAACAAGGTCGCATCTCTGAACGTCAGGATGCACAGTTTGAATAATTCTCTGTTGAATGATAGATTCAATAGGGAGTAAAGAATTTCTCTGAGGTGTTTGCCAGCGGGCCAGTCCCCTGAGCCGATATTTAATACCAACAGAATGTAGTGCCTCCGTAACCGGTGCGCATGCTCGGTCCGCCGAGAAGCCTTAAGGTTGCGACGCTGCGTTCACCTTGAACCATGGGTTCAAGGGTTACAGCCTGCGGCGGCATCTCGGAGATCCCTTTCTTAGCGGGTAACTTATATTTTGAGTTATCAGGTTCGTTTTGACATAAGCTATTCATCACATCTTTAAGTTACCTATCTTTAAGCAAATCACATGTCTTTAAGTCAACTATATGTCTTTAAGTCAACTACATGCTTCTAAACCCGCAACATGCTTTGAATCCACAACACGCCCTTGAGCGGCAAAACATTCGCAAAGAAATTCGTGCGCGTCGACGTCTGCTAACACCGGAACAACAGCAACACGCTGCTGATTTGGTCGCCAGTCATCTCGCTGCCCATGATAAAATTCAACAGGCCAGCACCGTGGCGGTATTTCTCTCCTTTGATGGTGAGCTGGATACCGGCCCTATCATTGAGATGTTGTGGCAGCAGCAAAAACAGGTTTACCTACCTGTTCTCCACCCTTTCAGCGCCGGCAATTTATTGTTTCTCCGCTATCGCCCCGATAGCCAGCTCATCCGTAATCGCCTTAAAATCCTGGAACCACAGCTTGATGTGCGTGAAGTTCTGCCACTCAATCAACTGGATGTGGTCATCACCCCTCTGGTGGCCTTTGATAGCCATGGGCAGCGCTTAGGTATGGGTGGCGGTTTTTATGATCGTACACTGCAACACTGGCAGCAAGCTGGCCCCTACCCTATTGGACTGGCCCATGATTGCCAACGAGTCGAGCATTTACCGAGTGAATATTGGGATGTGCCGTTACCAGAGATTGTGACAGCCGAAAAGGTCTGGCGCTGGTGAGCTAGGGTGTTCAAGATAAAAAAACACCCGATATCTTATACATAGCGGGTGTTTAGTCATATCAGTACAACATTTATCTATACTCAAAGTCATTGGCGATACAGCCAGGCAGCAAACGAACGAGTCCCGATGAGCTTACTCAAGTAAGTGATTCGGGTGAGCGAGAGCCGCTAACCACACTGCAACGTCAAGGACGAAAAGTATATTAATACAACAAACGTGCGCGGATAGTCCCTGGGATAGCCTTCATCGCTTGCAACGCTCTTTCTGCATTTTCCTCATCATCAGTTTCAACGTCGATCACGACGTAACCGATTTCAGCGCTGGTTTGCAAATACTGCGCGGCGATGTTGACGTTCTGCTCAGCAAAGATTCTGTTAATGCTGGTCAGAATGCCTGGGCGGTTCTCATGGATATGCAGCAGACGGCGGGTATTATCACCATGGGCTGGCAGAGAAACTTCCGGGAAGTTGACCGCAGACAGTGTGGAGCCGTTGTCAGAATACTTCGCCAGTTTACCGGCCACTTCATCACCGATATTTTCCTGCGCTTCCTGAGTTGAACCACCGATATGCGGAGTCAATAACACATTATCAAACTCGCACAATGGTGAATTGAACGGCTCTTTATTGGTTGCTGGCTCTTCAGGAAAGACGTCGATTGCCGCACCTGCCAGATGATTGCTCGCTAAAACCTCACACAAGGCCGGGATATCAACCACAGTACCGCGTGAGGCGTTAATCAGCATCGCGCCCGGCTTCATTAGGGCCAACTGCTCAGGGCCAATCATGTTTTTGGTGGAGTGGTTTTCCGGCACATGCAGGCTAATCACATCACTCATATTCAGCAAATCAGACAGATGGCGAACCTGCTGTGCATTCCCCAACGACAGCTTATTTTCGATATCGTAGAAGAAAACTTTCATGCCGACACTTTCAGCCAAAATACCCAGCTGTGTGCCGATATGACCATAACCGATGATGCCCAGTTTCTTACCGCGGGCTTCATAGGAGCCGACCGCCAGCTTATTCCACTCACCACGATGGGCTTTGGCATTCGCCGACGGAATCCCTCGGAACATCAGCAGTAACTCACCCAGCACCATTTCGGCCACCGAACGAGTATTGGAGAAAGGTGCATTGAATACCGGCACGCCGCGCGTGGTGGCCGCCTTTAAATCAACCTGATTGGTACCGATACAGAAACAACCAACCGCAACCAATTTTTCTGCTGCGGCAAAAACCTCTTCGGACAGATGAGTGCGCGATCGAATTCCGATGAAGTGGGCATCACGAATAGATTCTTTCAGTGATTCGGTGTCTAAGGCACCTTTATGGTATTCAATATTGCTATATCCGGCTGCACGCAGATTATCAACTGTGCTCTGGTGCACCCCTTCCACTAACAGAAACTTAATTCTGTCTTTCTCCAGTGATACTTTTGCCATGTCCCCGACCCTATTTTCAGACTTCAGATGTGGCTGCCGCTATCGAATGAATCCGGTCAGCACCCTGTCAACATAACAAATATTACGCAGGCAGCAATACAAACGATTGCCTACCTATCAGCATAACAATCAGCACAAGTGTTAATTTATGGAATAAAAAACTGGCGGCGAGAGGGTTAATGGCAGGTTAATAAATTGAAATGACAGAATGTGATATATATCACCAAATTTAACGTTTTTAAGAAAAGATATTTAAAGGCAAAAAAGTTATCAGGATGAAGCTGTGTCACCTCATCCTGAAAATGATTTAGCCGATTATTTTACTATCGTCTTAACACCATCAGCGGTGCCAATCAGTGCCACATCAGCACCACGGTTGGCAAATAACCCGACCGTCACCACACCGGCAATTCCGTTGATTTTATTCTCTAGCGCAACAGCATCCAAAATGGTCAGATTGTGCACATCCAAAATAACGTTGCCGTTATCGGTCAGCACATTTTGGCGATATTCAGGCAATCCACCCAGCTTAACCAACTCGCGAGCCACATAAGAGCGGGCCATCGGGATCACTTCGACGGGCAGCGGGAACTTACCCAGCAGATCAACCTGTTTGGTCGCATCGGCGATGCAGATAAACTTACGGGCGATTGCCGCAATGATTTTCTCGCGGGTCAGGGCCGCACCACCGCCTTTGATCATCTGCATATGGCCGTTAATCTCATCAGCGCCATCAACATAGATATCCAGCACATCCACTTCGTTGCAATCAAAGACATGAATGCCGTAACTTTTCAGTTTAGCGGTAGAGGCGTCAGAGCTGGAAACCGCCCCTTCAATTTGATCTTTGATGGAGCCGAGAGCATCAATAAAGTGTGCTGCGGTGGAGCCAGTGCCAACGCCGACGATGGTGCCGGGTTTGACGTAATCTAATGCTGCCCAGCCTACTGCTTTTTTAAGTTCATCCTGAGTCATGGTGAGTTCACTGCCTATGATATGAAAAAACTGTACCTATTATAGAACATGCACAGGATAAAACGTCTCAATAAAGCGGACTTGCGACGCGGTTAATTCTAGCTGGATCACAGTTATAGCGGCTTATTTATGGCGGGCACTTTACTCTTCAGCCAAAGCAAAATGACCAAAATGTGGCGACGAAATGTGGCATAGTGCGGTATCGACTTAATATTTGGAGAGATGACTCCGATGAAACGCCCAGACTACCGTACGCTACAAGCGCTGGACGCGGTGATCCGTGAACGCGGTTTTGAACGCGCTGCACAAAAACTTTGTATCACCCAATCGGCGGTATCTCAGCGCATTAAGCAGTTGGAGAACCTGTTCGGTCAGCCGCTGTTAGTGCGCACTGTGCCCCCTCGTCCTACAGAGCAGGGGCAGAAACTGCTCGCATTACTGCATCAAGTGGAGTTGCTGGAGGAGGAGTGGCTCGGCAATGATAACGGGGTAGACACGCCGCTGTTGCTGTCACTGGCGGTCAACGCCGACAGTCTGGCGACCTGGCTGTTACCGGCATTGAAACCGGTGCTGGCAGACTCCCCTATCCGGCTGAATTTGCAGGTTGAAGATGAAACCCGAACCCAGGAGCGGCTACGCCGTGGTGAAGTAGTGGGGGCGGTCAGTATCCAGCCACAGCCACTACCGAGCTGTTTGGTTGACCAACTGGGTGCGCTGGACTATCTGTTTGTGGCGTCCAAACCCTTCGCTGAACGCTACTTCCCCAATGGCGTGACCCGCTCGGCATTGCTGAAAGCACCTGCGGTGGCCTTTGACCATCTGGATGATATGCATCAGGCGTTTCTACAACAGAATTTTGATTTATCACCCGGCAGTGTGCCCTGCCATATCGTTAACTCGTCGGAAGCCTTTGTGCAGTTGGCAAGGCAAGGCACCACCTGCTGCATGATCCCGCATCTGCAAATCGAAAAAGAGTTGGCATCAGGGGAGTTGATTGATTTGACTCCGGGCCTGCGGCAGCGGCGGATGCTGTTCTGGCACCGTTTTGCACCGGAAAGTCGGACCATGAGGAAAGTGACTGACGCCCTGCTATCTTACGGGCGTCAGGTATTGCGGCAGGACTGAGTTATTTGGCGGCAGGGGTCGCCGTTTGCAGCTCAAACACCACATCAACTTGATCATCGAAATGGATGGTCTGTTGTTCGTAAGTTTGGGCCGCATCCGTGGCCGGTGCTGCTTCAGCGCTCTTAAACATGCGGGCTACCGGCATCGGCTGGTAGTTAGCCACATGGTAACGGATACTGTAAACAGGCCCCAGTTTGACCTTAAATCCTTCCGCTAAAGAACCAGCCTGGCTAATCGCGTTTTCAATGGCTTTTTTACGTGCCTGTTCACGGTAAGTGTCCGGGTTTGCGACCCCTAGCTCCACGGCACGGATCTCATTTAGACCCGATTTCAGCGCCCCATCCAGCAACTCATTCAACTTATCAAGCTGGCGCAGGGTGACCTGAACTTGGCGCACCGCGCGGTAACCCTTCAATACTGCTTCACCGGTTTTCTGGTAGTCGTATTCAGGCTGGGTGTGAATATTAGCTGCATTGATATCTTTCTTATCAATGCCACTTTTGCGTAGGAAATCAAAATATTGCGCGACGCGGGTATCTGCCTGCTTTTTAGCATCGGCCGCATCTTTGGCCGATACACTGACCTCAATGGCGATGGTGGCGATATCCGGTGTCGCATCAACACTGGCCGTACCGGAGGTGACAACATGCGGCCCTTCTGGCACTTCGGCAGCCTGAACTGGTAGCGCCAAAGGTAACGTCCCTAATCCCATCATTGCGGCCAAAGCCAATGTCTTCAACTTCACGGTGCCTCCTAATATATGTATGGCAAATTATTCATGGTAAGTAAGTCCACACCAACCAGATAACCAGTCAATTCAATCAGCCACAAATATATTTGCAGTTAATTACACTTACTGGGGTCCTATTGGCAGAGTGATTAATTTGCCGTCGGTAACGCCATCAACACATCAACCGTAGCATATCTTTCGAGGCATGGGATTCGGATTAATGATAAAACTCACAGATTTAATCCCTGCTGCGCTAACTGAAAGGCGATAAACCACATCACGCCCCCCACCAGCAGATTAATCACCCGCTGTGAGGTGGGCCGGTTAAGCCATGGCGATAGCCATGCCGCCAGCAGCGCCAGTGCAAAAAACCAGGCAACCGACGCACTCACCGCGCCAAAAGCAAACCAGGGACGGACATCAGGTAACAGTTGACCACCGAGACTCCCCAGCACCACAAAAGTATCGAGATAGACATGGGGATTAAGCCAGGTCACCGCGAGCAGAGTGGCCACTATCGGCCAGCGACCCTGTGCGCCCGCAGTGGCAGAAGAGGATACGCCCTCACCCCGCCACGCGGCGACTAACGCCCCCCAACCATACCAGAGCAAGAAAGCTACGCCGCCCCACGTCACCAGCGCTAACAGCAGTGGTGAGCGGCTCAGTAGCGCACTGCCGCCAAAAATGCCCGCACAGATGAGGATGATGTCACTCAAGGCACACAGCGAGGCACTCATCAAATGATGTTGCCGCTTGATACCCTGATTCATCACAAAGGCATTTTGTGGCCCAAGGGGCAAAATCATGGCGGCACTGAGGGCGAAACCTTGTAAAAATACAGCTAACATACTGTTACCTTTAAATAATACTCAGAACTGATTGAGAAGATAGGAGAGCGATTAGCAGCATAGTACGGGGAGATAATCATCAGAGGAAATTGATATTTCTTATCAACTATAAGTAAAACTAATAATCAATAAATTGAAGCGCATTGGCGGGAAAAAGAGCGGATAAACGGGCCAATAATAGCCCGTTTTGACAGGATTTACCGTGATCTGAGATTTACGCCGACGGGCTAGATTCCGTTTTGGCTACCTGATGCAAATGCACATCCATCTGCGGGTATGGAATGCCAATTTTATGGGCATCCAGTGCGCGCTTGAAGCTCTCCATCAGATCCCAATACACCTCCATCGCATCGCCATTGGTGGTCCAGACGCGTACGGTGAAGTTCAGTGAAGAGGGTGCCATCTCATTGAGGCGAACCGTGACGCCCTGATCATGCATAATGCGCTTATCAGCAGCAATAATGTCACCCAGCACTTTCTTCACCACATCAATATCAGCATCGTAAGCCACACCGATAACCATATCAGTACGGCGGTTTGGTTCACGGCTGGTATTGATGATGTTGTTGGCAATGATTTTGCCATTGGGTACTACAATGATTTTGTCATCAACGGTACGCAGAGTAGTTGAGAAAATCTGCACCTGTACCACAGTACCTGCCACACCGCCCAGATCGACATACTCACCCGCTTTAAACGGACGGAAAGCCACCAGCAGCACACCGGCTGCAAAGTTGGACAGTGAGCCTTGTAACGCTAAACCCACGGCCAAGCCGGCGGCACCGATAACTGCAATCACCGAGGCGGTCTGCACACCAAGGCGGCCCAATACTGCAACGATAGTGAAGGCCAGAATGCTGTAACGCGCCATTGCTGCCAGAAAATCCGCTACTGTGACATCGATGCCCCGTAACTTCATGACCCGACCCAACATCCGCGAGACCACTTTGGCGATGATCGAACCGACAGTCAGGATCAACAGTGCCGCGACAAGATTGACTGCATATTGAATCAGCAAATCTTGGTTATCCACCAACCAGGTACTCGCGTTATTGATGCCATCGACTACGTTTAATTCTTCCATTTGAACCATCCTACAAAAAGCTCCCTGCGGGAGAGATTACGCAAAAAAATACCGCCAAATGCTGACTGATAGAGCAGACAGCTTATCTAGGGTAACCAACAATGGGGCGTGTTGCCAATTGAGATAGCATGGGATAGAGATGAAAAGCATCGGTTTAACTGCCTAATAGATATTTTTAAATATCCCAAGAATATAAATAGCTGGTTATTTATAAAATACGTACTTATTGGCGCACTCTATATTGAGGTGTCAGGAAACGCCAATTAACTAACTGATAGGAAAATCCTATGCCTAGAGCAGTCTCCGGTAACCATCTTACTCTTACTCTTCCCATAGCAGAACCCCCTCGTCATTTAACTGAAATTGACCAATTTATGAAGATACTCGAAGAAGATCAAAAAGATCTTAGAGAAAAAATCCGACACGAAGAAAAAGGTTATACAGAATCAAAAATTGATGATAATCATAAAAGATATATAGGTATAGCCACCCTCGAAGAAACAGCGATTACTGCGCCAGATGGCACGCATTTACCCGCTAACCATATCAATCTAGGAACCAGTAAAGGGAGTATACGTTGCCAGTTTCCTACAGAAAATGCTGTTCCTTCATTTATTAACATGCTTATGGATTTACGAGTGACAATCTTGGTTGTCATTGGTGAAGAGAAGATATTTGATCTTAAACCTTTCTTTATAGATAAACCTTACCCTCCTTATTTTAAAGAGTCTAAAGATACTTCTATATATATAACAAAATCACATATTGTAGCAGTGCCAACTGAACCAGTGCCAACTGAATCATTTCTAATTGAATTACCTACAACTGAATCATTGCCAAATGCAAAATACTATCAAATGTCTATAACTGAATCATCAGAAAAGTATAAATATGAAAAAGAAAAAAAGTGTATTGCTGTTCCCGTGATTCGCATAACTGATTGGCCAGACAGAACCTCTCTATCGGTTGACGAGCTCTATTTATTGGCAAAACATATTCATCAATTACACGATAAAATGTTTAATGTTTATGCCAACCCTAAGGACGGAAACACCAGTAGAGCAATTGAAACTGCAGGTAAGGCGCTGCCAGTGATCCACTGTAGTGCAGGTGTTGGGCGTACCGGGGTAGTAATTGTCGCCATGGAGTTAATCAAACTAGATTCGACTCTGAGTCTGGAATCAATTATAAAAATTCTGCGTAAACAAGGTGGCCCGGCGATGGTACAGACGGAGGAACAACTGAATGTATTAATTGAGTTAGCTAGAAAATGCCATAAACCGTTATGGACTAAAGATGAGCAACCTCAGAGAGCGTTCAGAATTCTGTGTCACGTTAAAATCATTATAGCGTTATCACTTTA
>NZ_CAWQAF010000006.1:0-105674 GCF_963892745.1 Yersinia sp. Marseille-Q3913 | reverse complement strand
CGCGAATCAGACAACAACTGCGCGCAAAGTGCCGCTCTCCCCGCCTTAAGTTCGCTTACCGACGGCAATCAATATGTCAATTACACCCGCAGTTACACCTATGACCGTGCCGGTAACCTGCTGAAAATACAACATACCGGGGCCAGCCAGTACAGTACCCACATCACCCTTTCCGATACCAGCAACCACGGCATTCAACAGCAGGATGGCCTCACCGCCACTGATATCCGCAGTCAATTTGATGCCGCCGGGAATCAGCGGCAGTTACAGCCTGGCCAGCCGCTGCAATGGGATGCGCGCAACCAATTACAGCAGGTCACCACCGTGAAGCGAGGTGCGGAAAACAGCGCCAGTGATGACTATGAAAGCTACCTCTATGGCAGCGATGGTATGCGAGTCGTCAAGCAAAGCATTCAGCACACCAATAACACCGCTCAAACCACAACAGTTACCTACCTGCCAGGTCTGGAACTGCGCACTCAGTACAATGGTCAACAACTTACCGAAGATTTTCAGGTCATTACCCTCGGTGCCGCCGGCCGCGCACAGGTGCGAGTGCTGCTGTGGGAACACGGCAAACCGGAGGGCATTGATAACGGGCAGTTACGTTACAGTTTCGATAATCAGATTGGCTCCAGTTTATTAGAGCTGGACAATAATGGCGATATTATCAGTCAGGAGGAGTATTACCCGTTTGGCGGTACTGCGGTATTTTCTGCCCGCAATACCATGGAAGCGAAATATAAAACCGTGCGCTATTCCAGTAAAGAGCGCGATGCCACCGGCCTCTACTATTATGGTCACCGTTATTACCAGCCTTGGCTGGGCAGATGGTTAAGCGCCGACCCGGCAGGGACCATTGATGGACTGAATTTATATCGGATGGTGAGGAATAATCCAGTTACGTTGATGGATGAAGATGGGTTAATGGGAATTAATCTACAAGATGAATTCAATAAATCATCAGTTAATGGAGTTATTGCCCCTATGACTGGCGGTGCCATTTTCAATGACAGTTGGAAAAATTTAGAACTTAGCGTTGCTGTTAGTTATTTTAATTTATATTTAGAAGCCAGACAGACTGGAGCAGCAAGAGATTGGTTAAAAAGCATGCCTAAAGAACTAAAGCTTTCTAAACAAGCAAAACACAACTGGAAGCATGCGAAAAAAGGTAACGCATTTTCAGGTATGATTGATGCTAGAAATAAAGAGATTTATTTAATTCCTGCAACATCAAGAAATGAAAGAAAAGGTGGGGCCGGTCAAATACCTTGGGAATATAGCGAACTAAAAAAACAATGGTTTTATAGAGATAAACATCTTGCAAAAAACAATGAGAAGCCTTATTCAAACAAAAAATTAAGAAATTTAGATCATGGGCGAGCTGCTTTTTACTTAGAGGGAGAGGGAAAACCAGCGTCAAATAAAAAAAGTGCATTTGAAAATTGGATAGACACTCAGACTATATCGTCTCATTGGCTAGGCTTCTTTGTTCACTCGGATAGTGATGGAAATATGAAGCTAAACTTCAAATCTGCTCAGTTAAATTCACCAAATATTATTTTACCCAAATACAAAGCAGATGATATCTTCAGTAACAAAGAAGATATGAGCGGTATAAATATTTCCATTAATGATGATTCATTGAATCAAAATGAGCAAAAAGAGTATGTATCACAACTCCCTAGCAATATAAAAGAGATGGTTAAAATGGCAATGCACGAACTATCTTTATCAAAAAAAATTAATAAATCCAAATTCTTTATGTAATTAAAATTAATAAAGGAAAATAAAATGACTAACGCATTTAATCCCATTATTTATAACAACACCCCCACCAACGCCAGTGATGCACCCGATGAGATGATCACCCGTAATCGCTATAACGCACTCGAGTGAGTGACAGCCCTCCGTTATGTACTGTATTAATTGATTGGGAGTACAGATCGTGATTACGTTTTAAGTCGATGATATTTATGGTTTTGGTTGTCAGGGTTTTAAAAGCCGTAAATATCTCCTTTGGCTATATAACATCATAACAGTCCATAAAAGACATCTTTAAAAGAGCCATTAAAAATATCCTTTAATGGCTCATCAACGACCTTAAGCCGTGCCACCCACTGTCAGATTATCCAGCTTCAAGGTCGGTTGGCCGACCCCCACGGGCAGGCTTTGACCCTCTTTGCCGCAGACGCCGACGCCTTTATCCAGCGCCAGATCGTTGCCGACCATCGAGATCTGCTGCATCGCTTCAATACCGGAGCCAATCAAGGTCGCGCCCTTTACCGCGCGGGTGATTTTACCCTTTTCGATTAAGTAAGCTTCAGAGGTTGAGAACACGAATTTGCCGGAGGTGATATCCACCTGACCACCACCAAAGTTTGGCGCGTAGAGGCCATATTCCACACTGGCGATAATCTCTTCTGGTGTCGATTTGCCCGCTAACATATAAGTATTGGTCATACGCGGCATCGGTAAATGCGCGTAAGATTCGCGGCGACCATTACCTGTTGGGGCAACCCCCATTAGGCGCGCGTTCAACTTATCCTGCATATAGCCTTTCAGAATGCCGTTTTCGATCAATACGTTGTATTGGCCCGGCACACCTTCGTCGTCAATAGCCAGTGAACCACGGCGGCCTTGCATGGTGCCATCGTCCACCACGGTACACAGCTCGGAGGCGACCAGCTTACCCATTTGCCCGCTAAAGACAGAACTACCACGGCGGTTGAAATCGCCCTCTAAGCCATGACCAACCGCTTCATGCAACAGCACACCCGGCCAGCCGGCACCTAATACCACTGGCATGGCACCGGCAGGGGCAGCTATGGCGGAAAGGTTAACTAGCGCCATTCTGACCGCTTCATTGGCAAAGTTATCCGCGCGCACTTCGCCGTCATCGGTTTCCAGGAAGTAGTCATAGCCGAAACGACCACCGCCACCGCTGGCACCGCGTTCGCGTTTGCCGTTCTCTTCCACCAAGACGCTGACTGACAAGCGCACCAATGGGCGCACATCGGCGGCCAGCGTGCCATCAGTGGCAGCCACCAGCACCTGCTCATAGATGCCAGTTAAGCTAGCGCTCACTTCCTGCACCCGCTTATCGGCGGCGCGAGCGACTTTATCGACGCGATGCAACAGCGCGATTTTATCCTCCCGCGACAAGCTTTGCAGGGGGTCCAGCAGCGGATAGAGTGGCTGATAGGCAATTTCACCCAAGGTATGCACTTTGCCATTGCCAATATCGCGCACAATGCTGCGCGCAGCATGGGCACTTTGTTGCAAAGCATTCAGAGTAATTTGGTCTGCATACGCAAAACCGGTTTTTTCACCACTGACCGCACGCACACCCACGCCCTGATCAATATTGTAAGAGCCATCTTTGATGATGCTGTCTTCCAACACCCATGCCTCGTGGTAGCTGGACTGGAAATACAGGTCAGCATAATCGAGGCGGCGTTCAGCCAACTGCCCCAACACTGAGAACAAGTCCTGATGGTTCAGCTTGTTAGCAGCGAGTAATTGCTCACTGACAAACGAGAGGCTCATAGTTTTCACTCTTTAATTAGATGATGGTTTATGCGATGACGGCACCAGCGGCGCTAAAAAGCGATTGTGCTGCAATACCGGCATTTGATTACGGATAGTTTTCAAACCTGTGGTTTCAATTTTTACTTTTAAGGCAGCCACCGCATCGGGGTTCTGCCCCAATATTTTGCCCCAGGCATCGACCGCCATAGTGTGGCCCCAAGTACGACGGGTAGCACCGTGCCGCCCTACCTGGGCTGCAGCCAAAATCACGCACTGGTTTTCAATCGCCCGTGCGCGCAATAATATTTCCCAGTGAGCTTCACCGGTCATTTTGGTAAAGGCCGCCGGGACGGTAATAATCTCCGCGCCCTGCGCCCGTAAAGCCTGGAATAAGCCGGGGAAACGCAAGTCATAGCACACCGTCATACCTAAGCGGCCTACCGGGGTGTCCACCACCGTGGTTTCCTGCCCTGCCTGATAGGTATCTGATTCACGATAACGGCCATGCATATCGTTGATATCCACATCAAACATATGAATTTTATCATAGCGAGCTTTTAGCTCACCTTGGTCATCAAACAGCAAGCTACTGGTGGTGATAAGGTCCGGTGACTCACGGCTTATCATCGGCATAGAACCGATTTGGATCCAGACACCATAGCGGCGCGCCATCTCACGCACTTCTTGTTGCAATGGCCCGTCGTTGTGCTGCTCTGCATGGTGGCGATAAGAGGCGGCATTGGCAAATAACAGTGCATTTTCCGGCGTCAGAACCAGCTTAATACCCGAGTTTAACTGTTTGATCTGCTGCTCAATTTGAGCCAAATTATCACGGGTATTTTCACCACTGCATAACTGCAATAATGCAACATTGGCATTTTTCATGGCGCCTTACTCTCCTTTAACTGGCGTAATACTTCATGGATGGTCGGTTGATCCAAACTACCGGTGATCTGGTAGCGAATTAACGAAACCTTGCTCCATAATGGGCCTAAAATCTTCGAAGCGGCGAATACTGCAGCCCCCACCACCGGGTTGATGGCAAAGGCGGTGGCGACACCGACGGTCGCCGAAATCTCTGGCGTGATAACCGCTTCCATGGCGATCTGGCGTTTAACCAAGTCCACATTACCGCTCATGGCAATGTCGGCGGCTAATCCATCCACCACTAAATCATTGGTGTGCATGACGCCATTTTTGATATTGGCGGTGCCGCGAATAGAATCAAACGCGAAGTCACGACTAAACGTATCACTAAAGTCGAGCTGGAGCTTACGTAATAGTGCGTCGAAGCTGACCAGCCGCAGTAGCTGGCCTGCGCGCCCGCCGCCAAGATCCGTCAACAGCCCTCGCCCCAATCTACTCTTTAACGTCCCGTTTAGGCTATTAATCTGTGGCTGCCACGGCACCCCACGCCAGTTTAGATCGGCATTGATATCAAATGAGGCATCTTTTATTGGTGTCGTCAGACCAAAGAACGAGATGGTGTCATCGATTTTTGGCCCCGTCAGTGCAACATTGAGCGCAGTCTTATCGCCAGAGCTATCTTGTTGCCACTGCCCGGTTATTTTGGCCCGCCCATTACCCGCTTCAATCAGACCATTGGTCAGCATCAAAATATCGCCTTTGGGTGTCAGATCCGCATTAATCCGCCCGATATTTTGCCCCAAAATCCAGCAAGCTTTACAACGCAATTGCAGTGCTGGCCAATCGCGGAACGAGATTTTACTGGGGCTTTCTGGCGGCTGCAATGCCGCTTGCGCTAACGGATCTTGCGCCTCGCTCGCCGTCCATTGAGGGTTGTAATAGAGATAATCAATATCGGCGTGCCATGGCCCATGCTCTTCCATCAGCAGGCTACCCTCGACCTCCTCGCCTTTTGCCGTGACTTTGGTGCCGGTGATCAGTGGTTCGATCAGCAGTGTCAGTTGATGCCAGGCCTGCCCACCGACCAGTAATTGTGGCGTTTCTAATATCAGCCGCTTAGGGAGAGTGACATTGGAACTGCCGCCCTTGATTTTAGGTTGCGCAGATGAGGCAAATGGCGCAGTCACTGTTGCCAAATCCGGTGCCAGCAAGGCCAGCCAGCGCTCACCATCCAATGGCGGTAATTTGAGCACCAAACCTTTTTCATCCGGCAAAGGCGGAGCTTTTTTGCTATCCGTTTCCTGCTTAGCGCTTTGCCAAATAGCACGCGCCAGCTCAACATTATCTTTTAGCAGCAACCATTGGCTATTGAAATGGTTATCACTCCCCGCGCTGCCCGATAGCGTAAATGAGTCCAGTCCGCCGATGGCCTGCACATGAAGCGGTAGCGCCTGACCATTTGATTTATCTAGCGGCGGAGGTAAGTGACTACTCACTTTCTTTAGATCCGCAGTGACATCTATTTTGTAATCCGGCTTGCCATTTTTAGGTAATTGCACCACCACCTTGCCCTGCCAATTGGCACTACCACTGAGCAATTTCGCCACATCGTCCGGCACCCCCGGTAATTTAGCCGGTAGCCAGTCGCCATTTAGCCCAACATTCACCAAAAAGTTCTTTGGCTGCTCTTCGGTGGTGAAATCAACTGTTAGCGGCTGCCCGAACCAGTTGGCTGATAAGCTATCGCTATCGAGATTGCCATCATTGAAGCGGAACTTGCCGCTGATATTCTCCAGTTGGCTTTTCAGCGGCTTCACCAACAGGGTGTTATTCCTCAGTGTCACTTCGCCACTGGCGTGCGTGATACGGCCCTCTTCCAACGGAATGTCCAGGTGTAAGCGCCCACTAACCTTACCCCCCACCTGTAACTCCTCCAGTGTTTCAGCAACCGAATCATTGAGCGGCGTCTTGATAAAGTAGTCGTGAACATCGCGCCCTTCGCCAACCACCTCGGCATCAACATAGAGTTTTTCTTTCAGATAATCGGGAATGATGGCGCTGATATTGCTGCCAGTGACATTACCCAACATTGTATGGGGGGCGTCCATCCACAGACCTTCATTGAGGAAATTCAGGTCGATGGCTAAATTCTCTAATGCAGGCCAATCCGGTTGGAACTGGAAGGTGGCGTTACGCAGCGGCACATAGACCTGGAACTGGCCCTCTTTATGTTTATAAGGGAAATCATGAGGGTTGCCGTTATAAACCAGTGTGGCGTTGTCGACCTGCCCGCCCTGTAACGCCTCGGTCAGATAATCCACCAGCTTCTTGCCCATCAGGTGTTCAGGGAAGTAACGCCAGGCATCAGTGGCATCATACAGACGGATACCGGTCAGGATTTTAAGCCAGGGTTGCCCTTTATCAGGTTGTTGATAGTGAAAACTGCCATTGCCCCACAGCGATTTAGCCCTAACATCCAGTTGGTCACTCCACAGCTCCCAACCTTTATCATCAATCCGCCAGTTCACGGTGCCGCTGGCCTGACTCACTTCCAATGGCGCACGGAACATATCGCCATAAGGCAAGGTACTGTTTTTAAGATTAATCTCCAGCTGACCTTGCTCAGCAGAACCGCTTAATGCACCGGCGAAGTTATTTACGCCCGGCAGCAGTTCCCAGTGTTGCCAGCTGATATCGTGCCATTTGGCCTGAAAACGGCTCTTTTGCGGCTGGCTGATAGGAATGTCTAATGCCAGCGCATCAACCATGCCTTGCGGGCGCAAATCTGCCCAGCGATTCATTAATTCAGGGGTAAACAGTGACAGTGTGGGTAATAGCGGCCCTACACGTTCAAGCTGAATATTGGTGGCGCGAATGCGTAATTCTTGGGATTGGTCTGGGCCAATGAATTGAGTATTTTCAGGTAGCCATAGCGCCGAGAGTTGCCCTTTTGGCCAAGATTGCCCATCGGTTTTCAGGCTCAATTGCGGCGCATCAATTTGCCAGCCATTGCCCTGACGGCGGCCTTCCAACACAAAATTGTCTACCGCTAGCTGATGGCTTTCGTTACCGGTCGTCCAATTGGCTTGCCCCTCACTGAGCAGAACATTGCCACTGTAGATCTCGCCACTTTTAATGCTCAGCCAAGCCGCCAAGCTGAATTCAGCACTCTCCAGCCCGGTATTATTGTGCAACCAGCGGCTAATCCAAGGTTTTAGGTCGATATTATCGGCCTGCATATAAACCGTACCATTATTTAAAATTCCCTGATTATCATGTAGATCCATCCGCACCATCACCACGCCGTGCTGCCCATTAATGGTCGAAAGGCTAATTTGCCCCTCGGCGCGGTGCCGGTTACGGGAGTTAAGCCAGGTCAGTTGCGGGATCTCTAATTCGGCACGGGGGCCAGAGGGAGTGAGGAAGGAAACACGGCTGTTGCGCAGGTCGAAATGGTCCAACTGGCGCAGGAGTATATCGGTGATATTACCGGTTTCAAGATTGCGGCTGCTGTTTTGCTGCGCATCCAGCGTGGTATTCAGGTCAAGCTGCAACTGATAAAAGGTCATATCGCGAAACTGCCAGCGCCAGTGTAGCAATGACTGCCATACATCGAGCGCAAGGGTCACCCGTTGCACCTGCCAGTTGGCTTGCGGCAATTTAGCGCTAATATCGCGCAATTCCAGCGTCGGGCCAAAGGTTTCCCATGTCCCCTGCATGAACCCCACCTCCAGTGGGATCCCGCTTATGGACTGAACTTTGGCCACGATTTGCGGACGATAATCGTTGATGAGAGGCAGCATCATGCGTAGCCCACTGACCAACAGCGCCACCACAACAATTATTGTGGCGCCTGTCGCGAACATTATCCTGGGCAGTCGCCTCACACATCTCTCCTTGCCATCCGCTGCAGAGCTAGCAGCAGATCTTAATCGCATTCATCCCATGTAAGGCTAGAGGGCTCTTACATCATCACCACGTCAAACTGTTCTTGGTTATACAGTGGTTCAATCTGAACTTTGACCTGCTTGCCGACGAAAATTTCCACCTCGGCCAGTGCATGGGACTCTTCGCCTTTCAGCGCTTCTCCCACCGCTGGGGAAGCATAGACCAGGAAGCGATCAGAGTCATAAGCGTGGTGAACACGCACAATTTCGCGCAAGATTTCGTAGCACACGGTTTCCACTGATTTCACCGTTCCACGGCCACGGCAAGTCGGGCACTCATTGCATAAGACGTGCTCAATGCTCTCCCGCGTGCGCTTGCGCGTCATTTCGACTAAGCCTAGCTGAGAGAAACCATTAATACTGGTTTTTACCCGATCTTTACTCAGGGCCTGTTCCAGTGAATGCAATACACGCCGACGATGTTCTTCGTTGCTCATATCAATGAAATCAATGATGATAATCCCCCCCAGATTACGCATCCGCAGCTGGCGGGCGATAGCCTGAGTGGCCTCAATATTGGTATTGAAAATGGTTTCGTCAAGATTGCGGTGACCAACAAATGCACCGGTGTTGATATCCACGGTGGTCATGGCTTCTGTCTGGTCAATAATCAGGTAACCGCCTGATTTTAATTCAACTTTACGTTCTAATGAGCGCTGAATTTCGTTTTCGACATCGTAGAGATCGAAGATCGGTTGCTTACCGGCGTACAACTCCAGTTTTTCGGTCATTTCCGGAATATATTCGCTGGTAAACTCCACCAGCAAATCGTAAGTCAGTTTGGAGTCGACGCGAATTTTATCCAGCGCCGCTCCGGCAAAGTCGCGTAACACGCGCTGCGCCAGTGCCATCTCGCCATACAGCTTATATTTGGTGATATTGCGTTTTTTGCGCTCCTGAACCTTCGTCCACAAGCGTTTGAGAAACGCAGCATCAGCCGATAACTCCTCTTCGCCAATGCCTTCAGCAGCAGTGCGGATGATAAAACCGCCTTGCTCGTCGCAATAGGCTGCCACGGTTTTTTTCAACCGCTCGCGCTCAACTTCACTCTCAATGCGCTGGGAAACACCGACATGGGCGGCTCCCGGCATCAACACCAAATAGCGCGACGGCAAGGTGATATCGGTGGTTAAACGTGCGCCTTTAGTACCGAGGGGATCTTTCACCACCTGCACCATTAAATCCTGCCCCTGACGAACCAGTTCAGCGATATCGCGCACATTGAAATTTTTCTGCTCATCCCCGGCCACGCATTCGGTGTGGGGCATGATATCGGAAGCATGGAGGAAGGCGGCCTTCTCCAGACCTATATCGACAAAAGCGGCTTGCATCCCCGGTAACACCCGGCTGACTCGGCCTTTGTAGATATTGCCAACAATCCCTCGTTTGGCTTCACGCTCGATATGTATCTCTTGCAGGATGCCACCATCAATGTAGGCAACCCGCGTTTCAGACGGTGTAATATTAACCAGTAATTCAGCTGTCATGTATTCCTCTCACATTACGTAGCGCAATGAAATTACTTAGTAATTCATGGGTTTCTACCAACGGCAGACCGACCACAGCATGATAACTGCCGGTGATGGATCTGACGAAACAACCACCTTTCCCCTGAATACCGTAAGCGCCCGCTTTGTCCATGGGTTCACCGGTAGCAATATAATTACTGATTTCCAACTGGGATAACACACGAAATGTCACATCTGTCACAACCATGGCAGATAACATATCTTGCTGATCAGCCAGCGACACTGCCGTGATTACCTGATGTTGCTGCCCAGACAATGCACTCAGTATTTGCTGGGCATGTGCGGTATTCCGTGGTTTTTCTAAAACTTGCCCATTGAGCACCACGATGGTATCTGCCCCTAATACCGGCAGATCCTGTGGCGCGACCTCCACCCCTGCACGAGCTTTATCCTGCGCGAGACGCTGGACGTACTCTTGTGCGCCCTCTTCTGGCTGACGTTGCTCTTCAACCTCTGTTTTCAGCACCTCAAACGGGACATCAAGCAGGGCTAATAATTCACGGCGACGCGGAGAACCAGAAGCAAGATACAGGGCGGTCATGAGTCTTAAGTCCTTATTGCACCGCAAATTGGCGGCGAATTTTACGCATTAACAAAAATAGCCAAGGCCAAAGAATACCGTTAACTACACTACTCCAGAATACTTCTGGGCGGAATGAGACATTAATGACTAAAAACTCAGACCAAAACACCACCACATCCATGGTTAGCGAAAGCAGCATCACGATAAGTGCTTGTTGCCACAGCGCCATATTGCGAAATAGCTGAAACTTAAACGCCACTAGATAAGCGATGATACTCAGTGCCAGCGCCCGCACCCCAAGTGTGGAACCCAAAATAAGATCCATAATCAGCCCGAGTACAAAGCCGGTGCCAACATTCACACGGTGCGGTAGTGCCATCACCCAATAAATTAAAACCAACGCCAGCCATGAAGGGCGGAACATATAAATTTGTTCAGGCCATGGCATAATTTGCAGCACCATGGCAATCAGGAAAGATAACCAGATAACCCAACGCCCATTGCTACTGTAACGGTTCATGGCGAGACTCCCGGCGCAGTGATTGCGGTGGGTGCCGCCGCAGAAGGTGCGGGTGGCCCCATGGCATCAGCGGCGGGTAGCACTTGCGACATCATGGGCGCAAGACGTTCGTTTGCCACACGGCGGACTTCATCTGGCGGCAATGGCAGATCACCATTACGGTCAGCGCCCCACAAGAGCAACAGGTAACGTAAACGTTGTAGATCAGCCGTCGGGCGCGCCTGAATGACAGTATAGGCGCGCTGGTTGTCAACTTTGACCGAAGAGACCACCGCCACCGGGTAGCCTTCTGGGAAGCGGCCGCCCAAACCGGACGTCACTAACACATCACCAACGCGAATATCTGTATTGCTGGGGAGGTGTTCCAGTAATAAGTCATCGGTACAACCACTCCCTGCGGCAATAACCCGAATATCATTTCGTAACACCTGAATAGGTAACGCATGGGAGGCATCGCAAATCAATAATACGCGACTAGTTAATTTACTCACCGCGACAACCTGGCCGACGACACCCCGGTCACTGATAACCGGCTGGCCTTCGTACACGCCATTGTTAGAACCTTTATCGATAACCACTTGGTCACTATAGGGATCTGTCCCGCTGGACATCACCTGAGTCACCATTTTTTGTTCGTCCTGACGCAGCGGAGAACCCAGCAATTCACGTAAGCGGTTATTTTCCTGCTTAAATTGCCCGAGTAGCTGTAGGTCAGTGTTTTTCAGTAATAACTCTTGGCGCAACGCACGATTTTCCAGCTCAAGCTGCTCGCGAGTCGCCAGAGTTTCAGAAACATTGTCGAGAACTTTGCGTGGCCCATTGGCCAGAAAATAGAAAGGGCTTACTGCGGTGTCCATATAGGTGCGCACTTTAACAAACGTACCCAATCGGCTATCAGCGATAACCAAAATAATGGCGGCAAGTACGGCAAAGAACAACCGCAGTTGCAGGGATGGACCCCGGCTAAAAATCGGCTTCATAAATTATGCGTATTCCTCGACGACATGAGGAAGAAGCGCCAAATCTAAACCTATCCCCGACTTAACGTGGATATGGGTTCCTCGATCTGGCGTTTCTCCTTTTGGCTGACTATTCTTCGCTGAACAAATCGCCGCCATGCATGTCGATCATTTCCAACGCTTTACCACCGCCGCGTGCGACGCAGGTCAATGGATCTTCGGCGACCACCACTGGGATACCGGTCTCTTCCATCAGCAGGCGATCCAGGTTACGCAGCAATGCGCCACCACCGGTCAATACCATACCGCGCTCAGAGATGTCAGATGCCAGTTCTGGCGGACACTGTTCCAGAGCAACCATGACCGCGCTAACAATACCGGTTAGCGGCTCTTGCAGTGCTTCGAGGATCTCATTGGAGTTCAGGGTAAAGCCACGAGGTACACCTTCAGCAAGGTTACGGCCACGAACTTCAATTTCCAGAACTTCATCACCTGGATAAGCAGAACCGATGCTGTGCTTGATACGTTCGGCAGTCGCTTCACCAATCAATGAACCATAGTTACGACGCACATAATTAATGATGGCTTCATCAAAGCGGTCACCACCGATACGAACAGAAGAGGAGTAAACCACGCCGTTCAGAGAGATAACGGCCACTTCTGTGGTCCCGCCACCAATATCCACAACCATCGAACCTGTTGCTTCAGAGACCGGCAGACCAGCACCAATTGCTGCAGCCATGGGTTCTTCAATCAGGAACACTTCACGAGCGCCAGCGCCCTGAGCAGATTCACGGATCGCACGGCGCTCAACCTGAGTAGCCCCGACCGGTACACACACCAGTACGCGCGGACTTGGGCGCATAAAGCTGTTGCTATGAACTTGCTTAATAAAGTGTTGCAGCATCTTTTCGGTCACAAAGAAATCGGCGATAACACCATCTTTCATTGGGCGAATAGCTGCGATATTACCGGGGGTGCGCCCTAGCATCTGCTTGGCTTCATGGCCCACAGCTGCAACGCTCTTTGGTGAACCGGCACGATCCTGGCGAATAGCAACCACTGAAGGTTCATTCAGTACAATGCCTTGTCCTTTAACATAAATAAGGGTATTGGCGGTACCCAAGTCGATGGACAAGTCGTTGGAAAACATGCCACGAAATTTCTTAAACATAACGAAAGGATAATCCTGCAAGCTGGGGGCGGAAAATAAAATCCGCCTACTTTACCAACCACACGAACCAGCGACAAGGCGCAAAAACGTCCCGATTCGGTGAAAAAGTAGCTGCGTTATTGCGATATCGTTCCATTCAGAGTCCATATTGTTTGAAAAGGTTGAATAAAACCTTGGCACAACACGGATTCTGCGCAACGACCGGCGTAACACAGCACATAAAATCTAACATTTAACCTGATTCTCGCTGGAAGTAAGCGCCCACCAACGATTTACGGAAATGACCAACACATTCTACGTTAATTTTTGCTCAACGATCAGGCTAAACATAGCCTAATACGAATATTTTTTCTTTCCGGGAATCAAAGGCGTCGGTGGAGCAAAAAAATTGCCCTGTCCACCATAAATACCTTTCTCTTTCAGAGTTTGCCACTCTTCACGGGTAAGCACTTCCGCGGCAAAAACTTTTGCATGTGCGCCGGCACAAGCACCGGTAAGACTTTCTACAAACAACTGATTTTCATAACGTAAATTAATATTTCTGACTAATCCCGGATGAAGCTTAATCATCTCAATCCGTAGAGACTTAATATAAGAGGTGCTGACAACCGTCAATCCGGCCTGCGACACCATCACCTTGCAGCCCACACCAAGCAATAAACGTATCATCGGGCGGATGCGGTCGATATGTTGACACACATCAGCCTCTGCAAGTTCAAAGATAATCCGCGTTCTATCCGATTTTTTGCATTGTAATAGTGTATCCCGCAGCCAACGCTGGAAAGGACGCTGCAATAATGAATCAACGCAGATAGAAAATGCCAGAGTTTCGTCCGGCCATAAAGATAATAAAGGAATTATCCGATCAATTTTTTGGCGGTCATAACGCTCAGCTAAACCGAACAGTTGCACCAAGGGGGTAAATTCAGCCGCCAGCAGCTCCTGCTTACCATCAAATATACGACTGATGACTTCACGATGATGAATCTTGCCGTCAACAGTAATCACCGGGCGTTGATAGAGCCTTGGCCCCCCGCTCGCCAATGTTTGTTCTAATAAAGTACGCCATTTGACACTGCCACGCCCTCTCTCCGCCACTTGAGTATCGAATACATACCAACCATTCCCGCCATACATCGCCGCATTTCTGGTCGCTTGCCTGGCATTATCCATAATCTGTTCGGTAGACTCGCCACTGCGGTACGCCACAATCCCAATATGCAGCAGTGATTCACGGTCAATAATATGAGGCTCAGGTAAGGTCCCGACCGCATGGACCAGTTGCGCGGCCATGACATCGGCATATTTTAGGGTTTTATGCGGCAGTAATATGGCGATCTCATTTTGATGGTAACGCGCCAGTAACGCCGAGGGGTGACGGGCAACAAAGGTAGAAAGCATGTTAATCAGCGAATGCATCAACTCCTGTACTTGCTGATGATCATCCGTTTCATTTAAGCGGTCAAAATCTGGCAGTTGTACCATCATCACCACCCCGTGAGCACCAGACTCTTCCAGTTGCGTGGTCAGCTGATTATCAAAGAATTGGCGATTACTGAAACCGGTCTTGGCATCCTGCGCCGCAAAGGTGCGAATCAAGGTATCAACACGGTTGCGCTCTGCCCTCACCTCTGTCAGCTCAGCTAATAGATGATCAATGGCGCGGCTGGCACTGGGGGGCCATTCGTGGCCTTCGCTGCGAATCGCGTGTTCACGTTCGCCATTGAGAATGCGTTTTGCTCGCCACTCTAGCTTCTCCTGGCCGGCAGTCTGTTCGCGCAGCCACCGAAAACTCAACCATAGTGTGAGCGCGATCACCAGCACTGCCAGCGACAAAATTGCCACCGCATAAAGAGAGCGGGCATAGCTATTTAGGGGGTCGATATAGGTAAAATACATCGATGCACCCGGTTGATGCAGCATAGGTATAACCCGCGTGCGGTGCTGACTATTGCTATCCCAAGGTGTATAGGTGGCGGGGAGTTTGAGATGGTACAACGTACTGGTTTCGTTCCGGACACTCACCTCCACGACACCAATCGTTCGCATCATAATAGGTAGCCATTCGCGCGCGTGTTCAGCCGATTGCAGCAGCAGCGACTGATCATAAGCCGTCACAATACCTTGGAGACGATGCTCCATTTTTTTCTGACACAGATAGAAGAAACTTGCCGTGCTACCCAGTAGCACCAAACACATGCCCAATACGACCAGCAGTGTCACAAACGCAGAAAGTTTGGTTGTAAATCGCATCCCTTAGCCTTGCGAAGCGCATTATGAAGTAGAAAACTCAATTCCCTTGAGGAAAATACTATATGACAAAAACAGCTCATAAAACTGATTTTTTACTTCATAATGCGACAATAGCCCAATAACTCCGCCCTTTTTCCTGAAATTCGGGGGTTCCTCTTTCAAGGATAGTCATAGTCAAAATCAATGGCCTGATTTTTGTCCTTGATCAGGCTGGAAGGTTGATGTTGCCGCTATATTGGCCCACTCTTAACTTATCCTTTTTCTGTTTTCTGGAGTGCGATATGCGAGCGCTTGTTCTTGAGCAAACTGAAGGCCGTACCACCGCAGAAGTGCGTGAAATCTCCCCCTCACAGTTGCCGGCCGGTAATGTCACAGTTGATGTCAATTGGTCCAGCCTGAATTATAAAGATGCACTGGCCATCACGGGCCAAGGGAAGATCATTCGTGAATTCCCGATGGTTCCCGGTATTGATTTCGCAGGCACCGTTCACAGTAGCGAAGATCCGCGTTTTCACGTGGGTCAATCCGTGTTGCTGACAGGCTGGGGAGTTGGCGAAAACCATTGGGGTGGTTTGGCGGAGCAAGCGCGTGTGAATGGCGACTGGCTAGTACCCATGCCTGAAGGGCTGGAACCCCGTAAAGCGATGATTATCGGCACTGCGGGATTTACTGCAATGTTGTGCGTCATGGCGCTGGAAGAGGGTGGCGTCACACCTGAAAGCGGTGAAGTGGTCGTCACTGGTGCTAGTGGTGGCGTAGGTAGCACCGCGGTAGCCCTGCTTTCTGAGCTGGGCTACCAGATTGCCGCGATTTCGGGCCGTGACAGCAACAGCGAATACCTGAAAAGTTTGGGTGCGCGTCGGGTATTATCCCGCAATGAGTATCTTGATGCTTCGCGCCCGCTGGAAAAACAGCTATGGGCAGGTGCTATTGACACCGTTGGTGACAAATTGCTGGCTAAAGTGCTGGCGCAGATGAACTACAACGGCACTGTTGCGGCATGTGGGCTAGCGGGCGGTTATACCCTGCCGACCACCGTGATGCCATTTATTCTGCGTAATGTGTGCTTGCAAGGGGTAGATTCAGTGATGACCCCACAACCGCGCCGCCAGCAGGCCTGGCAGCGGCTGCTGAAGATCTTACCTGAAAGCTTCTACCAACAAGCATCACAATCCATCACGTTAGCCGATGCGCCGACCATCGCCGCTCGCTTGCTAGCGAATGAAGTCACGGGCCGAACCTTGGTTAAAGTGCGCTGATTAACTCGTTTTCTCATCAGCATCAGCACCGTAACACCGTTTTTCTATCAATAACGCCGGGGGGATGACTCTCCCGGTTTATCTCCTCCCCCCATTGTAATTATTTTTAAATTTTTCTTTGCTCTCTCGCACTTATCGCCATAAGCCGCCATGATTAATATCACCACAATCAATATGACACGCTGTTCGATGGAGTAACTCTATGCGCAACGTTTTCGCCAAAAATCACACTTCTCGTACCAATAATTCGCCGCGCAAATTGACGGAAGCGGACGTCACCCCTGAGAACATCTTTTACCAGCGCCGCAAGGTATTGCAGGCATTGGGAATTACTGCCGCCACGCTGGCGCTACCCACCTCAGCACAGGCCGATTTGCTAGCATGGTTTAAGGGCAATAACCGCCCCAAAGCCCCTTCGGGCAAGCCATTGGAGTTTACCCAATCCGCCGCCTATCACCCCAATCTGGCGATGACGCCGGAAGACAAGGTGACGGGCTACAATAATTTCTATGAATTCGGTTTGGATAAAGCCGATCCCGCCGCCAATGCCGGCACCCTGAAAACAGAAGGCTGGCAAATCAAAATCGACGGTGAAGTGGCTAAGCCTATGACGCTGGATATGGATGATCTGATGAAGCGCTTCCCACTGGAGGAGCGCATTTATCGTATGCGCTGCGTTGAAGCCTGGTCAATGGTGGTGCCGTGGATTGGTTTTGAACTGGGGAAACTGCTAAAGCTGGTTGAACCGACCAGTAATGCGCGCTACGTCGCATTCCAGACCCTCTATGCCCCAGACCAGATGCCAGGGCAGGAAGACCGCTTTATTGGCGGCGGCCTCAAATATCCCTATGTCGAAGGGCTACGACTGGATGAGGCGATGCACCCGCTAGCCTTCATGACACTGGGTGTTTATGGCAAAGCACTACCACCGCAAAATGGCGCACCACTGCGGCTGATTACGCCGTGGAAATATGGTTTTAAAGGGATAAAATCCATTGTTCATATTCGCCTGACCAATGATCAGCCCCCTACAACCTGGAATCTGAGTGCCCCAGGCGAGTATGGCTTTTATGCCAATGTGAACCCACATGTGGATCATCCGCGCTGGTCACAGGCCACTGAGCGCTTTATTGGTTCTGGCGGCATTCTTGATGTTCAGCGCCAGCCGACACTGCTGTTTAATGGCTATGCCGATCAAGTGGCATCACTCTATCGTGGGTTGGATCTGAGGAAAAACTTCTGATGCGCCTCAGCCTACAACACATTAAGTGGCTCAAGGTAGCTATCTGGCTGGCAGCAGCGCTGCCTTTCCTGTGGCTGGTCTTATCTGTCGACCAAGGCTGGTTCAGTGCTGATCCCGCCAAGGATATTCAGCATTTTACCGGGCGTATGACTCTTAAACTACTATTGGCGACACTGCTGGTCACGCCGCTGGCGCGCTATGGCAAACAACCGCTGCTAATCCGCTGCCGTCGCCTATTGGGCTTATGGTGCTTTGCCTGGGGCACACTGCATTTAGTCAGTTATTCCGTGCTGGAACTGGGGCTAAGCAACATTAGCCTGCTCGGTCGTGAACTGGTCACCCGCCCCTACCTAACCTTGGGTATCATTAGTTGGTTAGTGTTGCTGTCACTGGCAGCCACCTCCACCCTGTGGGCGCAACGAAAAATGGGACCCAACTGGCAAAAACTGCATAATTTGGTGTATGTTGTCGCCATTCTTGCGCCGATTCATTATCTTTGGTCGCTCAAAACCCTGTCGCCACTCCCCATTATTTACGCAGTGACGGCCGCAATATTACTGGTGCTGCGTTACAAAAAATTTCGCCAATGGTTGCGCTAAAAACGGGTGCTTATTGGTGGCGAATGCACAGTTCAGATTCTTTTCTATTGAATATCTTCGCTGATAAGACCAGTATTTAGCTGCTAATTGCTACGATATCATTATAATGCCCGACCTTAGTACCGATCGCAGTGTCAAATTCATCGTAAAAAGGTGACAAATCGGTAACATCAGGTTATTTTTTACGATGATGTACTTATTGCCGGAGATACCAGCACAATGTCGGATAAGTTTCACATTTTGCTTCTGAATGGCCCTAACTTGAATCTGCTTGGAACGCGTGAACCGGAAAAGTACGGTTCGACCACGTTGGCTGAGATTGTCAGCCAGTTAGAGACGCAAGCTCAGGAAGTGGATGTCGCGCTTTCCCATTTGCAGTCAAATGCAGAACATGTGCTGATCGAGAGAATCCACCAGGCGCGGGGTAATACCGATTTTATCCTGATCAACCCGGCAGCGTTTACGCATACCAGCGTAGCACTGCGCGATGCATTGCTAGGCGTGGAGATCCCGTTTATCGAGATCCATCTGTCTAATGTGCACGCCAGGGAGCCGTTCCGTCATCACTCATATCTCTCTGATATCGCGGTTGGCGTCATCTGCGGACTTGGCGCGGACGGCTACAACTTTGCTTTACAGGCAGCGGTAAATCGCTTGTCAAAATCCAACTAATTGCCACACAAAAAGAGTACGGAATCACACTCATGGATATTCGTAAGATTAAGAAACTGATCGAACTGGTTGAAGAGTCCGGCATTTCAGAGCTGGAAATCTCAGAAGGCGAAGAGTCAGTACGTATCAGTCGTGCTCCCGCCACACCAAACTACCCAATGATGCAACAGCCGTATGCGTTTGCAGCACCACAGCAGCCAGCTCTGGCCGCCGCTGTCGCGCCAGCACCTGCTGCTGAAGCCGCAACACCGGCAGCTATCAGCGGCCATATCGTGCGCTCCCCAATGGTCGGTACTTTCTACCGCACCCCGAGCCCGGATGCTAAAGCCTTCATTGAAGTAGGTCAGAAAGTTTCTGCTGGTGACACTCTTTGCATCGTTGAAGCGATGAAAATGATGAACCAAATCGAAGCAGATAAATCCGGTACTGTAAAAGCCATTCTGGTTGAAAACGGTCAACCGGTTGAATTCGACGAGCCTCTTGTCGTCATCGAGTAACGAGGCGTTCCATGCTTGATAAAATCGTAATCGCTAACCGTGGTGAGATTGCGCTGCGTATCCTGCGAGCTTGTAAAGAGCTGGGGATCAAAACTGTCGCAGTTCACTCCACGGCAGATCGTGATCTTAAACATGTGTTATTGGCTGACGAGACTGTCTGTATCGGTCCCGCGCCTTCTGTTAAAAGCTATCTGAACATCCCGGCAATCATTTCTGCTGCTGAGATCACCGGCGCGGTGGCTATTCACCCCGGCTATGGTTTCCTGTCTGAAAATGCTGATTTTGCCGAACAGGTAGAACGTTCAGGTTTCATCTTTATCGGGCCACGTGCCGAAACCATTCGCCTGATGGGCGATAAAGTTTCCGCTATCAGCGCGATGAAGAAAGCAGGTGTTCCTTGCGTACCCGGCTCTGACGGCCCACTGACCGACGACACCACCAAGAACAAAGCCTTTGCCAAACGTATCGGTTATCCGGTCATCATCAAGGCATCTGGCGGCGGCGGTGGTCGTGGTATGCGTGTGGTTCGCCACGATAAAGATCTTGAGCAATCCATTAACATGACCCGTGCGGAAGCCAAAGCGGCTTTCAATAACGACATGGTTTATATGGAAAAATACCTTGAAAACCCACGCCATATCGAAATTCAGATTTTGGCTGACGGTCAGGGTAGCGCCATTTATCTGGCTGAGCGCGACTGCTCTATGCAGCGCCGCCACCAGAAAGTGGTCGAAGAGGCACCAGCACCAGGTATCACTGGCGAAATGCGCCGTTATATTGGTGAACGCTGTGCGAAAGCTTGCGTGGAGATCGGCTATCGTGGTGCAGGGACTTTCGAGTTCTTGTATGAAAACGGCGAGTTCTATTTCATCGAAATGAACACCCGTATTCAGGTTGAGCACCCGGTTACCGAAATGATCACCGGTGTCGATTTGATCAAAGAACAGCTGCGTATCGCTGCTGGCCAACCTCTCTCCATCAAACAAGATGAAGTGAAAGTCCATGGTCATGCCGTCGAATGCCGTATCAACGCCGAAGATCCAAATACCTTCCTGCCGAGTCCGGGTAAAATTACCCGTTTCCATGCGCCGGGCGGTTTTGGTGTGCGTTGGGAGTCTCATATTTACGCCGGTTATACTGTGCCGCCATATTATGACTCCATGATCGGCAAGCTGATCACTTACGGTGAAAACCGTGATGTGGCGATTGCTCGCATGAAAAATGCGTTGGCAGAACTCATCATCGACGGCATCAAAACCAACGTTGAGTTGCAGCAACGCATCATGAATGACGAAAACTTCCAGCACGGTGGCACCAATATCCACTATCTGGAGAAGAAACTCGGGTTGCAAGAGACCTGATTTTTACCTTTCATGTGTTTTATACCCAAAATAGTTCGAGTTGCAGAAAGGCGGCAACTGAGTGAATGCCCAGGGGCTTACATCAGTAAGTAACTGGGGTGAACGAAGACAGCCAACGCACATACAGCTTGAAGTATGACGGGTATATCTTTTATATCAGGGCCGGTTAATCCCGGCCTTTTTTCTTTTTAAACTCTCTTTCGGCTTAGATGCCCTAAATAATTAGCACAACTACCATGCGGCAAACGAATGAAATCCGATCAGTCAATTCGGATAGCGGGAGCGGCCAGGCGGCTAACAACGCTGTAGCGCCAAGTACGAAGGGTATGGAGAAAACATGGAAACAAGATTCCTACAGGCAAACAAAGAAGCACGCTGGGCCTTTGGCTTAACGCTGGCTTATTTAGCTGGCTGGATAATAACAGCTTATTTACCGGGTAATATTCCCGGAATGACGGGCTTACCTGCTTGGTTTGAAGCCGCCTGTATTGCACTGCCGCTGCTGTTTATCGGGCTATGTTGGCTGATGGTGCGCGTGATTTTCCGCGATATCCCACTGGGGGACGACAATGCAAACTGATGTCATCCTGCCACTAGTGGGCTATTTGGCGATGGTATTTGGCTTATCCATTTATGCTTATACTCGCCGCCAAACCGGGAATTTTCTCAATGAATACTTCATCGGCAATCGCTCGATGGGGGGATTCGTATTGGCAATGACCCTAACCGCCACCTATATCAGCGCCAGCTCATTCATTGGAGGGCCAGGTGCGGCTTATAAATATGGCCTCGGCTGGGTCTTGTTGGCGATGATCCAACTGCCCGCTGTCTGGTTGTCCTTGGGCGTGCTAGGAAAGAAATTTGCTATTTTGGCGCGCCGCTATAATGCCGTGACCCTCAACGACATGCTGTACGCCCGCTATCAGAGCCGCTTACTGGTGTGGCTGGCCAGCCTCAGCCTACTGGTGGCGTTTGTCGGGGCCATGACGGTGCAGTTTATCGGCGGTGCGCGCTTGCTGGAAACCGCAGCCGGCATCCCTTACGACACCGGCTTATTGATCTTCGGCATCAGTATCGCGCTCTATACCTCTTTCGGTGGCTTCCGCGCCAGTGTGCTGAATGACGCCCTGCAAGGGCTGGTGATGCTGATTGGCACCATTTTGCTCCTGGTGGCGGTGATCCATGCTGCCGGTGGCCTGCATAAAGCGGTCGAGACGTTGCAACATATCGATCCGGCGCTGGTTTCCCCGCAAGGGGGCGATCAGATCCTTGATGTGCCATTTATGGCCTCATTCTGGATCCTGGTCTGCTTTGGGGTGATTGGTTTGCCACATACCGCCGTGCGATGTATTTCGTATCGTGATAGCAAAGCGGTGCATCGCGGCATTATTATCGGCACCATTGTGGTGGCGATCCTGATGTTCGGTATGCATCTGGCGGGTGCACTCGGCCGGGCGATCCTGCCAGATCTGAAGATCCCCGATCAAGTGATCCCAACACTAATGATCACCGTTCTACCCCCTTTCGCGGCGGGGATATTTTTGGCGGCACCGATGGCGGCGATAATGTCGACCATCAATGCCCAACTGCTGCAATCCTCCGCCACTATTGTGAAAGATCTGTACCTCAATCTGAGGCCGGAAGAGCTGAAAAATGAGGGTAGACTGAAGCGCATTTCCAGCATGTCGACACTGATCCTTGGGCTATTGCTGCTCCTTGCCGCATGGCGTCCACCAGAGATGATTATCTGGCTGAATCTGCTCGCCTTTGGTGGCCTGGAGGCAGTATTCCTCTGGCCATTGGTACTGGGGCTGTACTGGGAGCGCGCCAATGCCCACGGTGCCCTTAGCTCAATGATTGTCGGTGCGATATGCTATACAGTACTGGCCAGTTTCAACATTAAAATAGCCGGCCTGCACCCGATAGTACCTTCGCTGGTGCTCAATCTGCTGGCGTTTTATATCGGCAATCAGTTTGGCGATCGCACACGAACGCGGCAACCCGTTACCGCCAGCGCTGAATAAATCGCTATATACCGCTATTATTTACCGAAACCTATATTTTTTACCGAAACCTAATTGAGAAAAACCGATCCCAAAACGCAAGTTAAGGATCGGTTTTGGAAGAGAGAAGCTATGCCTTGGATCCAATTGAAGTTAAACACCACCGGTAATCAGGCCGAATCTCTGGGCGACGTGCTGATTGAGAGTGGCGCGGTTTCTGTCACGTTTCAGGATACCCACGATAATCCGGTGTTTGAGCCACTGCCGGGCGAAACTCGTCTGTGGGGCGATACCGATGTCATCGGTCTGTATGATGCCGAAACCGATATGGCCGAAGTGGTTACCATGCTGGAATACCACCCGCAGCTCGGGAAAGGTTTCATCCATAAGATTGAACAGTTGGAAGATAAAGATTGGGAGCGTGAATGGATGGATAACTTCCACCCGATGCGTTTTGGCGAGCGCCTGTGGATCTGCCCAAGCTGGCGTGATGTGCCCGACCCAACCGCCGTGAATGTGATGCTCGACCCCGGTCTGGCGTTTGGCACCGGGACTCACCCGACCACCGCGTTGTGCCTGCAATGGCTCGACGGCCTCGATCTGGCGGGTAAAACCGTTATCGACTTCGGTTGCGGCTCTGGCATCCTGGCGATTGCGGCGCTAAAACTCGGTGCAACGCACGCTATCGGCATTGATATCGATCCGCAGGCCATTCAGGCCAGTCGCGATAACGCGCAGCGTAACGGCGTTTCAGAGCGTTTGGCGCTATATTTGGCAAAAGACCAACCGGCTGATTTATCCGCTGACGTGGTGGTTGCCAATATTCTGGCAGGCCCGCTACGGGAGCTGGCACCGCTGATTAGCGTCTTGCCGGTTGCTGGCGGCCACCTTGGCCTGTCAGGGGTACTGGCAACACAAGCTGCGGGTGTCGCTGAGGCTTACGAGGATATGTTCACCCTCGACCCAGTGGCCGAGAAAGAGGAGTGGTGTCGCATTACGGGCGTGCGTAAGCCATAGCATAACCAGCAATATCCCCTGCTCTTGTTATGGGATAACAGCAGGGGGTTCTCTCCCTCATTCGAAATAGCACTTCCCGGTACCTTATCGCACACTATTTTTAGCCAAAATGAGATGCCCGACACATTTGCATCTGTGCTTTATCGTTGATTTGATGAATAAAACAGCACTTTCGACCAAGATTATGTGGCGGCACCAGTCAATAATTATGTTGTTTAGTAGAAAACACTAAAGCGCACAAATTAACCAATTAGCCTTAACGTCATGTTATATATGAATAAATAATTAATTAGCCAAGATTGAGTCGCAATTTACTGCTCTTTTTTCATCAATTGGTCAAAGTTTGGCCTTTCATCTGGGCGCAAAAATGCGTAATATACGCGCCCTTACGGACACAGTGTGGTCATTCTTTGTCTATGCGTATTGGACACTTCCAGCTTACAAATTGCCTGATTGCCGCCCCGATGGCCGGTATAACAGACCGCCCCTTCAGAGCGCTATGTCATGGCATGGGGGCTGGAATGGCAGTATCTGAAATGCTCTCCTCAAATCCTGAGGTATGGCGGACGGATAAGTCGCGTTTGCGCATGGTTCATAGTGATGAGCCTGGAATTCGTACCGTGCAAATTGCCGGTAGCGACCCAGATGATATGGCGGCGGCTGCCCGAATTAATGTGGCAAACGGTGCCCAAATCATCGATATCAATATGGGATGTCCGGCCAAGAAAGTGAACCGCAAGCTGGCAGGATCTGCGCTGTTGCAGCATCCCGATCTGGTCAAACAGATCCTCTCCGCAGTCGTCAATGCGGTAGATGTGCCAGTCACGTTGAAGATCAGAACGGGTTGGTCGCCAGAACACCGTAACTGTATAGAAATTGCCCAACTGGCCGAAAATTGTGGTATACAGGCCCTGACGATTCATGGCCGAACTCGTTCTTGCCTGTTTAATGGTGAGGCGGAATACGACAGCATTCGGGCAGTTAAGCAGACTGTTTCCATTCCCGTTATCGCGAATGGTGACATCACTGACCCGCATAAAGCCAGAGCGGTGCTCGACTACACTGGAGCTGATGCTCTGATGATAGGACGTGCCGCTCAGGGAAGACCTTGGATCTTCCGGGAAATCCAGCACTACCTGGACACTGGGGAGCTGCTGCCACCGATGCCACTTGGCGAAGTGCAGCGCTTGTTAAACGGGCATATACGGGAATTGCACGACTTTTATGGTCCAGGCAAGGGATTTCGTATTGCACGTAAGCACGTCTCTTGGTATCTCCAGGAGCACGCCCCTAACGACCAGTTTCGGCGCACATTCAACGCCATTGAGGATGCCAGCGAACAGCTGGAGGCGTTGGAGGCATATTTCGAAAATCTTGCGTAAACAGAAAAAAGAGCTGACAGAACTATGTTCGAACAACGCGTAAATTCTGACGTACTGACCGTTGCAACCGTAAATTCACAAGATCAGGTGACTCAAAAGCCTTTGCGTGACTCGGTTAAACAAGCACTGAAGAACTATTTTGCTCAACTGAATGGTCAGGATGTGAGTGACCTGTATGAGTTGGTACTGGCTGAAGTTGAACAGCCATTGTTGGACATGGTGATGCAATACACCCGTGGCAACCAAACCCGCGCTGCCCTGATGATGGGCATCAACCGTGGCACGCTGCGTAAGAAATTGAAAAAATACGGCATGAACTGATACTAGTCAGTTAACTTGTTGTTTAAAAAGGCGTACTCCACACGGAGCACGCCTTTTTTGTTGCTATGATTCAGTGCCCACTGGCGTGAATTTATCAACCAACCACTACCCGATTACGGCCCTGCTGTTTCGCGCGATATAGCGCCTCATCAGCCTGTTTCAGTGCATCTTCTGGCATACCTTCGCCACTCCAATAGGCGACACCCAGTGAAATCGTGATGGGCCGAATGTTTGCTATCGCCATCATTTCTACATTGTGGCGCAGCCGATTGGCAACCTGTGTCGCCACATCAAGTGTCGTCCCCGGTAGCAACATCAGAAACTCTTCACCGCCGCTACGACACAGGATATCGGTATCGCGAGAGTTATCACGGATCTGAGTCGCCAATTGTTTGATCACCTCATCACCGACATCATGCCCATAGGTGTCATTAATCAACTTAAAGTGGTCAATATCCAACGCAATAACTGAAAAGTGCTGTCCGAGTTGTCCGATAGGCTCAAGGGCGGTGGCCAATCCCCGTCGGTTATACAGGCCCGTCATCGGATCGGTTTGCGCCTCAAATTTCAATTTACCAATTTTCTTTTGCAGCAAGCTGATGCCTATCAACATCGCCCGCTTGAGTTGCGTAGACTCGAAATACCATGATGGTATCTCTTTGATACTAAATGCGATATCCGGTTTATCCATGTCGTTGGCACTGCCCGCCAGTAACCACAACGGGCGGGCAATCAGGCGAGATAGCAACCAGACCCCCAGCAAAGTGAGTAACGCCAGCGGTGCAATATGCCCCAAGCCCTTAATCATTAGCCCTTCCAACGGCTTCAAGGTTGATGCCTCAGGCCGCAAGGTAATAATTTCCCAACCTGATGGCTCCACGACAGCGTAACCCGCCAGCATCGACTCACCACTGGTATTGATCACCATCAAACTGCCATTACTTGCCGTTTTCACGGCCTCAGTGAGTGGCCTCGGCGGGAGCATCTCCCCGACACGGTTTGCATCCCGGTGGTAAAGGATGCGCCGATCGCTATCCAGCACCACAATATAGGAGCCATCGCGATAGTAGTGCTCACCCAATAACTCATTTAATATGCTTTGCTTGCGTAGATAAATACTCCCGCCGATATAGCCACGATAGCGCCCATCCGGCGTGATAATCGGGGTTGATATATTGACGACCAGATTATTAGCTGCCGATAAATAAGGTTTGCTAATTAGCGGGCGGCGCAATTTTAGCGCTTCCACCGACCCCGGAGAGGTCAGGGTTTGGCCCAGTAACTGGAGGCTATCTGGCGATGTGGCACGGATAACACCGTGCGCATCAGTGATGACCACCGAGTTGAAGTTATCGGTCTGGTATTTTAGCCGGGCAGTTTCTGCTTGCAGAATGGCGGGATCATCAAAATTCCTGGCGGCAATCATGCTGCTGTAATAGAGCTGCTTTTGCGCACTTTTCAAAAAAATCTCAGTGCTGGACGCCAGCTTGGTGGCATAAACACGATTGGCTTCCAATGTGTTATCAATCAATAGCTGCCGCTGCACCCGATAACTGGCATAGAAGCTGTTCGCCAGCGTTACAAACGCACTCATCACAGCCAGAATAAGGATTAGGCGACCTAAGTCGAGGCGGAAAATCTTGGTAGAAATAATCGAGCGTGACAAGACAGCATTCCTGAAGCGGTAGAAAGACCCTATTGAGCAATGACGGTAGCACGAAAAGAGAGCAAGAACTCGCCTATATATAAGCATATGCTCAATATTTATCTCCGCAGATCAATCGTTATCACGCTATAGTCATTATCAACGGCTATCTATAGTTAAAATAGCTGGCGTTTCAGCACAGCAGCGCACGAATGAACCCCGATGAGCTGATGCAAATCAGTAAGTTGGGAGAGCGAGCTGCAACGTCAAATAAGAAGGGTATGGCTGACTCATACCGACAATTAGGGGTTAATTATGAAAAAACTAGTCATTGCCGTAGCGCTCGCGACAACTGTATTAAGTGGTTGTGCCAACAACAGCACATCATCTGGTGATACTTTCACTTCCTCTCAGGCACGACAAGTCCATACCGTAACCTACGGGACGGTTATCTCTGCGCGTCCGGTCACCATTCAGGGTGGCGATAAGAATAATGTAGCAGGTGCCATTGGCGGTGCCGTAGTGGGTGGGTTCTTGGGGAATACTATCGGCGGTGGCCGTGGTAATAGCCTGGCAACAGCGGGGGGTGTGGTTGCCGGTGGTATGGCAGGTCAAGGCGTACAGAGTGCGATGAACCGCAGTGAAGGTGTGCAGTTGGAAATACGCCGAGATGATGGCAGCAATATTGTCGTGGTGCAGGCGCAAGGCCCTACCCGTTTCGGAGCAGGCCAACGCGTTATGATTGCCAGCGATCGTAGCGGCACAGTGACGGTTTCTCCTCGCTAAAACTAAATGCCGGGGGTTATTCTCCGGCATTTTGAGGGCTAATGACAGAAAACAGGTTAAAATTTAGCATCATTTTTAATCGGCGTAACAGACTGTTTAGTCACATAAAATCACCATTCCACTGCACAATTACAGCTGAAAAAACCATTCACATTAGTTATGGCAGTCAAATATAGTGTTGCCATGAGAAATGTATTGTGGTTAAATAGCTTCATCGGTTTGGAACACAGACCTTATGAAAGCAGTTTTAGTAAAGCAGTCCTCAGTTCAAGCGCTATCCTAGATATCCCTTCTCCGTGAGTCTCCTCCTAAGTGCCCATAAGTTACCCTCTGAAAGACAGACCACGTTCGCTGCAATATTGCGGCAAAAAATAATTGAAGGAAATATCTCTATGTCTAATAAAATGACTGGTTTAGTAAAATGGTTTGACGCTGGTAAAGGTTTTGGTTTCATCACTCCTGCTGACGGCAGCAAAGACGTGTTCGTTCACTTCTCTGCTATCCAGAGCAATGATTTCAAAACCTTAGATGAAGGCCAAAAAGTTGAGTTCTCTATCGAGAACGGCGCTAAAGGCCCATCAGCGGTAAACGTAGTCGCTCTGTAATACAGTGTGATTCTGGGTGTTGGCAACCGACAGCGATGACGGTTTAACCTGAGCAGTGTTGCCAACACTCAAGTAAGAAAGCAGTACCCGGTTGACAGTAACATTTATGCAAGCAGTTTTAGTAAAGCAGTTCCCCGTATTAGCGTTATCAGACAGATACCACTTCTCCGCGAAATTCCTTCTAAGTGCCCCATAAGTTGTGCCCAAGCCTATTCGCTCGCCTATGGCGGCAATCAAAAATAATTGAAGGAAGTATCTCTATGTCTAATAAAATGACTGGTTTAGTAAAATGGTTTAACGCTGACAAAGGTTTCGGTTTCATTTCTCCTGCTGACGGCAGCAAAGATGTGTTCGTTCACTTCTCTGCTATCCAGAGCAATGATTTCAAAACCTTAGAAGAAGGCCAAAACGTTGAATTCTCTATCGAGAATGGCGCGAAAGGCCCAGCAGCAGCAAATGTTGTTGCTCTGTAAGAGTTAATACCTGATGAATGATTTACGATAGCGATGAAGGTGATAGCCCTGAGCAGTTAAATCATTCTGAATAAAAGACCCGCCTTTGTGCGGGTCTTTTTGTTGCTAAGAAGAGTATGGCCCTGCGCAGAGAATATAAAATAGCAGCCGCGCTAAAAAGCGAATGTTCGGCAAAAAAGTGAAATGCCCAGTATTATTTCTTCTACTGTCCTTAATCTATACGATTTACCTGATCCTTTGGCTTATCCCCTCGGCTATTAATGTGAATTCACCTTGTTTTAACAGATAAAATTCTGTTATTTATAATTACGAAAGTAAAGTAATCGCTAAACTTTGTCTGAATTATCCTCACCAGAACAATATATTTTCCCCACCAATCACCACACTCCGTACAATATAAAAATGACTTCGATCAAAATGGTTAAGTTATTTTGTCTATACAGTTATTTCATATCTTCACAGCCTTAATAATTAATGCTCACCTGTTTTTATCGGTGACCATTAGTACCGCATATATAATTGCATCAGGGTAAATTATCATGTCGATATTCAAAACACGTATAGGAAGAATGCTGCTTATTCTCTTTATTGGGATAGGTATCTGGTTTAGCCCAGTACCGGGATCCGTTGATCCACGCGCCTGGCACCTCATGGCGGTCTTTGCGGCGACGGTTATTGGCCTGATCCTCTCGCCATATCCCTTGGGGGCGATGGCAATTTTCAGCCTGACGGTGGTCGCGGCGACGGGGCTGCTGAGCATCAAAGAAGTGCTCGCCGGTTTTGCCGATCCCACCATCTGGATGATTGCTTGCGCCTTCTTTATCTCACGCGGCTTTATTAAAACCGGTTTTGGTCGCCGAGTTGGCTACTTGTTTATCAGTAAGTTAGGTCACAGTTCATTGGGTCTGGCTTACGGTTTGGTGCTCACCGATTTACTGTTTGCCCCCGCCATGCCCTCTACCTCGGCGCGTTGTGGTGGCATCATCACCCCGCTGTTCCGCTCCATTTCAGAGGCCTATGAATCTACCCCGGAACGCGGCACCGAGCGCAAAATCGGGGCGTTTCTGGTGCAATGTATCTTCCAGTGTAATGCCATTACCTGTGCGATGTTCCTGACCTCAATGGCCGGTAACCCGATGATCAGTAAGCTGGCGGGAGAGATGGGCATTACCATCACCTGGACCAGTTGGGCGCTAGCCGCCATAGTCCCCGGCTTAATCTCTCTGGCAGTCATCCCCTTGTTGCTCTACCGCTTCTACCCGCCAGAACTGAAAAAAACACCGGAAATGCGGGCACTGGCGCTGGAGAAACTGAAAGAAATGGGGCCGATGAGCCGCAATGAGTGGATTGTTTTATCCGTCTTTATCGGGCTGGTAACCCTGTGGGTGAGTGGTGCGACATTGAATATTGATGCCACCATGACCGCCTTTATTGGCTTAGCCATTCTGCTATTGAGTGGTGCACTGACGTGGGATGATGTGATTGCCGAGAAAGAGGCGTGGCACACCGTGATCTGGTTTGCGGTGCTGCTGACACTCGCTAGCCAATTGAATAAATTGGGCTTTATTACCTGGTTTGGCTCCTCCATTGCCGGTTCGGTGCAGGGTATGAATTGGATACCGATGATGGGTATTCTGCTGCTGGCGTACTATTACAGCCACTATATGATGGCGAGCGCCATCGCACATATCAGCGCCATGTATGCCATTTTTGTTTCTATTGCTATTGCTGCGGGAGCTCCACCCATGCTGACCGTGCTGGTGTTTGGTATGTTCAGTAACCTGTATATGGCGACCACTCACTACTCCGGCGGCCCTGCCCCTATCTTGTTCGGCTGTAATTTTATCCCGCTGGCAACCTGGTGGAAAATTGGCTTCCTGATAAGCCTGGTGGTGATCCCTATCTGGTTGATTATCGGTAGCGCCTGGTGGAAAGTGCTGGGGTTCTGGTAACAAAAAGCCGTTTAAAAAATACCGCGCAGTCACACCGGCGCGGTATCAGGCTGCTGATAAACCCCAGTGACTCGATCGATAACGGTGAGAATGGGCAGGAGAGTAAAGCGTCCGCGCCACGGATGGCGCGGCTCGAGCCATCAGGGATGATTTTACGGCGTCTTTACGATCTGCCTGTTCTCTCCGCTTAGGCTACTTTGCCAATAACCTTGTATTTTTTGTCTCTTGTTTACTTATTTCTGCTTACGTAACTCAATACCGACATCCCCGCCGGGATGCACCGCCAGCAAGCTCTCTTTGGTAAATCCACTGCGGGCCATCAGGCAGGCACAGATGGCATCAAACAGCGCCAGCACCAAAACGATAGAGGTGGTCGCTAACATATTTAGCGGGTCAATCTCTTGCTTCACATGAGTTTTTAGCACCAAAGCGGAGGCTTGCGCGATGGTTGACTGTTCGTTTTCTGTCACACTGATGATCTTCACCTGCTTGCGTTGCAGCGTGGGGATCAGACGAGTCAGCTCGTCAGAATTGCCGCCTCTGGAGATCAAAATGATCATATCCTGCGCGCCGAGAAACCCCAGATCCCCGTGGGCGGCATCGGTGGCATTCAGGTAGATTGCGGGTTGCTCCACGCAGGCCAACATATGCGCCACTTTTCGCGCCGCGATACCCGATGTTCCCACCCCCGTCACCGCAATTTTGCCACGGCACTCTGCCAGCGCATCCAACACCTGCAACCACACCTGCTGATCAACATTCTCTTTTAAGGCCGCCAGTTCGCGACTGTAGGTCATCCATGCCTCGCTGGCAGTTTGCCATTCATCACTCTGGTTCATACCTCCTCCCGCATCAATTCCTGATAGCGCAGATGATCGTGATACATCTGGTGGAACACGCGATATTTGCGATCGTAATAGGCTTTGATTTTATTGGTTTGCGGCGTAACGGTTTTCCCGATGCGGCTCATGGCGGCCATCGCCTCCGGCAATGACTCAAATACCCCGGCGGCGACTGTGCCCATCATGGCACTGCCCAGCAACATCGCTTCGCTCTCTTCCGGCAATAACATGGCGCAGCCGGTGGCATTGGCGTGCTCCTGCACAAAAATGGGGTTTTTCGTGCCGCCACCGCTCGCCATCATGGTGTCAATGTTATAACCATTCTGATTCATGGTTTCGATGATATGCCGCGTCCCCAATGCCAGCGCCTGAATGGTGGCGAGATAGCGCAGCGCCATATCCTCCGGCGTGGTGGAGAGTTTCAGGCCGGTAATGATGCCGGTCAGATTCGGGTTGGCGCGCGGTGAGCGGTTGCCGTGGAAATAGGGCAGCATATGAATATCATTGGTCAGGAAGGCGATATTTTCCGGCTCCCCCGCCAATTGGCGCAAAATATGATTCAGTGCCTCATAGATAGTCTCCCCCTTGCTTTTGGCTTGCGCCAGCAGCTCTGGATAGCACGGATGTGACTGAATAATATGGTCAATCAAAGCCCCCGTCGCTGACTGCCCGCCCTCATTGAGCCAATATTCCGGTAGAATAGCCGAGTAGTATGGCCCCCAAATTCCGCCGATAAAATGCGCCGAACGTGACATCGCCATATGAGCCGTCGAGGTGCCGCCGATCAGCGCAATTCGCCGATCAAAATTGGCGTTCTCGCCCGTCACACCACTGGCACCGAGGATACCAATGGTGCCCGCGTGGGCATCAATAATCGAAACACTAACGGCAGTGCCGGGGATCAGACCCATTTCCGCTGCCGCTCGCTGGCTCAAGCCACGGCCCAAGGGTTCCCCCATCGGCTTAACCGTGGCCCCAATTTTGGCCGCATTGTTATCCAGCAAATCGCCTAGCCCCACCTGTTTGAAATAGGAGGGATCCCAGCGATCTTCATGGCCCAGATAGGTCCACTTGCAGACCGTGGAACAGAGCGAGCGAGTTTCATCTTTGGTCGCACGCCAGGTCAGGAAGTCAGGCAGATCAAACAGATGGCCGACATTGCTCCAGGTGGTCGGCATATGCTGCTTCAGCCACAGCAGTTTTGGCGTCTGCATCTCCGGTGAAATCACCCCGCCGACAAACTCCAGCACCGGATGCTTGGTGGCATTGATTCGTTCCGCCTGAATAATCGCGCGGTGATCCATCCAGACAATCACATTTTGCTCGCTGCGCCCTGATGGACTGACGGTCAACGGATTGCCCTCTTTATCCAGCACCACCAGCGAACAGGTGGCATCAAACCCCAGCCCTTTGACCTGAATCGGGTTGATATCGGCCTGACTCACCGCATCGCGCACCGCATTACACACCGCCAGCCAGATATTATCGGATGACTGCTCAACAAAATCTGCCTTGGGCTTAAACATGGTGATTTCACGGCTAGCCTGCCCGACCATGCGGCCCTGCAAATCGAATACTCCGGCTCTTGCGCTGCCGGTCCCTACGTCTACGCCGATAAAGTAACTTGCCATTGTTTTGTCCCTCAATTCTTAAGCTTTACGATTCTGTAATGCGATAAAGAGGATCAGCACCCCACCCCATAACGCCATGGTCAGGTAGCTACTCACCCCCAGCAAATTCAGGCCACTTTCCAGTAATTGCAGCACCACCAGCGCTAAGATCAGACCGATAATGCGACCAAAGCCGCCATCTGGGTTAATCCCGCCCAATACCGAGGCCAGAATAGTCACCAACAGATAGGACTCGCCATAACCGGCTTTGGCTGAGTTAAATTTCGCCATCATCAAAATGGCCGCCCCCCAACCCAATAGGGCTGACAGGATATAGACCGCGACCTGCACCCGATGGGTGTTCACGCCACTAAAGCGGGTCGCCTGCTCATTGGAGCCGACCAGATAGATACTGCGCCCCAGCGTGGTGTGTTCCAGCAATACCCACAGCCCCGCCGACACCAGCAAAAATAGGATCATCGCCACCGGAATACCGGCAATATCACCGCTGCCAATGTACTGGATCACTGGCGGGAAACCTGAGATAACATCACCGTTGGACAATAAGATATTGAGGCCAGTAATCAGTGTCATGGTGCCCAGGGTCGCCAGAATGGGCGACACACCGACGACCGAGATCAACAGCCCATTCAAGGTGCCAATCGCTACCGCCACCAGCAATCCCGCCACCAACGCCAGCAGCAGAAACAGCGGCTGATCGGGGTGACTGACAATTATGGCCGCCATCACTAACGCGCAGGCATTGGCACCAGCAATGATGGATAAGTTAATGCCGCCCGTCAGCATGGTTAGCCCCATACCCAGCGCCAACATACCTAAAATCGGCAACTGCGATGAGATCGACTGGAAGTTACCCAAGCTGAAAAAACGCTGCCCCAGGGTCAATGAGAAAGCCAACATCACCGCCACCAGAATCAACAGTTGCAGCCGGATAATGCGGTCATCGGGGATAATTCGGTTTATCCAGGTCATATCACTGCTCCCTCAACAACTTGCGTTTTTCATTCCATGCGGTGGTACTAATGCTCACCAAAATGATCACGCCGCTGAAAACCGTATGCCAGTAAGAAGAGACGCTCAGTAGCGTCAGGCCGTTTTGCAAAAATGCCAGCAGCATCACGCCCAGCACAGTGCCGGTCAGTGTTCCCCGGCCACCACTCATACTGGTGCCCCCCAGTACCACGGCCGCCAGCACAGTTAACTCGAATCCCATCAATGAGTTAGGTGCGACTGATTGGGAGATCTGCGCCTGAACCACTGCCGCGACACCTGCCAATATGCCCATGTAGCCATAGACATACAGATGCAGCCGCAGAATGTTAATCCCCAGACGAGAGGCGGCATCTTTGTTGCTGCCCATGGCGAAGATCTGCCGCCCGATGCGGGTGTAATTCATCAATACGCCAGTGAAAATAGTGGTGGCGGCCAGACAAAACAGCGGGAGTGTCAGGCCATAGTCGTAGCCATCACTGCCAGTAAACGAGAACCAGTTAATCCCGGTCATAAACCAGTCAGGGAAGCCGTACAACCAGGTGCCGTTGGTGATATAAACCAGCAGGCCGTAGAACAGATTCAGCGTGGCAATGGTGATAATTATCGCCGGAACTTTCAGCCAATAAACCAGCAACCCATTAATCAGCCCCAGAACCAAGCCGACTGCCATAGCCAAGATAAATGCCAGCGCGAAGCTGCCGCCATGGGTAATCACCCACGAGGCCATCACATATTGCGCAATCGCCGTGACAGCGGGGAAAGAGATATCGATACCACCAGCAATCAGCACCACAAACAGACCGCAGGCTAAAATACCCAAAATAGCATAGCTGGTGGCAACATCCGTTAAGTTCCCCAACGTCAGGAATTCAGGGCTTTTCACACTCAGACCGATCGCCAGTAACAACACCAGCAGACCCAGATAGAACTCATGGCGGCCCGTGAGTTGCCGCAGTTTTAGCTTATCCATTGACCACCTCGGCGATCTGTTGTTCGGTGCACTGATGCGGATAAAACTCAGCCACCAGTTCACCTTTGCGCATCACCAGCACCCGATGGCTGTTGTAGTACGCCTCAGGAATTTCGTCACAAATCATTAATACCGCCATACCCTGCGCCGCCAGTGCTTTGGCAATTTGGTAAATCCCCTCTTTGTTGGCGATATCAACCCCCACCGTCGGTGAGTCGAGAATCAAAATACGCGGCTGTGTCGCTACCCATTTGGCAATGGCAATTCGCTGCGCATTACCGCCGGACAGGGTTTTTACCGGCAGCGCAGTGTCGGAAACTTTGATATTCAGATCCCGCACCAGCTGCTTCACCAGCGCGGCAGCTTTGGGGTGATCCAGCAAGCCGCTGCGGGTATGCAATTGGTCGAAAATCGACACTATGGTGTTGTCGTAAATCGACTGTTCCATGATCAAACCTTGCGTCAGGCGATCTTCTGAGACATAGCCGATCCCCTGGCGGATCGCGTCGCGGTTATGGCGAAAACGAACCGGCTCACCAGCAACACGTATTTCGCCACTTGAAGGCTGGGTCATGCCAAACAGGCTCAGGCACAGCTCGGTGCGGCCCGCCCCCAGTAAACCAGTAATTGAAACAATCTCGCCCTCATGCAGGGTCAGATCGATGTTGCGGAACTGCTCGCCACGGCTCAGTTTTCTGACTTCCAGTAGCGGCGCGGCCTTGACCGCCAATGGCGGCAATTGGCTGTAAGTAAAGCGCTGGCCGGTCATGCGGAACGCCAACTCATGGCTATCTAATTCGCTGGCAGGCCAGGTGCCAATCAGTTGGCCGTCGCGCATCACGCTGATTCTATCGGCCACTTCCATCACTTCATCCAGGCGGTGGCTGACGAATACCACGCAGATGCCTTGCGATTTCAGGTCGCGCACCACGTTCAGCAAACCTTTCACTTCCTGACTGGTCAGCGAAGCGGTTGGCTCATCCATAATCACCAAGCGGGCGTCTGCGGCAATAGCGCGGCAGATAGCCACTAATTGGCGGTCAGCAATGGAGAGTTGCTCCACTTTTTTATCGGGATCGAGGGTCACACCCACGCGCTGCATGGCGGCCAGCGCCCGATCGCGCATACTTTTACGTTTCACCCAAAAGTCGCCGCCGGGCAGATAGCGGTGAACGGCAATGTTTTCTGAGACAGTTAAATTGGGGAACAGCGACAAGTCCTGATATATCACCTGTACGCCATAAAAGAATGAGAGTTGCGGCGTAAGCTGATGGAACAGCTTGCCGTCGATCAGGATACTTGCGCCTTTCTCCGGCTGATAAACCCCTGAAATCACTTTGATAATGGTGCTCTTGCCGCAGCCGTTCTGGCCTGCCAGGCAGTGCACTTCCCCTTTGTTCAGTGTGAGATTCACCTGATCCAGCGCCAGCACGCCGGGGAATCGCTTACTGATATTTTCAAGCGTGATAAATGCATTGGCCTGAGTCATGACAATACCTTCCCTAACGCCATAGGCATGGCGCTATTTTGCAGCCATTCGGTGGGGGTGGAGAGGGCAGTGGGGCTGCTTTCCCACTGCCTGTTTTGCTACTGAACCCAGCGAATTCGCTGGTTATTCCCTGATGTGGCGTCTGAAAATCAGAAACCTAAAGTTTTTGCATTGTCTTTGGTGACTTCAAGAATTTTATTAAAACGGATCACCCCTTTTTCGCTATCAACATCCGCTTTACCTAAGCCTTCAATGGTCAAATCCGGCGTCACTTTCTGCCCTTTCAGCAGTTGATCAGCAATCTGTACCACCGCAAAACCGGCATCTTTCGGGTCCCACAGCAGGGCTTTTTTGATATCACCGCGCATCAAATAAGGTGCCGCCTGTGCTGGCATCGCAATGCCGACAACTGCTATCTGATCCTTAGCCCGTTTCTTGGCGACCGCTTGACCGGCACCAATCGGCCCCAGAGAACCAAAACCAATGATCCCTTTCATTTGCGGATAGGTTTTCATCAGATCCAGCGTGGTGGAGTAAGACTTATCAATGTTCTCAGCCACTGGCAGACGTGGGGTGACTTCGAACATCTCAGGGTACTTTTCTTTCTGATATTTAATGGCGTAATCTGCCCAGGCGTTATGCAGTGGCACGGTCAGAGAGCCGACATAAATGGCATAGCCACCTTTGCCGCCCATGGCTTTTGCCAGTTCATCCATATTGGCCTGAGCATATTTTTCGCTATCGATAGTTTCAACATCCCACTGCCCAATGCGTTGATCCGGTGACTCATGAGTCAGCACCACGATGCCCTTCTCTTGGGCTTTTTTCAGTACCGGCTCCAGCACTTTGGCATCGTTCGGCACCACAATGATGGCATCCACATTTTTGGCGATCAGATCTTCAATAACTTTAACCTGTTGCGCAGGATCGGGCGTCGCTGGCCCCACTTGGTAAGCATTCACATCTAATTTTTTCGCGGCTTCATTGACGCCCACTTCCATGCGCGTAAACCATGGAATACCGGTAACTTTTGCCACGACGGCAATTTCAGGTTTTTTCTCTGCCATCGTTTGCGTGGTGAACAGCATGCATGCAGAAACAACACATGCATTCAGTAATGCGAGATTAAATTTCATAGCAATACCTTCTTGTTTTCTTTCAGATAACGGGTTGGTTGCAGGGTGAAGAGTCAGTGGTGTTGCAAAGTGAGTGTTTTATTTTCATGTGACTGCTTTTCACATACAGAAGATTAACAAAAGAACACAAGAGGCCGCGCGACGAGGTAGAGTGAACTGTGATACAAGCCCATTAAAGTAAAATTTATTGAGTTATTGAGTTAATAATTGGTTAATAAAATAATAGAAAGAACAAAAGCGATCAAAACAAGAGAAATACAACACCACTATTTAACAAAAAATTAACCAATTAAGTACAAAATGATTTTCCTGAGTATGATGTGGCACGCCAATAGCCACCTATTATCGGCGGCTAAAACCACCATTGATCGAAACTGAGATAAAGATCTCATTTCGTGCACAATGAATGAATAGAACACCTCTTTCAGAGCCTCATTTTCTACTCATAGCGGCAGCACGGGCGCAGTTTATATCGAGATAACTCACCCCATACCTCTTACGTTGATCTTTTTCTTTCATTTATTCCGAATATGATATAATCGACTGAAAGCTACATTCGCTAACCGATAGCCTGCCTTTATGACCATTCACGACGCGATCCCCGCTTTTAATGTAAAGATTGCGTCAATTGTCGTCTTTCCGAAAACAATAATTGACCCCCAGTGTCTGACGATATGTACCGCTATCGAGTTATATCCTTATGCGTTACACACTCGCACTTAACGCATCACGATAGAGTTCACATGATAAAACCGCAGAAATTTCATATTTCCCTGCTTCACCCGCGCTATTGGCTCACTTGGTTTGGCCTTGGTTTACTGTTTCTGTTAGTCCAACTGCCTTACCCGGTGCTCAACAAGCTGGGGCTTTGGCTGGGGCGCACCTCAATGCGCTTTCTCAAGCGGCGGGTTTCCATCGCACGACGTAATCTGGAGCTCTGCTTCCCTGATATGGACCAGCCAACCCTTGAGCGCACCATTGTGGGCAATTTTGAATCCTTAGGTATGGGGCTAATGGAGACCGGTATGGCCTGGTTTTGGCCCGATGCCCGTATTAAACGTTGGTTTACCGTCTCCGGCCTGGATAACCTGAAAAAAGCGCAAGAGGGTAACCGTGGCGTCTTGGTGATTGGCGTACACTTTATGTCGCTGGAGCTGGGTGGCCGCGTGATGGGGCAGTGTCAGCCGATGATGGCGATGTACCGCCCACACAACAATAAAGTGATGGAGCTGGTACAAACCTGGGGCCGTATGCGCTCCAATAAAGCCATGCTCGACCGCAAAGATCTCCGTGGCATGGTGCAGGCATTAAAGCGAGGCGAAGCAGTATGGTTTGCACCGGATCAAGATTACGGCCCGCGTGGCAGTGTGTTTGCGCCGCTGTTCGCCGTCGATCAAGCCGCGACCACCAGCGGCACCTTTATGCTGGCCCGTTTGGCAAAACCGGCACTGTTGCCGCTGGTTTTACTGCGCAAACCGGATGGCCGTGGCTATGAGTTGCTGATACAGCCGGCGCTGGAGGATTACCCCATCGACGATGAGATTGCCGCCGCCAGTTATATGAATAAGGTGATTGAGCAAGAGATTTTGCGCGCACCAGAGCAATATCTGTGGTTGCATCGCCGCTTTAAAACCCGCCCTACCGGGGAACCATCACTGTATTGAATGCATTAAATGTGTAAATGCATCCAACCTATAGAGCATCCAACAGCATAAAACCCGCGCTAAATGCGGGTTTTTTGTTGCCTGAACCCGACGACAGCTCTCTTTACATAACTGTACCCTCTTTTTTTGCCGCCACTGCACTAAAAAGCATCAACCTGCCGATAAATGCGCCCTTTAAGTGCATCCTGCTCAGTCAAAAACTACCTACAAAGAGGTAATCCCCAGTCATTCGCTCTCTAAGCAATGAAATGCAACTCTGGCATCCCATTTGCTAATACCAAACTGGCTACATGCCAACAGACAGCGACGGTGCATCACCGGTGCGCCACAAAATTAAAATAGGTTCGACTTTGCCTCACAGGACGCTTTCATGAAAAAAATTATCATTTCAACGCTGGTGGCTACCGCCTCATTAGTGGCATTAGCGGGTCAGGCCCACGCGGGTACTACTTTGGATGCGGTGAAGAAAAAAGGTTTTGTGCAATGTGGTATCAGTGATGGTTTGCCCGGCTTCTCTTACGCCGATGCCAGCGGTAAATTCTCCGGTCTTGATGTCGATGTCTGCCGTGGTGTTGCTGCCGCCATCTTCGGTGATGCAGAAAAAGTAAAATATACCCCGCTGACCGCAAAAGAGCGTTTTACCGCCCTGCAATCCGGCGAAGTGGATATTTTGTCCCGTAACACCACCTGGACCTCATCCCGCGATGCCGGGATGGGGATGTTATTTACCGGCGTGAACTATTACGACGGTATCGGCTTCCTGACCCACAATAAAGCGGGGCTGAAGAGCGCCAAAGAGCTGGATGGTGCCACTGTCTGTATTCAGGCGGGCACGGATACTGAGTTGAACGTCGCTGACTACTTTAACGCCAACAAAATGCAATACACCCCAGTCACCTTCGACCGCTCCGATGAGAGTGCCAAAGCACTGGACTCAGGTCGTTGCGACACACTGGCCTCTGACCAATCCCAACTCTATGCGCTGCGTATCAAGTTAGGTAAACCAGACGAATTTATCGTCTTGCCAGAAGTTATCTCGAAAGAGCCGCTGGGGCCAGTGGTGCGCCGTGGTGATGAAGATTGGTTCGCCATCGTCCGCTGGACACTATTTGCCATGCTGAACGCGGAAGAGATGGGGGTGACCTCGAAAAATGTCGAAGCACTGGCGGCGAAACCGACTACACCGGATATGGCCCACCTGTTAGGTCAGGAAGGCAACTACGGCAAAGATCTGAAAGTACCGAACGATTGGGTGGTTAAAATCGTCAAACAAGTGGGTAACTACGGCGAAAGCTTTGACCGCAACGTCGGTATGGGCAGTGAGCTGAAAATCAAACGTGGGCAAAATGCGCTGTGGAACAATGGTGGCCTCCAGTACGCACCACCGGTTCGCTAATACAGATGCAGTTTTTGATCTCTCCGGCAGGTTCGCCCTGCCGGATGTATGACCCAGACCGAGGCCCACACTATGTCACAACGCCCAGCCGTCAAAGGTGCCTTTTCGCTGACCAATCCAGCGGTGCGCGCCTGGCTGTATCAAATTATTGCGCTATTGATACTGATCGGATGCGGTACGTACCTGATTCATAACACTATTACCAATCTATCAACCCGGGGCATCACCTCCGGCTTTGCCTTCCTGAACAACAGTGCTGGTTTTGGCATTGTGCAGCACCTTATCGACTATGAGCAGGGCGATACCTATGGTCGCGTGTTCTTGGTTGGGCTATTCAACACCTTGCTGGTTTCAGTATTGTGCATCTTCTTTGCGTCGATACTGGGCTTCTTTATCGGGCTGGCGCGTCTATCTGACAACTGGCTATTACGTAAACTGTCGACTGTCTACATCGAAACCTTCCGCAATATCCCACCGCTGCTGCAAATTTTCTTCTGGTATTTCGCGGTATTACGCAATCTACCGGGGCCACGGCAGAGTATGGATGCCTTCGGTGTCGCATTTCTGAGTAATCGTGGCTTATATTTGCCGTCACCGGAATTTGCGGCCGGTTTTATCCCTGCACTGGTCGCCGTGCTATTGGCGGTTGCCGCCATCATCGCCCTCTATCGCTATAACCATTTCCGCCAGCGCCATACCGGCCAATTCCACCGCACCTGGCCACTGGGGCTGTTGCTGCTGATTGCCCTGCCCACATTGGCTCACTTAATGTTTGGCCCGGCGCTGCACTGGGATATCCCCGAATTACGTGGTTTTAACTTTAAAGGCGGGTTGGTGCTCATCCCTGAGTTGGCCGCCCTAACACTGGCGCTGTCAGTTTATACCTCAACTTTTATTGCGGAAGTGATTCGCTCCGGCATTCAGTCCGTGCCCTACGGTCAGCATGAAGCCGCGCGATCACTGGCGTTACCCAATACCGTCACCCTACGTCAGGTTATTTTGCCGCAGGCGTTGCGGGTCATCATTCCACCACTGACCAGCCAATATCTGAATATCGTCAAAAACTCCTCACTGGCTGCGGCCATCGGCTACCCCGATATGGTGTCGTTGTTCGCCGGTACTGTGCTGAACCAAACCGGTCAGGCGATAGAGACCATCGCCATCACCATGTCGGTCTACTTGGTTATCAGCCTATCAATTTCATTTTTAATGAATCTCTACAACCGGCGCATTGCGCTGGTAGAGCGCTAAGGGGAGCGAATGACGATGACATTAACCCGCGAACCACCCAGCACTGTGCGGCCAGGTAACTCATTGAGCCAGATGGTCTTTTGGGCCAGAAAGAATCTCTTCTCCAGTTGGATCAATAGCCTGCTGACCTTGCTCTGTATGTGGCTGATGTGGCAGTTGATCCCACCGCTGTTGAATTGGACGATTTTTAACGCCAACTGGCTAGGTACATCACGCACCGATTGCACTCGCGCAGGTGCTTGTTGGGTATTTATTCATGCGCGCTTTGGCCAGTTTATGTATGGCCTCTACCCCATTGAGCAGCGCTGGCGCATTAATACCACGCTAATCATCGGATTACTCACGCTGCTCCCACTGTTCTGGCGCGCTATGCCACGTCGTGGCCGCTATCTGACAGTCTGGATGGTGGCCTACCCGCTACTGGTTTGGGTGATGTTATATGGCGGTTTTCTGGGGCTGACCCGCGTGGAAACCCGCCAGTGGGGCGGCCTGACACTGACGTTAATCATTGCCGCCGTCGGTATTGCTGGCGCACTGCCGTTGGGTATTTTACTGGCGCTGGCCCGCCGCTCAAGTATGCCGGTCGTGCGCATTCTGTCAGTGGTGTTTATCGAGTTCTGGCGCGGGGTGCCGTTAATCACCGTGCTATTTATGTCCTCGGTGATGCTACCGCTATTTATGACCGAAGGCACCAGCATCGATAAGCTCATCCGCGCCCTGGTAGGGGTGGTGCTGTTCCAGTCAGCCTATGTGGCGGAAGTGGTACGCGGCGGGCTACAAGCTCTGCCCAAAGGGCAGACCGAAGCCGCAGAATCACTGGGGCTGGGCTACTGGAAAACCCAAGGGCTGGTTATCTTGCCACAAGCACTGAAAATGGTCATTCCGGGGCTGGTGAACACCATTATCGCCCTGTTTAAAGATACCAGTTTGGTGATCATCATTGGTCTGTTTGATCTCTTCAGCAGTGTGCAACAAGCCACTGTCGACCCGGCCTGGTTGGGGATGTCAACCGAGGGCTATGTCTTCGCCGCCGCAGTTTACTGGATTTTCTGTTTCAGCATGTCGCGCTACAGCCAGCATCTGGAAAAGCGCTTTCACACCGGACGTTCCACACATTGAGGCATAACATGAGCGACAATCAGCCAATTCTCGGCGATAAGATGATGATTACGCTGGAAAACGTCAATAAGTGGTACGGGCAGTTCCACGTATTGAAAGATATCAATTTGCATGTGCGCCCCGGCGAACGCATTGTGCTGTGCGGCCCTTCCGGCTCCGGAAAATCAACTACTATCCGCTGCATCAACCATCTGGAAGAGCATCAGCAGGGCAAGATCATGGTGGATAGCATTGAGCTGAATGATGATTTACGTAACATTGAGCGAGTGCGCACCGAGGTCGGCATGGTGTTCCAGCACTTTAATCTGTTCCCACACTTAACCGTGATGCAGAACTGCACACTGGCCCCAAGCTGGGTGCGCAAAATGCCGAAGCAAGAGGCGGATGAACTGGCGATGCACTATCTGGAGCGAGTGCGGATTGCCGAGCACGCCCATAAGTTCCCCGGTCAGCTCTCCGGCGGGCAGCAGCAGCGCGTGGCGATTGCTCGCTCTTTGTGCATGAAACCCAAAATCATGCTGTTCGACGAACCCACCTCGGCACTGGACCCAGAAATGGTCAAAGAGGTGCTGGATACCATGATAAGTCTGGCGCATGAGGGCATGACCATGCTATGCGTGACCCACGAAATGGGCTTTGCCCGCACCGTCGCCGATCGGGTTATTTTTATGGATCGTGGTGAAATCGTGGAGCAAGCACCGCCAGCGGAGTTTTTCTCTCATCCGAAATCAGAGCGCACACAGGCGTTTCTGGCACAAGTTATTCACTAAATTCATTACGTTGGGTGTTTTCATTGAATACTTATGGGTGAGGTCTCCTCACCCTTTTTCATTTCGCTACTGCGCAATATCCTCAAACAGAACGCGGTCATGGGTGATATGCGACTCTGGACACAAGAAGATGAATTCAACGTCTGTTTTGGCGGTAAGTTGATGGGCAGTATTAGGATAAATACAAAAGACCGAACCTTTGGCAAAGCTATCTACGCGCCTATTTTTTAGCTCACCAGCAATAACATCCGCCGTCCAAATAGCCCCCTCACCTGAGATAATAATGTACCACTCCTCATCGTCGGTATGGCTGTGACACCCCACACGGCTCCCCTGCACCAACTGGGTTCCATAAGCCCGCAAGCCCTCTTTTTTAATCATATCTGCAATTGAAATACCCACCATATTATCAGCTATCGCATTATTACAATTGAAATCAGAGAAATTTATCATGTAAAACCTCCTTGTTGAAAATTGAGAAATAGTGGGATTGAAAATAAAAGATAATCGTTATTTAATAAATTAACAATCGCTAAAAAACAAAACATCATTAATCATCAACTCACTTATTAATTAAGTGAATCAACGAGAGTAAAATAAAATGAAAGAAAATATATTACAGGCAATTAACGTATCAATACAATTCTGGGCTAACAGCTCAGAGCCTTGGGGAGTAAAAAATAATAAGTCACAGTTTATTTATGCAAATAAAAAATATCTTCAGTTACTGGCCTTGCCTGATGGTTTTTCCGTGGAAGGACGATTAGATGGTGAGCTACCGGCCCCCACCGCCGAGTTTCAAACTGAGTTTCAAGCCCATGATCGCAAAGTGGAATTATTAAAGGATCGCGTAACATCACTTGAAATACATGCATTTGAAGGCAATTCCTATATGCAACCTTGGTTTTTTGATAAATGCCCAATAATCGATGAAGATGGAGTATCGGTTGGAACAATATTCCATGGTCGAACAGTGGACAATATGGCATTAAGCCATTTAAGCAAAATAAAAATACCCACCTCACTGGTTTTTACGCCCCCCTCGACTCTATTTTCCAACCGAGAGTGGGAGGTGCTATTTTATCTTCTACACGCCTATCCCAGTGCGGAGATCGCCAATAAGCTGTTTCTATCAGTCAGAACCGTCTGTAATATTATCCAGAGTATTTATCGGAAAGCAAGTGTCTCCAATAAACAGCAAATCATCGAATATTGTGATGCACAAAACATTAATAATTATATTCCGCAAAGTTTTTTTAAAAGCACTGGCTCATTTCAATTTATGCCGAAAAATGCCAATGGTGATTGAGTTAATTATTTATGACGTCAGCAACTATTATCAGGGCATTATTTACCATAATAAATGGCCGATAAGCGGTGCACCAATCACCGTAATAATGCCGGCTAACATCATCACCAAACTAGATACCACACCCTCCTGTGGCCCCATTTCATAGGCTTTTGCCGTGCCCGCGCCATGGGAAGAGGCCCCCAGACCTGCGCCCTTTGCCAACCCACTGCGCACTGACAGCCGCAGGAACAGTAGATCCCCGACCGCCATACCAAATACCCCGGTAATCACCACAAACAGCGCCACCAAATCAGGTTGCCCACCCAGCTGTTTAGCCGCTTCCAGCGCAAAAGGCGTGGTAATGGAGCGCACCGCCAGACTGCGTTGCACCTCTTCCGACAGCGTGAGTAACTTCGCCAACCACACCGAACTGACCACCGCCACAGTGATGGCGGTAATCACCCCTGCGGTGAGTGATAGCCAATGGCGGTAATCACCCCTGCGGTGAGTGATAGCCAATGGCGGCGAATGATCGACAAATTCTCATACACCGGCACGGCAAAAGCGATGGTGGCTGGCCCCAATAGCCACAACAACCAATGCGTTTCACCAATATAATCCTGATAAGAGATATGGGTGACCACCAGTAGCAACACCAAAACCATAGGTGTCAGTACCAGGGCATCAGCAGCAATCAACGGCGGCGGCGATAGAGCTTTTTATTGGCAAAATAGAGTGCTAGTGTCGCCAGAAAACAGCTGAGACTAATGATAAAATCACTCATGGCGATTAGATTTGCGGCGTTGCAGCCACACCTCAAAGCGGTAAACCCGATCCACTACTAACCCGGTTGATTAGCGAATTTCGCCAAAGTTACCCCGGAGTGGAGCTGCAAATTGCCGAGTTCGGTGGCTTAACCGTGCAACAGGCCGTGCTCTCCGGTGAACTGGATCTCGCCCTCACCGCCCTGCCTGCTGACGCCGATTTACCCCTGACCACACTGCCACTGTTCAGCCATCCGCTTTGTGTGGTGGTGCCACGTACCCCGTTTTGGCTTAACCGCACCACCATCAGTATTCCCGAATTGGCAGAGCAATCTATCCTGATTTATAACGAAGATTTTGCCCTCTACCGCCAATTAATGGACGCCTTTACGGCGGGTGGTTTTATTCCCAAAATCGCGGTGCGCAGTGGTCAGTGGGATTTTTTAGCCGCCATGGTGCAAGCCAACATTGGCATCGCCATTTTGCCGGAACCGATTTGCCAGCGGCTGGATAAAAAAGCGCTGTTATGGCTACCGCTAGCTGTAATGACCTGCATTTGAAATCGGCCCGACCTGCATTTACCACTGATTTCCAGCCCAGATTAACTGCAAATGAAAACAGGTACGGACTCACATTAGCTGCAAATGAACCTGCATTTATCCCGCTTTGGCTCAGATTACGCTGTTATCGACCCACATTACCTGCAAATAAAAGTCTTCGCTATCAGCGTGCGCTTACAGTCCCCAAAACGGGTAAACGCGAGTCGTTACAGGTAGTTGACGTCTAATTGCGGCGGAATCTGACTTTTCGCCATTATTGCAACAGAGCTTAAATGAATTATCCTTATATTATGTCACTCCTATGATTTACGGAGAGTCCCACATGGTTATGTTCCTTCCTTTTTTGATTGCACTTATTGCGGCCATCAGTACTTTTGCTGGCAAAAAGAAACTCAGTTATTCCCTTTGGCTCATTTTGTTGGTCGTGACCATTTTCTGGTTTAGACATCATGCCACCGATGTGCTGAGTCTTTCTTTCTGACAGGAACTTCACTATGACTCAATCTACACAATCAAGGTACGATAATAATCTGAGCCAATGGCTGAATATTCTCAGTTTATTAGGTATTTCCGCCGTGCTGATCATCGCGTTTTATTATCAGTTTGCTTTGTTTGAACTCCCTTGCCCACTTTGCTTATTGCAACGAGTAGGTATGATCATGATTGGTATGGGTTTTATGTTTAATGTTGGTTTTGGGGTCAGAGGAGCACATTACGGGATCGCCCTGATAGGTTGCGTGATAACTGGGGTTATTGCTGCTCGCCAAATGTTTCTACATATTATGCCAGGTGATCTGGGTTACGGTTCTACTTTCTTGGGGCTACACTTCTATACTTGGGCGCTGATATTTTCCATTCTCGCTATTGTTGGTATATCTGTAATGTTAATGCTGAGCAGAAATGACATAGCAATTGAATCTCAAGCGGGGGACTTTTTCTGGGGGAAAATCGCTATAGTGCTGTTCTCTTTGCTAATCACCGCTAACCTGGTGTCCACGATTCTCGAATGCGGCAGTGGCCAATGTGTAGATAATCCAACGTTCTACCAATTATTTGAGCAATAATCCCGGGTCTGGGATTTGAGGACCAATCGTGCAAAAAGCTACTATAAGGGCTTCCCCCGACATGTCGGTGTTTGTGGTTTCTGTCGTTTACTTTATAAATGGCCAAACCTGCATTTATCCACGTCGACCTGCATTCCATTTGCACCAACCCACAATAACTGAAAATGATTTTCCGTCTATATTGATGTACAGAATGCTTCACCATCAGTGACTACTATCGTTATTTACTGGTGAATTCTTTCCTGTTTTTTTCACTGCATTATGATGCTGGGATATAAGGGTAAGTAGTATTCCAATAACCAAAGGTAATATCAGAAGAATTGAGCGCAATGAAATTGCATACCCATAAATATAGTTCTCCAAACTTACGGCAATCAGCGGGAATATTAAAAACACCAGAGATGCCTGAAAGGCATTAGCCTTTTTCTGGAGTAAAAAATAGCAAAGGATACCAAATACCCCGGCAAAAGCGCCAAGATAAAATGTTGACCATATTGAATATATTGAAAAATCAGTGAATTGTGGTTTCTCAAAAAAATACCCGGCCGTTGCAAGAATTAAACCAGCAGAAAAACAAGGAAGTGCATTAAATGTGATGACAGAAACTGTGCAACATCTTTTTTTGCATTGCGCATATATCACTGCATGTATAATCACTGCAGAAACAAGAGCAAGGATCCCCTGCCAATGACTCCCTATATTTGATTTTGATTCCTCAAAGAGGATACTTGCCAGAGCAACTATTGCTATAGTTAACCCTGTGATTTGCATTAAATTTGTTTTTTCATTTAAAAACAGAATCGATGCAATCAATACAGCCACTGGCATATTGGAAAAAATAATTGAGGCGAGACCTGAGCTAACATAAGTCTCACCATAAATCATTAATGTAAAAGGAATGGCAAAATAAAAAATACAAACTATACATTGGAAAAAGCGTTGTCCTGGTGGAAAGAATAGTGGTGCTTTTGTTAGCAATGCAATGCAGATTAAAAAAGGTGACGCAAATATAAACCTCATCCCCGTTGCAAATATAGGGGGGATCGTTTCAACCGCCACTCTCATTGCCAGCCATGTAGTGCCCCAGGTTAAACAAACCAATATGAATAGTATTGATATTGTGGCTTTACGCATGATACCACCCTCATAAAAGAAACTAATATATCTTTTTAATGTGAGAAAAATATTGTTTTATTAGCTGTTTTTTTTATAGCTTGGGAGAAAAACTTTCTCCCTTAGAAAGGAAAAGCTTAAGCTGGCACTGACTGTCTTTGTGATGATTAAAACGCAAAACCATAATCATGAATGGTATGTTCATTTTGTATCACAAGTCCGTCATATGCCCGAAGTAATGGTTTTTTTTCGCACTACTGGCGAATATGATTATCTCTTGCAAGTAGTGGTTTCAGATATCAAAGACCATAAACTTTGATGATCACTGAGTTTATGGAGTTGTCGCTGGTTGCAGCTAATGTGGGTTCGCCTGAATGGAATGCAGGTCGAAGCCCTCAATTGCAGGTTCATTTGCAGTTAATCTGGGTTTGTCACCCCGAATAGATGCAGATAATTCGGGTCGAAAAACGCGATAAATGCAGGTTTGTGAATTTATAAACTCGGGTGGCTACCGCTAGCGCCACTGATGCCGTGGCAATTGGGGTTAATTTGGCTGCATGGAAGTTACCTTTCTCACAGCGCGCAGGCGTGGATTAGCCGTTGCCGTGAATTTTGGCCCAATGGTTCATTGGTTGAGATAAAACCGGCCGCCGGGCAGCAGCCGGATGAGGGGAACTAACCCTCTTTTTCGATCAACAGCGCTTCCAGCAGATCCAAATCGTGCAACAGTTTTTGCAGAGTTTCATTGCTGATTTTCTGGGTCGCGCGCAGATGATACAGCTCACCACGCTCGGCCCGCAGCGCGGTTAAGCGGAAGCGTCGCTCCAGATTTTCGATCAATAAGGTGCTCTCGACTTCATCCTTGCTACCGGTGCGCCGTCGCAAAGTGCCGATGACCCGTGAACTGACCTCTTTGAGCAGTTCTGGATCGATATTCTCCTCACTGCTGGCCGCCAGCCGCTCTTCCATCTTATTCAGGCTGACAATCGCCACTTCCGCCGCCGCCGCCCGCGCCAGGCGGATCTCTTCACGGCTGGCGCTCTTATCTGCCATGACCACACCGCGCAGTAATGGCGGCAGAGCAATGACCCCGACAATGACCGACAGCAAGATGACGCCAGTGGCGATAAATACCAATTGGTAGCGGGATGGGAAAGCTGAGCCATCGCTAAGGAATAACGGAATCGACAGCACACCGGCGAGGGTAATCGCCCCACGGACTCCAGCGAACGACGCCACCCACAGCTCGCGAGTAGTGTAATTGCTAAACTCCAGTGGCCGTTTCTTCAGTAAGCGCTTACTGATTCTTTTCATCGACCACAGCCAGCTAAAGCGCAGCACCAGCAGTGCGCCGTAAATGATGGCAACGTCAGCAAACAGATTCCAGGTTTGGATGGTCGGATCCAACTCCGCCTGCACAATCGAGGTTTCCAGAATCCCCGGTAATTGCAGACCCAACAGGATAAACACCATGCCGTTGAACACGAATTCCAGCATCGACCAGACGCTATCAGCACGTAACCGCATCGTCAGCGGGGCATTACGGATCACGCCAGACTGGCTGATAGTCATGCCCGCCGCCACTGCCGCCAGGATACCGGAGACACCAATATGCTCGGCAATCAGATAAGAGGCGAAAGGTAACAGCAGCAGTAACACGATTTGTGTCGCCGGGTCATCGCCACTCCAGCGGCTCATCAGACGCAGCGATTTACTGTACAGCCAGGTGACCGCCACACCGGCCAGCAAGCCGCCGATGGCCACTTTAAGAAACTCTAGCGTGGCACCGGAGACGGTAAATATCATGGTGCCCATCGCCACCGCGATAGCAAACTTCAGCGCCACCAGGCCGGAGGCATCGTTCATCAACGCCTCCCCTTCCAGTACGCCCATAATCGATTTTGGGATGCGCCCTTTCCCCACGATACCGGACAACGCCACGGCATCGGTTGGCGACAATACCGCCGCCAGCGCAAAGGCTGCCACCAGCGGGATACCCGGCACCATCCAGTAAATCAGGTAGCCGATACCCACCACGGTGACCAGCACCAAGGCCAGCGCCAGACCCAAGATCTCCCGCCCGTGATGAATAAACTCCCGCGTCGGTGTTTTCCAACCATCAGCAAATAGCAGCGGCGGAATAAACAGCACCAGGAATAATTCCGGGTCAAAATCGACATGCAAACCAAAGTGGGGCCAGGCTAACAGGGCGCCACAGACAATCTGCATCAGTGGGAGGGGGATTTGAAACGGCAACATTCGGGTGACAACGCCGGAGAGCGATACCACCAGAATCAGAATGAGGATTGTAAAAAAGATTTCCATGCTTTCCTTAGACTCTACTCAACACGACTTAACGATCATACTCGCCCGTCAACAGGGCCAACGCGTAGCTTTTGATAGTAGATCACTTTTTTATGGAACGGGGAAAAACCTGTAACAGAGAGCAGGAAAACACAAAGAAGTGGGAATATTGGCGTAGTGGCAATATTGGGGACAGGGCGTCCCCAATAGTCGTGGAGTTAAATCGCCCAGCCACCTGCATAGAATGCCACCAGCGCCACCGCGATAATCACGGTGCCGAGGTTCAGTTTACGCCATTCGCCGGAACAGATCCGGCCAATCACCAGTGAACTGAAGCCCAGCATAATGCCGGTCACGATATTACAGGTCAGCACGATAAATACCGCGCAAAGCAAGCCGGACATCGCATCAACAAAGTCGTCGAAATCCAGTTTAGACACGTTGCTCAGCATCAGTAAGCCCACGTACATCAGGGCCGGTGCCGTAGCGTAAGCCGGAACCAAATAGGAGAGCGGCGAGAGGAACAGCATGAACAGGAACAGCACACCGACGACCGTGGCGGTCATACCGGTTTTGCCACCTGCCGCCGTACCCGCAGCAGACTCGATGTACACCGCAGCCGGGGCCGCGCCTACCAAACCAGCAAAGATGCTGCTGACGGAGTCAGAGGTCAGCGCTTTGCCGCCACTGATAATTTGGCCATCTTTGTCCAGCAAGTTAGCCTGACCCGCCACCGCACGGATGGTGCCCGTGGCATCAAACACCGCAGTCATGACCAACGCCAGCACACTTGGCAGCACCACAGGTTTCAGCGCCCCCATAATATCGAGGCTGAAAATCAAAGAGTCGCCGTTGGCATCAGCCAGGCTAGGCATGGCGAACAGCCCTTGGTAGGTCACACTGGGGTCAAAAATCAGGCCAATAATTGAGATGCCGATAATCACCAGTAGAATACCACCCGGCACCCGCAGTTTTTCTAAACCGAAAATCACCGCCAGACCCAATAACGTCATAATCACCGGGAAAGAGGTAAATGCGCCCAGCGCCACTGGCAAACCTTCAATTGGGTTTTTGATAACCAGGCCGACACCGTTCGCCGCAATCAGCAGCAGGAACAGGCCGATACCGATACCGGTGCCGTGCGCCACGCCCATCGGCAAGTTACGCAATATCCATGAGCGGATCCCGGTGACGGAGATGATGGTAAACAGCACCCCCATCAGGAATACTGCGCCCAATGCCACAGGGATGCTGATGTGTTGGCCCAATACCAAACTGAATGCGGTAAACGCGGTCAATGAGATGGCGCAACCAATCGCCATCGGCAAATTCGCCCACAAGCCCATCAGCAAAGAACCCAAACCCGCGACTAAACAAGTTGCGACAAACACTGCTGTTGGCGGGAAACCGGCTTTGCCCAACATGCTCGGCACAACAATAACCGAGTAGACCATAGCCAAAAAGGTCGTCAGACCGGCCAGCACTTCCTGGCGTACATTACTGCCACGTTCACTTATTTTGAAAAATGCATCAAGCGAACTTTTTGGCTTTGCTGCCGCGTTCGCTTGAGGATTGGTGCTAGACATGGTTATGTCCCCTGTGTGTGTCATTTTAAAATCATCAGCAAGCCAGGCGCCTTTTCCATACGTAATCGTTTCCGTCGCTGCCGATTAACTCGTCAATTCCCCTCGCGCCGAGATGGCGGAGGAAATAGCAAACGATTAGCTGGAAGTGCGCATGACTGAAAAAAATCGAGATTTAGGGCAGATGTCATTTAAGGCAAACGATTATCTAGCCAACGGCAGTGACTAATCAACACCAGATAGCGACATTTAATGCATTTTTTAACATTAATTTGTCCGTAAGCATCAAATCGAGGGCAAATGAAAGTGTGAGCGGCCTCACACCCTTTTATCTTGAGTGACCTTTGATACTTAATCGCCGGTGCTCAGCTCTCTAATTTGTAGGCACCACCCTGCTCAATCGCCTGTTTATAGGCGGGGCGTTGATGGATGCGCACTAAGAAATCTTGCAGTTTCGGGCAGCCCGCAAGACCGCCACGGCTATTGATGGCCTCAATAGGGAAGCTCATTTGGATATCTGCCGCGCTGAAATCGCTGCCAGCAAACCACTGATGTTGGGTGAGATGCTGCTCCAGATAATCGCGGTGCGTGGCAATTTGCTTATTAAGATAATTTTTCTGCACCCCATCGCCTAACGCCTTGGCAACCGGGCGAATAATCCACGGCACTGGCGGCCCACCCAATCGGCTGAAGATAAGTTTCATCACCAGCAGCGGCATCAATGAACCTTCCGCATAATGCATCCAGTAGCGAAACTGCTGGCGGTCATAATGACCCGTCGGCTTAAACAGCCCCTGTGCATCATAGGCTTCCTGCAAATATTCGATGATTGCACCCGACTCAGCTAGCGTCAGATCGCCGTCAGTGATCACCGGTGATTTACCCAACGGATGGATTTTTTTCAGTTCAGGGGGGGCCAGCAAGCTGCCCGGATCGCGCTGGTAGCGCTTCAACTCATAGGGGACTTGCAACTCTTCCAGCATCCACAAAATGCGCTGTGAACGTGAATTATTCAGATGGTGAACAATGACCATAACCAAGCTCCATATGATAAGCGACCGAGAAAGTGACAACGCTAAAGGAGTGAGTATAGTCGAGTGCTCAATACCGCCTTATTATTCTGACATTAGCGCTAAATTACAGCCTGTGAGTTGTAAGCCATAATTACAGCCTATAGCCTGTATTTTACATTTACAACCTATCAGTTGTATTATTAAATTACAGTCTATAAGTTGTACTATGCTATTTAGAACAACAATCTGCTGAGGTCTTAATGGACTATCCTATTAAAATTTTGAGTCAATTGCGGCCAACACTGATTGGCTTTCGAAAGAGTAAAAGTCTGACTCAGGCCAGCTTGGCACAACTATTGGGTATCACCCAACAATCCTATGCCAAATTGGAGGCAGACCCAGCATCAGCCAGTGTTGAAAGGTTGTTTAAGGTATTACAACTTTTAGAGGTAGAACTGATCCTTGGTGAGAAAAAAAGCGCCAAACCTCATCCTGATAAAACTTGCCAACCTGACAAAAATCAGACGATGAATTCACCATCGAAACAAGAGGATTGGTAGTATGACTCAACGGCTCAATATCTGGATGAACGGCCAACAGGTTGGCTATTGGGAAAAGAAACGAGGCGAAGAATTACTGGTCTATGCTGAGGAATGGATAAAAAATGAACAAGGTCGCCCGTTGTCATTGTCATTGCCTTTTACGGCCACTAACAGAGAGTGATGTAGCGCGTATCCTACAAAACTCACTGTCTGACAACGCATTCTTGCGCCCTGAGCAGAATGAAGATCTCAGATTATCTATCGCCGGGGCACAAGAAAAAACAGCACTTTTGTTTCACGACGATCAGTGGTGCCTTCCTTTAGAAAGCACACCCACAACCCATATCTTCAAGCTTCCACTGGGCTTGGTCGGCAACATGCAAGCAGATATGAAAACCTCGGTTGAGAATGAATGGTTGTGCGCGAAAATTCTGGAAAGCTATAACTTACCGGTTGCCCGCTGTGAAATTGGCCGGTTTGAGGATCAAAAGGCATTGATTGTTGAACGTTTTGACCGCCGACTGTCTAGTGATAACCGTTGGATTATCAGATTACCGCAGGAGGATATGTGTCAGGCGACCGGGACTTCACCCTTAAAAAAATATCAATCGGACGGTGGCCCCGGTATTACAACAATCATGGAGATTTTAAGTGGCTCGGATAATGCCAGTGAAGACAGAAAAATCTTCTTTAAGACCCAGATTATTTTCTGGTTACTGGCAGCGACAGATGGACATGCAAAAAACTTTAGCATTTCCCATTTGCCAGCTAGCCATTACCACCTCACACCACTTTATGATGTGCTATCCGCCCATCCCATTATCGGATCAGGGCGTAATCAAATTGCTCCTCAAAAAACCAAGTTAGCAATGGCAGTGCGAGGGAGTAAAAATTACTATTTAATTAATCAGATACAACGACGTCATTGGCGACAGCAGGCCACGATTGTTGGATTGGGAGCCACTCAGGCTGACACTATTATTGACGAAGTTATTGCCGCAACGCCACGAGTTATCACCCAGGTACAGGCTCTACTTCCCGCTGATTTTCCGGCTGACTTAGCAGAAAGTATCCTGACAGGTCTTCATCGACAATGTGACAAAATAGCGGCGATGCCTTGACTGGTCAGTACAAAAAACCCAGCTATTACACTGGGTTTGATTTCTCTGTTTTTAGATGACAGGGATCAGAACGGGATGTCGTCGTCGAAATCCATTGGTGGCTCATTGCCGCCTTGCGGTTGCGCTGCGGGTGCAGACTGAGCAGGGCGTGAAGTCTGGCCGCCGCTGAACTGGTTACCACCTTGTGGTTGTTGAGGTTGGCCCCAACCGCCTTGCGCGCCGCCATCTTGTGGTGCACCACCACCTGCCGGAGCACCGCCGCCTTGACGACCACCCAGCATTTGCATGGTGCCGCCAACGTTAACCACAACTTCAGTGGTGTATTTCTCAACACCAGCCTGATCGGTCCACTTACGGGTTTGCAGTGCGCCTTCGATATAAACCTGAGAGCCTTTACGCAGGTATTCACCCGCTACTTCAGCCAGTTTGCCGAACAACACCACACGGTGCCACTCCGTCTTCTCTTTCTGCTCGCCGGTTGCTTTATCACGCCAGCTTTCGGAAGTGGCCAGGGTGATATTGGCAACAGCGCCGCCGTTAGGCATGTAGCGGACTTCCGGGTCTTGGCCCAAATTCCCGACCAAAATCACTTTGTTTACGCCTCTGCTGGCCATGTTAACTCTCCTGATGAAGTAAATTTTGTAAAGTATAAACGAGTAAGTTTAACACGCTAACTACCAAAGGGCACAACAGATCATAAGTGCGTAATGCATTACAGATTTATCGCGTAATCTCTCTTAATTGCACTCGGATACTGGATATCCATTCAGGTTTTTTTGTGTCATAATTATCCGTTTCGTACTGGCTGTGTCCTTTTTTTGGCGTTGCAAGGCGCACATTTTTGCTTTTTCTAAAGTGTGTTTTCATGGCTAATAAGCGCGAAAAAGGCACGGTGAGAGGCTCAGCAAATCCGGGAAATGTTTGAATGGATAATATCGAAGTTCGGGGCGCTCGCACCCATAATCTTAAGAATATCAACCTGATTATCCCGCGCGACAAACTGATTGTTGTCACCGGTCTATCGGGTTCAGGCAAGTCCTCACTGGCTTTTGATACCCTGTATGCCGAGGGGCAACGCCGTTATGTTGAGTCTCTCTCTGCCTATGCGCGCCAATTTCTATCGCTGATGGAAAAACCGGATGTCGACCATATTGAAGGTCTTTCACCGGCGATCTCCATTGAGCAAAAATCGACTTCCCATAACCCGCGTTCCACCGTGGGAACCATCACAGAGATTCATGATTATCTGCGTTTACTGTTCGCCCGTGTCGGTGAACCGCGTTGCCCTGATCATGATGTGCCGCTGGCAGCTCAAACCGTCAGTCAGATGGTGGATAACGTCATCAGCCAGCCGGAAGGCCGCCGCCTGATGCTACTGGCCCCCGTGGTAAAAGATCGCAAAGGCGAACATACCAAAACGCTGGAAAATCTGGCGATGCAGGGCTACATCCGGGCGCGGATCGACGGTGAGGTTTGTGATCTCTCTGATCCACCCAAATTAGAGCTGCAAAAGAAACACACCATTGAAGTGGTGGTCGATCGCTTTAAAGTGCGTGAAGATCTGGCGCAGCGCCTGGCTGAGTCATTTGAAACCGCACTGGAGTTATCCGGCGGCACTGCCGTGGTGGCGGATATGGACGATCCCCACGCCGAAGAGTTGCTATTCTCCGCCAACTTTGCCTGCCCGATTTGTGGCTATAGCATGAGTGAGCTGGAGCCGCGTCTGTTCTCCTTTAATAATCCGGCCGGTGCCTGCCCTACGTGTGACGGCCTTGGCGTGCAACAGTTCTTTGATCCTGACCGCGTGCTGCAAAACCCTGAGTTGTCTCTGGCGGGTGGCGCTATCCGTGGCTGGGATCGCCGCAACTTCTATTACTTCCAGATGTTACGTTCACTGGCGGATCACTATAAATTTGATATTGAAGCTCCATTTAACTCGCTGGATGCCGCAATACAAAAAGCGGTGTTGTACGGTTCCGGCAAAGATACCATTGAGTTTAAATACATCAACGATCGGGGTGATACCACCGTTCGTCGCCACCCCTTCGAGGGGGTGCTGCACAATATGGAACGCCGCTATAAAGAGACGGAATCTAGTGCAGTGCGCGAAGAGCTGGCGAAATTTATCAGCAATCGCTCCTGTGCCTCGTGCAGCGGCACACGTCTGCGGCGAGAAGCGCGTTATGTTTTTGTCCAAAACACTACCTTGCCAGAGATTTCAGAACTGAGTATTGGTCACGCGCTGACCTTCTTCCAAAATATGAAACTGAGTGGTCAGCGGGCGCAGATTGCTGAGAAAATACTGAAAGAGATTGGTGACCGGCTGAAGTTCCTGGTTAACGTTGGATTGAATTATCTCTCATTGTCGCGCTCGGCTGAAACCCTGTCCGGTGGCGAGGCACAGCGCATCCGCTTAGCCAGCCAGATTGGTGCGGGATTGGTTGGCGTAATGTATGTGCTGGATGAACCATCCATTGGCTTGCACCAACGTGATAATGAACGTTTGCTGGAAACATTGATTCACCTGCGCAATCTGGGTAATACCGTGATTGTGGTGGAGCATGATGAAGATGCGATCCGCGCCGCAGACCATGTGATTGATATCGGCCCCGGTGCCGGTGTACATGGTGGCGAAGTGGTGGCAGAAGGCACTGTAGATGACATTATGGCTGCGCCAAATTCATTGACCGGCCAGTTCCTCAGCGGCAAGCGGGAAATTGCTATTCCAGCGCAACGGGTCGCCGGAGATCCGAGCAAAGTGTTAAAACTGATTGGGGCCAGCGGCAACAATCTGAAAGATGTTACGCTGACACTGCCTGTCGGGCTATTTAGCTGCATTACCGGGGTTTCTGGCTCCGGTAAATCGACACTGATCAATGATACTTTATATTCCATCGCCCAAAGTCAGTTGAACGGCGCCACCACCAACGAACCCGCGCCATACCGCGAAATTCAGGGGCTGGAGCATTTCGACAAAGTTATCGATATCGACCAAAGCCCCATTGGCCGAACACCACGTTCTAACCCTGCGACCTATACCGGCATCTTTACGCCAATCCGGGAACTTTTCGCTGGAGTGCCTGAATCACGCGCTCGCGGTTACACTCCGGGCCGCTTCAGTTTTAACGTCAAAGGTGGCCGTTGCGAAGCCTGTCAGGGCGATGGGGTGATTAAGGTCGAAATGCACTTCCTACCGGATATCTATGTCCCTTGCGACCAGTGTAAAGGTAAGCGTTATAACCGTGAAACACTGGAAGTTAAGTACAAAGGCAAGAGCATTCACGAAGTGTTGGCGATGACCATCGAAGAGGCGCGTGAGTTCTTTGATGCCGTGCCAGCGCTGGCACGTAAGCTACAGACATTGATGGATGTTGGCTTGTCCTATATTTGCCTGGGGCAATCAGCAACCACCTTGTCTGGCGGTGAAGCGCAGCGGGTCAAACTGTCGCGAGAGCTGTCGAAACGTGGCACCGGCCAGACGCTATATATTCTGGACGAACCGACCACCGGCCTACATTTTGCTGATATTCAGCAGTTGCTGGCGGTATTGCATCAGTTGCGGGATCAGGGCAATACCATTGTGGTGATTGAGCATAATCTGGACGTGATCAAAACGGCGGACTGGATTGTCGATTTGGGGCCAGAAGGCGGCAGTGGCGGCGGCGAGATTTTAGTCTCCGGCACACCAGAAACCGTCGCAGAGTGCGCCGCATCCCATACCGCCCGCTTCCTGAAGCCATTGCTGCAACGTAAGTAACGCGTCAAACTGTACTCGCCTCTGGAGCAATCAACCTACTAGTTGCCCCAGAGGCTATTTTTTTGATCATCATATGGTCAGAGCCTGACGCCGCTGCTCCGGCAACCCCTGCAACACCAACTGATAAGAGCGATCAATTAACGAATAAAACTGCGAATTCGGTAATTCGCCATCCAGAAACACCGTGTTCCAGTGCGCTTTATTCAAGTGTTCACTCGGCACGATCTCCGGATGTTGCTCCCGTAAGCTCTCCGCCAATTGTGGGCTGGTTTTCAATGAAATAGAGGGCCGCCCCTTCGTCTCTCCCACCATGGCAAACATCACGTCTCCGACTTTAATCTGATTGACCTGCCAAACCTCATGATCACTCTGCTCAGCCCCCGGCTTGGACATGCAGTACTCCAATAATGCGGAATTATTCATTGAGCTATCTCCTGTGATGGGCCTATACCGTCTCGCGAAAAAGCCTCATCAGTTATTTATTCCATAAAAACATCCAATCCATCGATACAGCGACCTGCTGAATTATTTATTAGCTTGCACCCATAACTAAAGTTTTACTGTGAGCGATGAATGATCATTGGGCCGATGTTAGCCACATTATTAGTATATTCTTTAATCGATTTACAGCCATTGGCTTAAGGCTAAATTGGCAGGAGATGAGGATAAGTGGCGGAAAGTTGGCAGAAAAAATAAAACAAAAAAGGCGCAATCATTGCGCCTTAATAACTCAATTACTGTACGGCAGCAAAAGCAGCAGCAACCCGCTGGACATTGCTGTGATTGACGCCCGCCATGCACATCCGGCCGCTGGCAATCAGATACACACCAAACTCTTCGCGTAGGCGATCGACTTGTGCCTCGCTAAAGCCGGTATAGCTGAACATGCCGCGCTGTTGCAGCAAATAATCAAAATTGCGATGGGGTAGCGCAGCTTTTAAGGCCTGCACCAATGTGCTGCGCATTTCAATAATCCGCAGGCGCATCTGTTCCACTTCGGCCTGCCATTTCGCCCGCAATTCAGTGTCATGCAGCACTTTCGAAACCACCTGCGCCCCAAAGTTTGGTGGGCTGGAGTAGTTACGGCGCACCGTGGCTTTCAGTTGCCCCAATACGCGGCCAGCCGCTTCTTCACTTTCGCACACCACGGACAGGCCACCGACCCGCTCGTTATACAGGGAGAAAATTTTGGAGAAGGAGTTGCTCACCAAACAGGGTAATTCTGCTGCTGCCATCGCGCGAATGGCGTAGGCATCTTCATTTAGCCCGGCACCAAAACCTTGATAGGCGATATCGAGGAAGGGGATCAGATCCCGCGCTTTAGCCACTTCAATGACCTGATCCCACTGCGTGTTCGTCAGATCAGAACCCGTCGGGTTATGGCAGCACGGATGCAGCAACACGATACTTCTGGCGGGTAACTGCTGCAATGTTGCCAGCATTTGCTCGAATTTTACGCCCAGCTTCTCATCATCAAAGTAGGGATAGGTATTCACCTTAAAACCTGCGCCACCGAAAATAGCGACATGGTTTTCCCAAGTGGGATCACTGACCCACACCTGTGAATCAGGAAAATAGTGATGCAGGAAATCAGCACCCACTTTCAGCGCACCAGAGCCGCCCACGGTTTGGATCGTCGCGACGCGTTGCTGAGCCAGCATCGGATGATCGTTACCAAAAAGTAACTTCTGGATAGCAGTGCGGTAGGGTTGCAGACCTTCCATCGGCAAATAAACCGGTGTTCCGTGTGGCTGAGCATTCAACTGAGCTTCAGCGATGTCCACCGCCTGCATCTGCGGGATTTCACCTTGTTCGTTGTAATAAAGCCCGATGCTCAAATTGACTTTATGTGCCCGGTCGTCGGCTTTAAAACTTTCCATCAGTGAAAGGATTGGGTCACCTGCATAGGCGTCAACATTTTGGAACACGGCGCTGCTCTCCTGTATCAATAATAGTTATCTTACCCTGCAATGCAGCTTACCTTATTCACCCAGATATTCCATCGCTACGCGGGAGGTCAGCTTAGTGATCAATTCATAGGCGCTAATACCGGTACAGGCCGCGATCCTCTCGACGGGTAATTCGCCCCCCCATAGCAACACTTCATCGCCGACTTTGTCGTGGGCATCTGGCCCGAGATCGACAGAGATCATATCCATGGAAACTCGGCCGACAATGAAAACTTCGCGGCCATTGACCCACATCGGCGTACCGGATGGGGCGCTGCGCGGATAACCGTCGCCGTAACCAATCGCCACCACACCCAAGCGCGTATCTCGCTCACTGACCCAAGTGCCACCATAACCCACAGGCTCGCCAGCTTTATGTTCGCGCACCGCAATCAGGCTGGATTTCAATGCCATGGCTGGCAATAAATTGAAATGGCTGGCGTAGGGCTCATCCAACGGCGAAACACCGTACAGAATGATCCCAGGGCGAACCCAGTCACGGTGCGCTTCTGGCCACAGCAAGATGCCGCCGGATGCCGCAATAGATTGCTTACCGGGCTTATCGGTAGCAAAGGCATCAAAACAGGCCAGTTGCTGACGAGTGGTATCCACTTGTGGCTCATCCGCACGACTGAAGTGGCTCATAATATTAACTGGCTGAATGACATTCCGGCATGTACTTAAGCGCTGATAAAAAGCTTCCGCGTGTTCAGGGCGAACGCCCAGACGGTGCATCCCGGTATCCAGTTTCATCCAAACATTGATCGGGGCGGGAAGATCGGCGGCTTCCAGCGCTTCCAGTTGTTCAATGCTGTGGATCGCCGTTTCAATGCGGTTCGCCACCAGAATCGGCAGGTCTTCTGCGGCAAAGAAGCCTTCCAGCAGCAAAATTGGTTTTACAATTCCGCCGGAACGCAGCATCAGGGCTTCACCAATCCGCGCGACGCCGTAGCAATCGGCATCCTGCAAGGTATGCGCTGTTTCTAATAACCCGTGGCCATAAGCGTTTGCTTTCACAACAGCAATCAGGCGGCTTTGCGGCGCCATGCGCCGAACCTGTTGCAGGTTATGTCGCAGAGCGCGGCGGTCAATTACTGCGGTTGCCGCTTTCATTTCTTATCCTTAGTAGATGTTATGCCCAAAGTCATTGGAGTTGCAGATAGGCCGCAAGCTAACAACCCTGCGACTTCAAGTACGAGGGGATATTATTCGTCGTCGTATTGCGGGCCGGCATAGTTATCGAAACGTGACCATTGACCATTAAATTTCAGTCGAACAGAACCGATCGGGCCGTTACGCTGTTTACCCAAAATAATTTGTGCTATCCCTTTCTCATCACTGTTCTCGTGATAAACCTCGTCACGGTAGATAAACATGATTAAGTCAGCATCCTGCTCAATGGATCCAGATTCACGTAAGTCGGAGTTAACTGGCCGCTTATCGGCGCGCTGCTCCAAACTACGGTTAAGCTGCGACAGCGCCACCACCGGCACTTGCAGCTCTTTGGCTAAGGCTTTCAGGGATCGTGAAATTTCGGCGATTTCCAAGGTCCGGTTATCCGACAGCGACGGCACCCGCATCAATTGCAGGTAGTCGATCATGATCAGACTTAAGCCGCCATGCTCGCGGAAGATACGCCGGGCGCGGGAGCGCACTTCAGTGGGGGTCAGGCCAGAGGAGTCATCGATGTACATGTTGCGCTTTTCCATCAATATCCCCATGGTGCTGGAGATACGCGCCCAATCCTCGTCATCGAGCTGGCCGGTACGGATGCGGGTCTGATCGACATGTGACAGTGAGGCCAACATACGCATCATGATCTGGTCGCCGGGCATCTCCAAACTGAAGATCAATACCGGCTTTTCCTGCATCATCGCGGCATTTTCGCATAAGTTCATCGCAAAAGTGGTTTTACCCATTGATGGACGCGCCGCAACAATAATCAAATCTGACTTCTGCAAACCAGCGGTCTTTTTATCCAAATCGGTAAAACCGGTTGAGACACCGGTGACACCATCATGGGGGCGCTGATAGAGCTGCTCAATACGCGCCACTGTGGCTTCGAGGATCTGATCGACACTTTTCGGCCCTTCATCTTTGCTGGCCCGGCTTTCGGCAATCTGGAAAACTTTGGACTCGGCCAAGTCCAGTAAATCTTCACTGCTACGCCCTTGAGGATCGTAACCGGCATCAGCTATCTCATTGGCCACGGAGATCATCTCACGGACGACGGCACGTTCGCGCACGATATCAGCATAAGCACCGATATTCGCCGCACTTGGCGTATTTTTGGATAATTCTGCCAGATAGGCGAAACCGCCAACCGAATCTAAGTCGCCCTTTTGCTCCAGTGACTCAGACAAGGTGATCAAGTCGATCGGCTTGCTGTTTTCCAGCAAGCGCTGCATTTCAGTAAAGATCCGGCGATGCGGGCGGCTGAAAAAGTCATTACTGGCGACGCGTTCTGACACATTATCCCAGCGCTCGTTATCCAGCATCAAACCGCCCAACACGGACTGCTCTGCCTCCAGCGAATGAGGCGGGAGCTTCAGCCCTTCCATCTGGCGGTCTCGTGGCTCTGTCATATTGTTAGTTGGTTTTTTGGCAGCCATGAAGAGTGTTCTTTACCTTTGTTGCGAATAGAAAAATGACGAATAGAAAACATAGCGACCTAGTATATACCCAAAGCAATTGGAGTTGCAGGTGGGCGGTAAATGAATGATAAATCGGCCAGATGCCGAGCAGTGATTTACTGAGTGAATGCCGCTATCTCAAACACTGAGGGCGGATGATGAATTACCTATCACTTATCGGTCTTAGCCAGATCTTGGCTACTTATGCAGAACCCTGTAGGGTGAAAACAAATCTACATTGAGGAACCAATATGGCAAAGCATATTCAATTTACCACCACTGGCGGGCCTGAAGTATTGCAATACCTTGATTTCACACCAACAGATCCCGCAGTTGATGAAGTTCAGGTAGAGAACAGAGCGATCGGCATTAACTATATTGATACCTATATCCGTAGCGGGCTTTATTCGCCACCCCATTTCCCAAGCAGCTTGGGGACAGAAGCAGCTGGCGTCGTCGTGAAAGTGGGTTCATCGGTTCACACCCTAAAAGTGGGGGATCGGGTGGTCTATGCTCAGTCAGCCCTCGGCGCTTACAGTGAAGTGCATAATGTCGCAGCGGAGAGGATTGCCTTGCTCCCTGAGCAGATCTCTTTCGAACAAGCGGCGGCATCATTCCTCAAGGGGCTGACAGTACAATATTTATTGCGTCAGACCCATGAAATCAAACCCGGCGAACTGTTTTTATTCCACGCCGCAGCCGGCGGGGTCGGACTCATTGCCTGCCAATGGGCAAAAGCACTGGGCGCGAAACTGATTGGCAGTGTTGGCTCGGATGAAAAAGCCGAATTAGCCAAAGCTGCGGGTGCCTGGGCGACGATTAACTATCGTACCGAAAATATCGCCGAGCGGGTGGCTGAGCTGACCCATGGCGAAAAAGTTGGCGTCGTATATGACTCGGTGGGGAAAAGTACCTGGCTCGACTCACTTAACAGCCTTAAACGCCGAGGTTTGTTGGTCAGCTTCGGTAATGCCTCCGGCCCGGTGACAGGGGTTGACCTCGCTATACTGAACCAAAAAGGCGCGCTGTATGTGACCCGCCCGTCACTCAATGTGTATGTAACCAATCGGCAAGAGCTGGAAAGCGCCAGTCAGGAGCTGTTCTCGCTGATTACCAGCGGTGCGATTAATGTTGATGTGGCTAAAAAACAGCAATTCCCGCTGCGGGATGCCCGTCTGGCCCATGAGATATTAGAAAGCCGCCAGACCACGGGGTCCAGCTTGCTGATCCCTTAATTTCCGGCGCTAATAATGGATAGCCCAATATTGCTATCCATTATTTAAATTAGCATTTATTAAAAAAATTACTTTCTATTATTTTCAGCCAACTGACGACTAAACCCCAATTGCTCTGAGCGCATTATCTATATATCCTCAGTTTGTAATACTGAAACAGCTTTATTCATTACATACATTGAGGTTTTAATTATGCATAACTCAGAAACTAATAGAGATATAAAAACATTATTGAACGCTTTCTATCGTGACAATAGAATAAGCAATGAAGAATTTCAGATCCTGCGAGACTTTGCTGATGAAAGATTTGATTTAATACTAAATAAATATGGCAAAAACAATAACTTATCTGCCTTTCAAAAAGCCACTGATATCACCACCCAATTAATGCAACAAAGTTTCTTTGATATAAAAGAGAAATGTCCGAATGAAGAAGAAAAGAAAGCTATTCAGGAGGCATTTGTCGCTCAAATAGTTTACATTGTTGCCAATTATAATAGATTTTTTACCAACCTTTAATATTATAATTTCACGATTTCAATTATTTACTTGATTTATTTAGTGTTTTAGCATTAGCCTTGTACTATATATAAAAGTAATAATCAGAGCCTCTATTATTCGAGGCTCTGATTATACTATTTCTTTGATGCCTTTGTAGGGGTACAGCAGAGTATTCCACCAGAACTAACTGCCGCTTATACGGCTATTTTTACCTCTGGCAGGGATGAAAAGTGATACCAAATCGTATTGCGTAGCATCCTAGCAAGCACATTGGAGAAAAAATACGTTTTCCCTCAGATTCGTCCGACTAAACTTTCAGGCTGTGATCGCTGCCGCAAGAAAGTGAAATTTTAGTAACGCCTGACAGTCGGTTTCTGCATCGAACGCCAGAGCCAGACGACGACAACGGCCAGAATCAGCCACGGCAACAGTTTAATCATCATGACGAATAACCCGCCGACCATCATAAAGGCCGCCGCAACCAGCAAAGCGGCAAATATTCCCAGCAAAGAAATACCGGTCACCATCAACATGATGAAAAAACCGATAACAAAAAGAAGTTCAAACATGGCAGGCTCCTTACTCATTGTTTATTTCCCCCGCGCCACATCGTCAAATATCACGGCACTGACCAGGGTTTTAGCAAGAGTATTACAAGAAACGTGCCAAACTGGGTAGGTTAGCTAATACATTGAATTTATTAACTATGATCTAACCACAGTCTATCCGATATCCCGATAGGCATGGTCAATTTGACTAACTTATAGTGAACTTTACTGTGGCCGAGTGACAAGCGCCAGCGCCTGCTCAACCACAGAGACATCCGCACCGGGCTTATGCGCATTTTCACTGAGATGCCGACGCCACTGACGCGCGCCGGGAATACCTTGGAAAATACCCAAAATATGACGAGTGATATGGCCGAGATAAGCCCCCCGTGACAGCTCCTGCTCAATATAAGGATAAAGCGCTTCAATCGCCTTAACGCTATCGACTACCGGAGCATTCGAATCAAACAGCTCGCGATCCACTTGCGTCAAAATACTTGGATTTTGGTAAGCTTCACGCCCCATCATCACCCCATCAAGGTATTTGAGATGCTCTTTGGCTTCAGCCAGCGTTTTCACTCCGCCATTAATGGCAATGGTCAATGCAGGGAAATCACGTTTGAGCTGATAAACCCGCTCATAATCCAGTGGCGGCACTTCGCGGTTCTCTTTCGGGCTAAGCCCTGAGAGCCAGGCTTTTCGTGCATGGATGGTAAAAATATCACACTCACCCTGCTCAGCGACGGTTTGCACGAATTCGCACAAAAACTCATAGCTATCCAGTTGGTCAATCCCAATACGGGTTTTCACTGTGACTGGAATAGAAACCACGTCACGCATGGCTTTAATGCAATCAGCAACCAGATTAGCCTCAGCCATTAAGCAGGCACCAAAACGACCATTCTGCACGCGGTCAGAGGGGCAACCTACGTTCAGATTTATTTCATTGTATCCGCGAAGCTCAGCCTGTTTGGCACAATGCGCTAATGCCTGCGGGTCGCTACCACCGAGTTGCAGCGCGACAGGATGATCCTGCTCACTATAAGCCAGATAGTCGCCTTTACCATGAATAATGGCACCAGTGGTGACCATCTCGGTATAGAGCAAAGTTTGTTTGGTTAACAAACGATGAAAATAGCGGCAGTGGCGATCTGTCCAGTCGAGCATCGGCGCGACGGAAAAACGTTGTAGGGGGTATGGCGGCTTAGTGGCCTGAGTGCTGGAAAATGTCTGAGCTTCGTGCATTTACTGTGATTTCATCTGTTATTACTGCATCTATTATCCATTGATTTGCTCACTAAGTGAACAGTACAAAGGGATGGAATTTGCGATTATACCATAGAACCTTGCCATGGCTGCTCGCGTGATGGTGAGGCTATATGATAAGTGATAATGAAGCGGTGGCAGCGGTGACATGCCAGAATTGTGATACCCGCCTTCCCCTCACCTTTTCATCTATCGGCGATTAACAGTAAATATGGTAAAATCAGTTCAATTCGAATGCTGCGGGATGTATATGATGAACCCTATCAATCAGGAAAAACTGCTGGCTCAGGCTGAAAGCTTATGCCAACAACGTAACGTCCGGCTGACACCGCAACGTCTTGAAGTATTACGCTTAATGGCGCAACAGCCTGGCGCAATCAGCGCGTATGATTTATTGGATTTACTGCGCATTTCTGAGCCTCAGGCCAAACCGCCGACCGTTTATCGCGCGTTGGATTTCTTACTGGAACAAGGGTTTATTCACCGTGTTGAATCAGCGAACAGCTATGTGCTGTGCCATCATTTTGAAGAGCCAACCCATACTTCGGCGCTATTTATCTGTGATCGCTGCAAGATAGTGACAGAACGTACCACAGTGGGTATCGAAGAAGCGCTGGCGCAATTAGCCAAACAATCAGGTTTTACCCTGCGTCATAGCGTGGTTGAAGCTCATGGTTTGTGTGCTGAATGCGGAGTCGTTGAAGCCTGTGACAGCCATGATCATTGCGATCACGATCACTCGATTGTGACCAAAAAGAAATAGTGCTCTGGCGAGAGTAAATAGACTGTCGCTCGTAAGGCGGCAGGATAATAAATAAAGAGAAATAAAACACTTCCTTGTGTCGCATTGATATAAATACTCAGTCTGATGAAATGCTTTTTATTAAAAATGGTTATCTTCTGATAATTAAATAATCAGCAATAAAATGTAGATTTAATAATAAGCATGTTACTAAGCGAGAAACTAAATTAATTTACATCAATATAAACTTAATTCCATTTAACGCAGCTGTTACCAGTGATATTTACTGTGGTCTTCCCAGGCTTTAACTTCTTTCTCGGCTTGCTCTTTCTGGTAGCCGTACTTCTCCTGAATTTTCCCGACCAACTGGTCCCGCTTACCTTCAATAACCTTAAGGTCATCGTCGGTCAGCTTACCCCATTTCTCTTTCACTTTGCCTTTAAACTGCTTCCAGTTACCGTCGGCTTGATCTTTGTTCATGATATCTCCGTTAGCTTGTGATGAGTCAGTTTATTTAGTACGACGAACATTCGCTATTTATTACAACGGCATTATTTAAGTTTGACCATTCACAGTCATTGCTTATTTAAATATCGTCACGATGCTTATCGTAGGAATAACTATAGCAGAAGAGACTGATAATTGAAGTCTGGATAATATTTATCACTGGGATTGTGATGGAAAAGAAAAAATAAGCACTGATAATATTTAGCTAAAACAGGAGGTAATAGCGTATTGTCGGAATGTTCTCAATCTAAATATAATTAAGCCATTTAGAGGGAGATGGCGAATATACCCTCCTGACGCGAAGGGTATATAGAGAACACTAAAATCAGATCCAGTCGCCATTACGGATGACGCCAACGGCCAATCCTTCAATGGTGAAACTTTGCTCTCGCAGATCAACAACAATCGGCTGGAACTCGCTATTTTCTGGTAGAAGTTGCACGATATTACCCTGTTTTTTCAGGCGTTTTACCGTTACTTCATCATCAATGCGGGCGACAACTACTTGCCCGTTCCGCACATCCTGCGTTTTGTGTACCGCCAGCAGGTCGCCATCCAGAATACCGATATCTCTCATCGACATCCCATTAACCCGCAACAGAAAATCTGCGCTTGGCTTAAACATCGATGGATCGACTTTATAGTGCCCTTCGATATGTTGCTGTGCCAGCAGGGGTTCACCTGCGGCAACCCGCCCAATCAGTGGCAGGCCATCTTCTTCTTCCATCAGCAAACGAATGCCACGGGAAGCGCCAGAGACAATCTCAATCACACCCTTACGGGCCAGTGCTTTTAAATGCTCTTCAGCGGCGTTAGGAGAGCGAAACCCCAGACGCTGCGCAATTTCAGCACGGGTCGGTGGCATGCCGGTTTGCGCTAAGTGATCGCGAACCAGGTCATAAACCTCTTGCTGTCTGGTAGTAAGTGCTTTCATTCCGCCCCCTGTTTGTTTATACAGTCTTGCTGTGAGTATATACAGGTAAGCGGGTGTTGGGAACCAAAGAGTGAATAAAAACAGGGATTAATCACAGCTTATTTGTGTCCTGTTGTGAACTCACTCCTCCGCTATTGGCGATTACATTAACCGAAATGGTGCCAAAGTGCGGTTATCCAGACGAAAATGGCTAACAAAACAGCTAAAAACACGGCGGCGGAACCCATATCTTTCGCGCGTCCTGAAAGCTCGTGGAAATCACTGCCGATTCGGTCTACCACAGCTTCAATCGCACTGTTGATAACTTCGATAATGATCACTAATACGACACTACTAATTAATAAAATGCGCGTTACAGCATCTATATCCAGCCAAAACGCCAGTATGATAGCCATGATGGCAGCGACAGTTTCTTGGCGAAAAGCCGCTTCATGCTTCCAGGCTGCGCATAAGCCTTTCGCAGAATATCCCGCTGCTTTATAGATTCGAGTGAGCCCTGTGACTTGATTCGCCATGTTTTATTGCCTTTATCTTAAGTAGATGATGATTTTTACCGCTTTCTGTTGTCTCATCACCACAGATCTAAAAACCAGTTTCTGGTATCCTTGCGATGAATTGCTAACAAGAGGCTTCATGTAGTTATGTCAGGTTGGCGTAAAATATATTATAAGTTGTTGAATTTACCACTTAAATTGTTGGTAAAAAGCAAGGTTATTCCGGCAGATCCTGTGACTGAGTTAGGGTTAGACCCGTCTCGTCCTATTCTGTACGTTTTGCCTTACAATTCTAAGGCTGATTTACTGACTTTGCGAGCACAGTGTCAGGCGCTGGATCTGCCCGACCCATTGATTCCATTGGAGATCGATGGCGTGCTACTTCCCAGCCATGTGTTTATCGACAATGGCCCGAGGGTCTTTCGCTATTACGCGCCTAAACAGGAGTCGGTAAAACTCTTCCACGATTATCTGGATCTGCATCGCAATAATCCGGCGCTGGATATCCAGATGCTGCCTGTTTCCGTGATGTTTGGCCGCTCACCAGGCCGTGAAGGTCATGGTACACCACATCTGCGCGTGCTTAACGGCATACAGAAATTCTTTGCCGTCTTGTGGCTAGGGCGCGATAGCTTTGTCCGTTTCTCAACCACGGTCTCACTGCGCCGTATGGCCAGCGAACACGGCACAGATAAAACCATCGCCCATAAGCTGGCGCGTGTGGCGCGGATGCACTTCTCACGTCAACGCCTGGCGGCTGTTGGCCCAAGTCTGCCGGCCCGTCAGGATCTGTTCCAAAAGCTGTTAACCTCCAAGGCGATTGAAAAAGCCGTGGCTGATGAAGCGCGGACCAAGAAAATCTCCCATGAGAAAGCGCAGCAGAACGCCATTACCCTGATGGAAGAGATTGCAGCGGACTTCTCTTATGAAGCCGTGCGTCTGTCTGACCGGGTATTGAGCTGGACGTGGAACCGCTTGTACCAAGGCATCAATGTCCATAATGCTGAGCGCGTGCGGCAACTGGCGCAAGATGGTCATGAGATAGTCTATGTACCTTGCCATCGCAGCCATATGGATTATCTGCTGCTCTCCTACGTGCTCTATCATCAAGGGCTGGTGCCGCCACATATTGCTGCCGGTATTAACCTTAACTTCTGGCCTGCTGGCCCGATTTTCCGCCGCTTGGGCGCGTTCTTTATTCGTCGCACCTTTAAGGGCAACAAACTCTACTCAACCGTGTTCCGTGAATATCTGGGCGAGCTGTTTACCCGTGGTTATTCGGTGGAGTACTTTGTGGAAGGGGGCCGTTCACGTACCGGCCGCCTGCTGGAGCCAAAAACCGGTACGCTGTCGATGACCATTCAGGCCATGCTACGCGGCGGTTCGCGCCCTATCACCTTGGTGCCGATTTATATCGGCTATGAGCATGTGATGGAAGTGGGCACTTACGCCAAAGAGCTACGTGGCGCGACCAAAGAGAAAGAGAGCCTGTTGCAGATGCTGCGTGGCTTGCGCAAATTGCGTAATCTCGGTCAGGGCTATGTTAACTTTGGTGAACCGATCCCGCTGACCACCTATCTGAACAGCAATGTGCCGCAATGGCGGGATGCTATCGATCCGATTGAAGCCCAACGTCCAAGCTGGTTGACGCCAGCGGTGAATGATTTGGCTGGTAAGATTATGGTCAGAATCAACAATGCGGCCGCCGCCAATGCCATGAACCTCTGTTCTACCGCGTTGTTAGCGTCACGTCAGCGCTCACTGACCCGCGAACAGTTGCTTGAGCAGCTCGACTGCTACCTGCAACTAATGCGCAATGTACCTTATGCGAAAGATGTCACCGTGCCGGATAAAACGCCGGAAGAGTTACTGAATCACGCCTTGAATATGAATAAGTTTGAGGTGGAGAAAGATAATATCGGTGACATTATCATCCTGCCACGGGAACAAGCCGTGCTGATGACCTACTATCGCAATAATATCCAGCACTTGCTGATACTGCCGTCTCTGATTGCCAGCATGGTGATGTACCAGCGTCGCATTACCCGCGCCGAGTTGTTGCGTCAAATCAGCATGATTTACCCGATGTTGAAGGCTGAACTGTTCCTGCATTACAGCAAAGAGCAGTTGCCGCAGACGCTAGATACCTTGATTGATGAACTGGCTCGCCAACAGTTGATTTGCGACAAAGGGAACGAATTAGTGCTGAATCCGGCCCGTATTCGCCCGCTGCAACTATTGGCCGCCGGGGTGCGAGAAACACTGCAACGCTACGCAATTACGCTGTCGCTACTCAGTGCCAACCCCAGCATCAACCGTGGCGCGCTGGAGAAAGAGAGCCGCATCATGGCGCAGCGTTTGTCCGTGCTGCATGGGATTAACGCACCGGAATTCTTTGATAAAGCGGTCTTTTCAACACTGGTCGGCACCCTACGTGAAGAGGGTTATATCAGTGATAGCGGTGATGCGGTTCAGGCCCATACGCTGGAAGTGTATAACATGCTGAGCGCCTTGATGACGCCAGAAGTGAAGCTGACGATTGAAAGTGTCAGTATGCCAGCAGAAACCAGCAACCAACTGCCGGAACCTGAGGCAGAGGATAAGTCGGAAGATTAATCCTTCAGGGTAAAAATTGGAGTGGCCAGATTGATCATCTGGCCATTTTTTTAGCGTCTTGTCATTGCTTACATGTAGTTGATGAGAATGCCTAAAAACAGCACCAGTCCCACATAATTATTATTCAAAAACGCACGGAAACAGGCGTCCCGCTCACGCCCGGCAATCATCTTCTGTTGATGAACAAACAGCGCTCCCGCCAGCAAAATTGACCAGTAGAATGCCCCGCCTAGATTCATCAACCAGCCTATGACCACCAGCAGCACCAGCGTGGCCAGTTGCAGCAAACCAATGATCAGTTTGTCATACTGACCAAACAAAATGGCGGTGGATTTCACGCCAATTTTTAGATCGTCGTCACGATCAACCATCGCGTATTGAGTGTCATAAGCCACTGTCCAGCAGATATTGGCCAGTAATAGCAGCCAGCAAACCAGCGGTAAACTTTCGCTGACCGCAGCAAAGCCCATGGGGATTGACCAGCCAAAGGCTGCACCTAAGACCACCTGTGGCAGATGGGTGACCCGTTTCATAAACGGATAAATCCAGGCCAGTGCCAGTGCCGCCAGCGACAGCGCGATGGTCATGAGATTGAGGGTTAAGACTAAACCAAACGAGAGCAGCACCAGGAGCACGAATAGGATTTTGCTCTCTTTTTCGCTGATGATGCCGCTGGGTAATGGCCGGGAGGCGGTGCGTTTCACAAAGCCATCAATATGTCGGTCAGCATAATCATTCACCACACAACCGGCCGCGCGCATGAAAAAGACCCCTAAGACAAAGACTGCCAGTATCCGCATCTCAGGGATGCCTTGCCCCGCCAACCATAGCGCCCACAGGGTCGGCCACAGCAGCAGTAATGAGCCAATTGGTTTATCAATACGCATCAAACGGCAATAGGCCAGCCATTTGCTCTGAACAATACTTCCCTTCAATTTATCCATCTCCTAAATCTCACCGCCACATCAACCGGCTGAAACCGAATAAAGCGGCGAGGCCGGTAAAAAAACTTCAGTCAGTAACAAAGGCTTGCCAGACAGGCGCAGCAACGAGCGGCGCGCCCATAGTGCATCCTGTCGCCCCACCTGAATATAATCCCGGGTTAAATTGTCGCCACCAAATAAGTAGCGCCCCAGCGGTAATGTGCCTAAATCTACCAGTGCACGATCAGGGCCGGACAGGGTCTCCTCAGGGATCACCGTGCGACCTAGTAGCCAGGGTTCATTATCACCACACAAAATGATTTCCCGCAGCCAATAACGTTCGCTTACGGGTAAATGCTCTGCATCTTCACCTAACTCACGGCGCGTAATAAAGCACTCCCGTTGCGGTTCGACGTGCACCCGCTGGCAATGTTGCTCAAAACGCCGCGTCATCGACCCCAACTCCATCAGCCAGTCAGCGATATCAGTGGGAATATTTGGCTGCTCAATGGCACACCATTGGATAGGTTTTAAAATTGATGCATCGCCGGTAGACATGCGACTCGCTCCCTGCTGGGGATAAAACAGTGACCAAATAGAGTGCCATTGTAGCGCAGAATGGCGCTGTGGCGGCAGCTGATTATCATAACCACAACAACCAATTAACTCGGATATATTCAGCGGATAGAGAAAGAGAGAATAGAAGATCGGTGCATGCCACGGAGAGAACCGGCAGATCGTAAAGACGCCGTCAGCCACTTATTGGGAAATACCACAACGAAACAAGGCGTAGCGAGCGGCAGTAGTTTAGGTGCAGACAGCGCGCAGTAGCCGCTTATAATCCCCCAATAAAAAAGGTGCGTCGAAACGCACCAACCATCGAGCCATACTCGGCAGTGCCGGGATTTAACCCTTGCCTTTTACACTACCAATAAAGGTTTTTCGGGCTGAAGTTGAGCCCAAATGTTCCGCCTCGTTCAACAATTTAAGCGCCTTATCGACATCGCCGGATTTCACCGCGTCTTTAATCGCCTGGTTGAAGTAGTTTTCAGTCTCGCTCAGCATCGGTTCTGCTGGTTTTGCTGGTGCCGCTACCGCTGCGGGTTGAGCGGCGCTGCCCACCACTACTGGGGCCGAAACCGGTGCTGACTGAATCAAACCAATCATGACATTACCCATGCCTTGCTCGGCAGTGGCTTTGATTTTCAAGTTGCCCGTTGGGGTATGTTTGGCAATTGGGTCTGGAATATCTGGCACCGCATTACCCACGCCCATGGCGTAAGCTTTGGCCGGATCAAGCAGTTTGGTGGTTTTTGCCAGATCTTCGCGCGTGGTATACACCAGCAGATAAATTTGTTTCTGGCCCAGCGCTGGCGTCAGTTTCATCACCCCTTGCAGGCGGTCGCTGGTCATGATGCCCGCTTTTTCATAGGTAAAATAGCTGGAGGGGTAATACGCGGCCGGGCGCATTTGCTCGTCGAGTACTAATACGCTAGGGGAGAACAGCTGGTTATCGGTCACTAAGCTGCTGAGAGTGATCTCCATCGATCCACGATCGGCAGGCAATGCAAAAGCAGCAACCGCCCCTTCAATATTCCCTTGCGAGATTTGCGGGCTGGCAGCTGTCAGTTTGATGTCTTGGGTCGCCGGTGGCACTAATGGCTGCCATGGCAACTGCTGTAATGTGGCGGTACTGATAGTCGGCGCGATAGAAACATTCGCCGGAGAAATGGTTGAGTCGGCGGCTGCCAGAGGTGCGGTGATCCCCAGAGCCAATGCCAGACAGAGTGTCAGCAGATTCTTTTTCATTATTATACCCTCATACATTGAGCGTCGGCGCTAACTGTGCACAGGCAAGGTTGGCAGAGTTAACCAATTATACCCGTCATACTTCAAGCTACAGGGGTGTTGGCTGCAACTCGAATTATTTAGGGTATATAGACTTATCTTGTTAAAAACAGGAATCAAAACAGAACAGCCGCCCCAAAGGACGGCTGCGACACTTCTGTTACCACCAAGCTTCGAATTGCGCACCGAAGGTGACTTCGTTGCTCTTGCCGCGGCTGTCAGTACCAATGGTGCCATTTTGCGCTAAACCATTGTCCGCGCTACCACGAACATCGTTATAGCCCCACTTCTCATCCCAGTTAGCATAAGTTGCGAAGACACGGATGGCCGGACGTGACCAAATGCTGTCGCCTGCCTGCCATTGTTGCGCCAAGGTCAGTTTGTACTGGCCGTTACGGTCGCCGGTACGTTGTGACTTAACATTGTCGTAGCCTGCTTCCAGCAAGGTACTCATGATTGGGGTCCATTTGTACATTGGGCGCACACCCACGCTGTACCAGGTGGTGCCGTTGTTGTTGTCCCAATCAGTATCCTGATACAGGCCGACATACATCATGTCCCACTTCTCAGCCAGATTAATGGCACCGTGGTCGATAACCCGCAGTCTGTGGCCGTTGTTATTAATGTTTGCGCCTTCGGAGTGACCTGATTGTGATGATGTCATGGCATCTGTTGCATACTGCACCACAAACTTGTTAAAGCCGCCCATCATGCTTTGGGTATGCTCAACAGTGAACATAACACCATCTTTAGAGGCGTCTTGTGCTAACGCATAATCGTCCTGAGTGTTGGCGCGGCCATAATCCACACCAAATTCCAGAGTGCCGCCTGGGTTAGTTTCTAAACCGGCTAAACGGACATCGAACACATCGTTGGCCGTGTGGTCAGCATCTTTACGTGCATTATCAATCCAGGCACTTGAACCGCCCGCTTCAGAGTTACGAGTTGCAGCCAGAGATAACTTACCGAAGCCCAGATCAATAGCCTCTACACCAGCACCAGGACCAGAAATATCCCAGTAGTAGAAGTCAATCATATGGACGTCATGACGTTGGTAGAAACGTTTACCGGCCCACATAGTGGAACCTGGCAACCATTCGATCAGATTCTTACCCTGCACATTGGCTTCACGGAAAGCCGGTGAAGTAGATTCCCAGTCATTCTGTTGCGCAACGGAATATGCCACGTTGGTATCGAAGTAGAAGCTCTTATCGCCCTCTTTCCACAACTCCTGGCCTAATTTAATTTCCGCATAAGTTTCACACTCGTTACCCAAACGGTATTTGCTTTGAGCACCTGTCGCTTTGAAACATTGTTGTTCGCCACCGCTTCCCGTCCAACCGATACCGGAACGAGCATACCCGTGGAAATCAACTGCCATGGCTTGAGTGGAAAGGACACCAGCGGCAACAGCCAGTGCTATCGGTAACTTGCGCAGAGTAGTCATCAGTAATCTCCTGTTATATTTGCCTGTCGGCATGCGTGCTTAACATTTGCCGTCACCGGGCGCGGCTATCATTAGACGCCCAGTTCTTGGTACAGCCGCTTGCATGCGGTGCCATCTTCGCGGAAGAGGTGGCAGCGATGTGGTGGCAGACCGATGGAGAATGTTGCACCTTCTTCTACCAGCACCACGTCGTTCTGGCGGTAAACCAGGTTCTGACGTATTGCCGGGATTTGGATATGAATTTGAGTCTCGTTACCCAGCTGCTCGACCACCTGAATCTCACCTTCCAGCGTGACTTCAGAGGCATTACTTGGCAGCAGATGTTCCGGGCGGATCCCCAAAGACATATTCGCGCCGACTTGAACCTGAGTGCCTTCTACTGGTAGCCACACTAACTGGCCATTGGGATTTGGCAGTTCGATCTGCACCTGATGAGGTTCAACGGCGGTCACTTTAACCGGTAAAAAATTCATTTTTGGCGAGCCGATAAAGCCCGCAACAAAGCGATTGGCTGGGTAGTGGTACAGCTCCAGTGGTTTACCCACCTGCGCCACATTACCGGCGTCCAGCACCACAATTTTGTCGGCCAGAGTCATGGCTTCGACCTGATCATGGGTGACGTAAATCATGGTGCGTTGCAGCCGCTTATGGAGCCGCGATATCTCAATGCGCATCTGTACTCGCAGTGCGGCATCCAGATTGGATAGCGGTTCATCGAGCAAGAAAACATCCGGCTCAGCCACCAAGGTGCGACCAATCGCCACTCGCTGACGCTGACCTCCTGATAGCGCTTTTGGCCGCCGGTCCAGCAGGTGAGCCAGTTGCAGCACTTCTGCTACCTGATTCACCCGTTGGTTAATTTCAGCTTTTTTTGCACCCGCCAATTTCAGGCCAAACGACATGTTCTCTGCTACCGACAGGTGGGGATAAAGTGCATAGGACTGAAACACCATGCCGATGCCGCGCTCAGAAGGCGGCACTTCATTCATCCGCTTACCACCAATCAGCAACTCACCCGAGGTAATGTCCTCAAGACCGGCAATCATCCGCAGCAGCGTTGACTTTCCACATCCGGATGGGCCAACAAACACCACAAATTCACCGTCATCGATCTCCAGATTGATATCTCTGGAGATCACAGCCTCACCAAAGGCTTTATAAACGCCACTCAGCGTGACATTAGCCATCTGTTACTCCTTTGCTTTCGCAAACAACTTTTCATAAAAACCTGAATGAAGAAAAATGGCGGAAGCAAATCCCGGCATAACCCATCGATAACTCCCAGCCCTGATAACTCTCTGGCTACGCGTCGTTCCGCCAGGCTTTAAGCCGGTTGCCCCGGACGACGTCGCGGCCTGAGTATAGGGCGACGCGTGAGTTAACGCTTCAACGTCTTGATCTGGCTGGGTAATAATTAACCGAACAACCGCATTTTGTTGGTAACGATGTCTCTATGCTGCTGATGCAGTTTCAGTGGCGGTGCCGTTTTTCAATGTTGCCGATAATGCGGGAGTGACACTATTAGGTAATCATCCGTAACAAAGTTTTTCATGGGGGAGGAGATAGGAGGATGAGGGAACGACCGGGGTAGGCAGAAGTTCCACTGTAAATACAAATACGTGATCTGCCTTGCAAATTTCGACCTGCATTATTGTGCCTGACACCACAGAATAGGCAGCAATGTTAAGTGGGTCACAATAACTCGTCGGGGGGCGTAGAGGGGGGGAGGATGATGCTGTATCCGGTTGTGACTCAATATGTCAGCGTAATGTATTGGTCAGTGCAATAACTGGCTTGCAGCTCAACATTTTTGCCACGCTGCCACACCCTCCTCACTGAGTGATTCACGGCGACACCGGCCTGAAAGTAGGCTAGAGAATTTACAGCTAATGATTCTCAAGAAAGTGAGTACCCACAAAATTGGATAAAAGGATTGGATTATGACTCGCAGCTTCACAAAATCCGGCATTGGTAAGACCGCACGTGTTTTGGCTCTTTCAGCGTTAACCACGTTGGTGCTCTCCTCCTCTGCTTTTGCCAAGATTGAAGAAGGTAAACTGGTTATCTGGATCAATGGCGATAAAGGCTATAACGGGTTGGCAGAGGTCGGTAAGAAATTTGAGAAAGACACCGGCATTAAAGTGACCATCGAGCACCCAGATAAACTGGAAGAGAAATTCCCACAAGTGGCGGCAACTGGCGATGGTCCGGACATTATCTTCTGGGCCCATGACCGTTTCGGCGGCTACGCACAATCTGGCTTGCTGGCTGAGCTGCACCCATCGAAAGCCTTCCAGGACAAACTGTTCCCATTCACATGGGACGCGGTTCGCTTTAATGGCAAGCTGATTGGTTACCCAGTGGCGGTTGAAGCACTGTCACTGATTTACAATAAAGATCTGGTCAAAGAAGCGCCGAAAACCTGGGAAGAGATCCCTGCGCTAGACAAAACGCTGCGGGCCAATGGCAAGAGCGCCATCATGTGGAACCTGCAAGAACCCTACTTCACCTGGCCACTTATCGCCGCTGACGGTGGTTACGCCTTCAAATCTGAAAACGGTGTTTACGACGTGAAAAACGTCGGCGTGAACAATGCCGGTGCTAAAGCGGGCTTGCAATTTATCGTCGATCTGGTGAAGAACAAGCACATCAATGCGGATACGGATTACTCCATCGCTGAAGCCGCCTTTAACAAAGGTGAAACTGCGATGACCATCAATGGCCCATGGGCGTGGTCTAACATTGATAAGAGCAAAATCAACTACGGTGTGACCTTGCTGCCAACCTTCCATGGTCAGCCATCCAAACCGTTCGTCGGTGTTCTGACTGCCGGTATTAACGCCGCCAGCCCGAACAAAGAGCTCGCCACTGAATTCCTGGAAAACTACCTAATAACCGACCAGGGTCTGGCTGAAGTCAACAAAGACAAGCCACTGGGCGCGGTTGCACTGAAATCATTCCAAGAGCAACTGGCAAAAGATCCACGTATTGCTGCGACCATGGATAACGCCACCAAAGGCGAAATCATGCCGAACATTCCACAAATGGCCGCCTTCTGGTATGCCACTCGCAGTGCGGTATTGAACGCCATCACTGGGCGTCAGACTGTGGAAGCGGCACTGAACGACGCGGCAGCCCGTATCACCAAATAACAGTTTCACCTGCAAAAGGGGCACAGTTCGCTGTGCCCCACCCAGTTTTCAGTCGTAATGCTGTTAATCAATAGAATCACCAAATCGTCACAAAAGGGACCATTATGCTGTTATCCCAAAGCCATAAAAAGAGAGTTGCCTGGTGGCAAAGTGATGCACTTAAGTGGCTGATTATCAGCACATTAAGTCTCTTAACCTGCTATTTGATCGTGTTGATGTATGCTCAAGGTGAATATCTTTTTGCCATAGTGACGCTGATTCTAGTGAGTCTGGGGCTGTATGTTTTCGCAAATCGTCGCGCTTATGCCTGGCGCTATGTCTATCCCGGCGTGGCAGGGATGGGGCTGTTTGTCCTGTTTCCACTGATTTGTACCATCGCCATCGCTTTTACCAACTATAGCAGCACCAACCAATTAACCTTCGAGCGCGCCCAATCCGTCTTGATGGATCGGCAGTTCCAAACCGGTAAAACCTTCACTTTTGGTCTCTATCCAAGCGGTAACCAATGGCGCTTGCAACTGACCAATCCCGATGACAATACCGTCCTGATTTCTGAGCCATTCAGCTTTGATGCTGTTGGCGAACATAGCGTCAAAGTGACCCCGGCCAGTGCTGAACAGAGTGGCGAACGCGCCTCCCTGCGGATCATTACCCAGAATCGTCAGGCGCTGAGTGGATTAGTGGCTATCCTGCCAGACGGTGGCGAACTGCGCATGAGTTCACTGCGCCAATTTGCCGAAACCAGCCCACTCTACACCTTGGGCGCGGATGGTAAAGAGCTTATCAATAAGCAGACTGGCGTTATCTATCGGCCCAATACAGATGTCGGTTTCTATCAGGCCGTTAGCGCTGATGGGCAGTGGGAAAATGAGAAACTCAGCCCCGGTTTTACCGTCACCATTGGCTGGAAAAACTTCCTGCGAGTGCTGCACGATGAGGGCATCCAGAAGCCCTTTATCTCCATCTTTATCTGGACCATTATTTTCTCGCTATTGACTGTGGTGTTGACCGTCGCGGTGGGGATGGTGCTGGCCTGCGTCGTGCAATGGGACTCCCTGAAAGGCAAAGCCATCTATAGGGTGCTACTGATCCTGCCCTACGCCGTGCCCGCTTTTATCTCGATATTGATTTTCAAAGGATTATTTAACCAAAGTTTCGGTGAAATCAACCTGATGCTGAATCACTTATTTGGCATCAAACCGGCCTGGTTCAGCGACCCTATCACCGCGAAAAGCATGATTTTGATCGTCAATACCTGGCTCGGTTACCCCTATATGATGATTCTGTGCATGGGGCTACTGAAGGCTATCCCTGATGATCTCTATGAAGCATCGGCAATGGATGGCGCAGGGCCATTCCAGAACTTCTTCCGCATCACTTTCCCGCTGCTGATTAAGCCACTGATGCCGCTGATGATTGCCAGTTTTGCCTTTAACTTTAATAACTTCGTGCTGATTCAGCTGTTGACCAATGGTGGCCCGGATATGATAGGCACCACCACCCCTGCGGGGTATACCGACTTGCTGGTCAGCTACACCTATCGCATCGCCTTTGAAGGCGGCGGCGGGCAGGACTTTGGTTTGGCAGCCGCCATTGCAACCCTGATTTTCATTCTGGTAGGCGCATTAGCGATACTGAATTTGAAAGCCAGCAAAATGAATTTCGACTAAGGAGGAGATGCAGATGGCCATGGTTCAACCTAAATCCCAACGTTTGCGTCTATGGGGCACTCACTTTCTGATGCTCTGCTTTATCGCGCTGATTATGTTCCCGCTACTGATGGTTATCACCATTTCGCTGCGGCCCGGTAACTTTGCCACTGGCAGCCTGATCCCCGATCAAATTTCGTGGGAACACTGGAAGCTGGCACTAGGCATGAGTGTGACCCATGCTGACGGCAGTGTGACCCCACCGCCGTTCCCAGTCATGTTGTGGTTATGGAACTCAATCAAGATTGCGGTGATCACCGCAATGGGCATTGTGACACTATCCACCACCTGCGCTTATGCTTTTGCGCGTATGCGTTTTCGTGGCAAAAGCACCTTGCTCAAAGGGATGCTAATCTTCCAAATGTTCCCAGCGGTGCTCTCATTGGTGGCGTTGTATGCCCTGTTTGACCGTATCGGGCAATATCTGCCGTTTGTCGGGTTGAACACCCATGGCGGGGTGATTTTTGCTTATATGGGCGGGATTGCGCTGCACGTCTGGACCATCAAAGGCTACTTCGAAACCATTGATAACTCACTGGAAGAAGCCGCCGCTCTGGACGGAGCCACTCCATGGCAAGCTTTCCGACTGGTACTTTTACCGCTGTCAGTACCAATTTTAGCCGTGGTGTTTATTCTGTCGTTTATTGCCGCCATCACCGAAGTGCCAGTTGCCTCATTGCTATTGCGTGATGTGAACAGTTACACCCTGGCTGTGGGAATGCAGCAATATCTGAACCCACAAAACTACCTGTGGGGCGACTTTGCCGCTGCCGCCGTGCTCTCCGCCATTCCGATCACCGCCGTCTTCCTGCTGGCACAGCGCTGGCTGGTGGGTGGGCTAACCGCCGGAGGGGTGAAAGGTTAAAGATTTCATTATTCAATACCCAAAGTAATTGGAGTTGTAGCTAGGCAGCAAACGAGTGAATCCCGATGAGCTGACTCAGGTCAGTGATTCGGGTGAGAGAGAGCAGCTAACAACGCTACAGCTTCAAGTAAGAAGGGTATTTTCCTCTGGTACTGTGTCTTTAGGGCGGCCTTAATGGCCGCCATTTTTATGGGTCATTCCCGCTTAAGACGATCGGTATTCGCCAGATACAGAGTCACCACCAGCAATAAAATAGATGCGGAATAGATCAGGGTATCAATCGGATTTTCATGATCGACAATAATCAGCCGAATAATGGCGGTGATGCCGATATAGATAAAATAGCGCAGTGGGAAGTGATAACCCGACTCAAAATACTTCACAATCAAGGCGATAAACTCGAAATAGAGGAAGTAAATCACAATCCCCTCAATCAACATGTAAGAGGACGCATCCTGATTATTCACGAACAGCACCTTACCAAGATGGAAGGTCTCCTTAATCAGGAAAACCACCAAAATAGCGGCCAAAACAATCAATCCCACATTCAACAACCGTTGCAGATTTTTGGCTATCCACTGCGAACGCGAATTTTTGGCCATAAATACCCCCAGTTAAAGTCGGTAAAATTACCCGAGCCGAAAAAAAGCCCCTTACGAGTAAGAGGCTAATAAGCACGGATCAAGGAGCTTAAGCCTGTAAGCTTAACGCCAGCTCTTGAAACAGTTAATCAACGCATTGGTTGAACTGTCATGGCTGGTCACATCTTTATCATCCGCCAACTCTGGCAAAATGCGGTTAGCCAGTTGTTTACCCAGCTCAACACCCCATTGGTCGAAGGTGTAAATGTTCAGGATAATCCCTTGGGTGAAGATCTTATGCTCATACAGCGCAATCAACGCCCCCAGACTAAATGGCGTGATTTCGCGCAGCAGGATGGAGTTAGTTGGGCGGTTACCTTCAAACACTTTGAACGGCGCAACATGTGCCACTTGTTCAGGAGTTTTACCGGCAGCGGCAAATTCAGCTTCAACCTCAGCCAGTGATTTACCAAACGCCAGCGCTTCTGTTTGCGCGAAGAAATTGGACAGCAGCTTGGCGTGATGATCACTCAGCGGGTTATGGCTGATAGCTGGAGCAATGAAATCACAAGGAACCAATTTAGTGCCCTGATGGATCAACTGATAGAACGCATGTTGACCATTGGTGCCAGGTTCGCCCCAGATAATTGGGCCAGTCTGGTAATCAACCGGATTACCGTTACGATCCACATACTTACCGTTGGACTCCATATTGCCCTGCTGGAAATAAGCGGGGAAACGGTGCATATATTGGTCGTAAGGCAGGATAGCTTCAGTTTCTGCGCCAAAGAAGTCGTTGTACCAGATACCAATCAGCGCCAGCAGGATAGGCAGGTTCTTCTCCGCTGGGGTTTCGGCAAAGTGTTTATCCATGGCATGTGCGCCAGAGAGCAACTCTTCGAAGTGTTCAAAGCCCACTGACAGCGCGATAGACAAGCCGATAGCTGACCACAGGGAGTAACGGCCACCGACCCAGTCCCAGAACTCAAACATATTGTTGGTATCAATACCAAACTCACCGACTGCTTTAGCATTGGTGGACAATGCTGCAAAGTGTTTGGCGACGTGCTTCACATCTTCGGCGGCAGACAGGAACCAGTCGCGCGCACTGTGGGCGTTGGTCATGGTTTCTTGGGTGGTGAAGGTTTTCGACGCCACCAGGAACAGCGTGGTTTCTGGATTCAGCGGGCGCAACGTTTCGGCAATGTGGGTGCCATCGACGTTAGAAACGAAATGCATATTCAGATGATTTTTGTAAGGGCGCAGCGCTTCGGTCACCATATAAGGGCCAAGATCTGAGCCACCGATGCCGATATTCACCACATCGGTAATCGCTTTGCCGGTATAGCCTTTCCACTCGCCGCCAATCACGCGATCACAGAACTGCTTCATCTTGGCCAGCACCGCATTCACTTCTGGCATCACATCTTTGCCATCCACGATAATTGGCGTGTTGCTGCGATTACGCAGTGCAACATGCAACACGGCGCGGCCTTCCGTGCGGTTGATTTTCTCACCGGAGAACATGGACTTAATCGCGCCAGCTAAATCAGTTTCTTGCGCCAGAGCTTGCAGCTTTTCCATGGTTTCGCAGGTTATGCGGTTCTTAGAGAAATCCACCAGCATTTGATCATCAAAAGTGGCTGAAAACTTGCTGAAACGCTGGTCGTCCTTGGCAAACAGGCTGCGGATTGTGACATCCTTCATCTGTTCAAAGTGTTGCTCTAACGCTTTCCAGGCAGCGGTTTGACTAGGATTGATATTTTTCATAGCGGCGCTCTTCTAGGCTTAAGGATAATGAAACGAATGGCCTAATTGTATCCTGTTCGGGTGTGATTGAGATCTCTTTTCTTGCGATAGGTGTTATCTCTCGAAACAACACTTGATCTCATCCCTGTTTTCTTGCTACGCCAGTTCGTGTTAAGAGTTTCAATCTTAGCAGCCGCCCACATCTCAGCCAGTATCCAGTTAATTTAGTGATATGACGGGGCTAATTATTAAAGATGAAAATACCTTATAGTCATATCGTTGACAGAAAGCCGATAACCCGTTATTCCCTTGTACAGAGAAAATACAGATGCCCCCAAGCTGACACCCCTGACACGAGGTTTTTTAGATGATTTCCGCTATGCAACAACAGACTAACCGCCCCCCTTCTGCGACCGTAGTCGCCAAATTTGGCGGCACCAGTGTGGCTGATTTTGATGCCATGAGCCGCAGCGCGGATGTGGTTTTATCGAACCCGGACGTTCGTTTGGTGATCCTGTCGGCCTCTGCCGGAATTACCAATCTGTTGGTCGCCCTTGCCGATGGCTGCGAACCAGAACAACGCGAGCACCATTTGGATGAAATTCGCCGAATTCAAGACGCTATTCTCGCGAAACTCGCCGATCCGCTGGTGATCCGCGAAGAGATTGACCGCATGTTGGAAAACATCGCCATGCTGTCAGAAGCGGCCAGTCTGGCGACCTCGGCGGCACTGACGGATGAGCTGGTCAGCCACGGCGAGTTGATGTCGACCCTGCTGTTTGTCGAGCTGCTGCGCCAGCGTCAAGCGGCGGTAGAGTGGTTTGATGTGCGTAAAATCATGCGGACCAATGACCGTTTTGGCCGCGCAGAACCGGATAGCGCGCTATTGGTTGAACTGGCCCAAAGCCAGTTGGCTCCGCGTATCCAGCACGCCATTGTGGTGACCCAAGGGTTTATCGGCAGTGAAAGCAAAGGCCGAACCACCACCCTTGGCCGTGGCGGCAGTGACTATACCGCCGCACTGCTGGGCGAAGCGCTTAACGTCAGCCGCATTGATATCTGGACCGACGTGCCAGGGATCTACACCACTGATCCACGGGTGGTGCTATCGGCAAAACGCATCGATAAAATTGCCTTTGAAGAGGCGGCTGAAATGGCGACCTTTGGCGCCAAAGTATTGCACCCTGCCACCCTATTACCGGCAGTGCGCAGCGACATTCCGGTGTTTGTCGGCTCAAGTAAAGATCCCGCCGCCGGCGGCACCTTGGTGTGTAACGAAACCGAAAACCCACCGCTATTCCGTGCCCTGGCGCTGCGTCGCAATCAGACTCTGGTGACCCTGCATAGCCTGAATATGCTACATGCACGCGGTTTTCTGGCCGAAGTGTTTAACATTTTGGCGCGCCACAATATTTCCGTTGATTTGATCACCACCTCAGAAGTGAGTGTGGCATTGACGCTGGATACCACTGGCTCGACATCAACGGCGGGTAGCCTGCTGACCACCTCACTGCTGACTGAGCTTTCCTCCCTGTGTCGGGTAGAAGTGGAAGAGGGTCTGGCACTGGTGGCGATTATCGGCAACAAGCTGTCACAGTCCTGCGGTGTGGGCAAAGAGGTGTTTGGCGTGCTCGACCCATTCAATATTCGCATGATTTGCTACGGCGCCAGCAGCCATAACCTCTGCTTCCTGATCCCCGGCAGTGATGCCGAAAAAGTGGTGCAAACACTGCATCACAACTTATTTGAGTAAAACGCTGTTTGAAAATATGCGATTTGAATAACAAGCAGACTGCGTAAATAAACCGGGCAATTTCGTCCGGTTTTTCATCTCTGACACTGACGATTAAGGATACTCGCTTCATGTCGATGGTGGCTATCATCAGTGCAGTGGTGGCGGATTTTCTCCCCCATGCTATTTCCCTCCACAAAAAAAAACCAAACAACACCCAGTATTAACCTGAATATACTTTAATTAAATCTGAATCTAGCCATTCAATATCAGATTAATATTAAAATATAATTATCTTGCTATCATTTATGAATATCCCTTAATCCCGCTATTTCCCTGTCGTTCTTATTCCTTAGGGACGGTAATTGTGCTGCCCGTAAATTTGACTCAAGGATGGAGAAGGAGGGCCTGCTCATTAATTTGTCTGGTCAGTACATCTCCCCCATCGGACATTATGATCAAAAAACGCACTACATTGTGGTTATTATTGAGCACGGGCGCTCAAGCTAATACGATGCCAGGAATAGACATCCCCTTCCCCATTGATGAATCACGTCAAAGCTTACAAAACAGCAGCAATGAAATTAATCACTTAATAGAAGATCGCCGCCGGACACAACTTAAACAAACAGAATTAATACCAGATGCTGAGAGCAATGCACCAGAACTGGAAAACACCGAAAAATGCTTACCCATCAATGGTGTTTATATTCAGGGTATTACCTTATTAACGCCCGATGATTTGAGTCATTTAAGTGCCATGCCTGAACAATGTATTGGCAGTGAAAATGTCAATATGCTGGCCCGAGAACTCACTCATATTTATCTGACGAAAGGCTATATCACGACACGTATCCAGTTTATACCGACCGATACCGATGGTGAACTGGGCTTGAATGTCACCGAGGGCTTTATTGAGAAATTTGAAAGTAATGATCCGGAGTTAAATGGTGAAACTATTTTCCCGAACATGATCGGTAAGCCACTGAATATTACCCAGCTTGACCAAGGGCTAGATCAAGCCAACCGCTTACCTTCAAACAAAATAACTGTGGATATCTTACCGGGCACCCTACCGGGAGGGTCAATTCTCAAACTCAATAATACCCGTTCACAACCCTGGCACCTGACAACATCACTCGATAATTACGGCAATGAACATACCGGAAAATGGTTAAGCCGCAATACGCTCTCTTTTGATAACCCGCTTGGGCTATCAGATTCCATTAGTTTAAATGTCACAGGCACCACCGATAACCCACAAAAAAATTATAGCCGTGCCTATTCGCTATTTTATTCCGTGCCCTACGGTGCATTAACCTTCAGTGGTTTTGGCAGTTACTCCGAATACCTTTACCCAGTGCAATTGCAGTTTAATACCATCGAACTGCAAGGTAAAACTCAGCAACATGGGTTACGCACAGATTATGTTTTCTATCGCGATAAAGACCAAATTAATGGCTTGAGCGCCCAACTGACCTATAAGCAGGCTGAAAACTACCTTAATGACCAGAGAATTGCTGTCAATAGCCCAACACTCACAGTATTCGAATTAGGTGTTAATCACCTGCACATTTTACCCACAGGTATATTCAACGTTAATTTCAGCATTGAGCAGGGATTATCATTACTGGGTGCTGACCATAATCTGTCAGCCCGTTATCAGGATAGCCAATTCTCCAAAGCTAAACTCGCCGTGACCTCCAATCAATATTTCAAACTATTTGATGATTTTTATCTATTTAGCAATCAGTTCTACGGCCAATACTCCCACGACCGCCTACCGGGTGTCGAGTGGCTAAGTATTACCGATAGCAGTGCTATTCGTGGTTTTAGTCGCAATACCTTATCGGCGGATAATGGCTGGTACTTACAAAATACGCTATCACACAACATTGCACTGGGTGATATCACCCTAACACCGCGCCTGGGCCTTGATATTGGCCGCATTCAACAACCACAACAAAATTGGGCCAGCGCAATGGGGCTTAGTGCTGGTGCCAGTATCAATTACCGCGATCTTAAGTTGGATATTGAAGTCAATCGTGGCCGGTTATTGTCTGACACCTCACCGATAAAGGATCCAACACAAATTCTGGCACGTTTTTCCTATTCCTTTTAATTAATCCGTCGCCAATTTTCAGCATTTTTACCAACACCAAAATGTAAACATAACTGGAGATATAAAGTGAAAGATAATAAGTTCAAACTCTCTCCCGCAGGTAAATTGGCGGCGGCTATCGGTATTATTTCAGTTTCAATCGCCACCTGTTATGCAGCCGGTATCGTCGGTGCCGATGATAATGCCCATCGACCTGATATCAGTAAGCAGATGGGGAAAGATATTATTAATATCGTTACTCCGTCAGCATCAGGATTATCACATAACCAATATCAGGAGTTTAATGTTAATAAGCCTGGCGCAGTATTTAACAACTCAACCACAGGGGGAATTTCACAACTTGCTGGCCAGTTATCCGCCAACCAAAATCTCAATGGTCAGGCCGCCAATATTATTCTTAACGAAGTTGTTGGCCGCAACCCATCATTGTTAATGGGTAAGCAGGAAGTATTTGGTATGGCGGCAGATTATGTATTAGCTAACCCTAATGGTATTACCTGTGTTGGCTGTGGTTTTATTAATACCAACCGAACTTCATTGGTTGTCGGTAATCCACTGGTGGAACAAGGTGTATTGCAAAGTTTTAATACTGCCAATAGTGGCACTAACCGTTTGGGGATGACGAATTCAGTCACCACTAGCGGCATATTAGATTTAATCGCGCCAGTGATTTATAGCGAAGCCAATATTACCGCTGGTGAGATCAATACCCTATCCGGCCATAACCAAGTCTCAGCGGATGGAAAACTGATACAGACCATTAATAAAACCGCAACTAACCTGGATAGTAGCTATTTAGGGGGGATGCAAGCTGGGCGAATTAATTTAATCAGTACCAGTGAAGGCAGTGGCGTAAAAGTCAATGGCAATTTAAGTGCAACGCAAGCCATTACGACCTCAATTGCGGGTAATCTTGATTTACAGGCGGCTAATTTGCAAGGTGAGAATATTGACCTTAAAGCCAATAATATCCGTGCCATCGGCAAGATTCAAGGAAGTAAAAATGGCAATAACACCACGCAGAGCCTGAAACAAACTAAGCTGGCAGGCAAAAACATTAGGATCATTGCCAATAAAAAAAACCATTTTGATGCCGCTATTGTTGATGGTAAGAATGTGGTGATGCAAGGCGGTGATATTAAGCTGGATACAGAGAAACTCGTGCAGACTCAAAATAGCAAAATAATTGAAGGTAGCTGGAACTGGGATAAAAAAACCCTCACGGAAAACATACAAGAAGAACAAATTGGTACAAAAATTACGGCTTCAGAAAATGTCACAATACGCTCAACTACTGGCGATATAAAACTATCTGGGGCAGAGATTAAAGCAGGGGAATACCTCCTTGTCGAGGCTAAAAATGATCTCATTCAAGAAGGAAAAGTTGAACAAAATAGTGACAGAGATTGGGGTTTGCATGAAGTTACATGGGTTAAAGATAAGACCTGGGATAATAAATCAACCAAACAAAATCTGAAAAAAAGTCAATTAGAGGCAGGGAATAACATAGGTCTAACAGCAGGTCAGAATATTACCCTTAAAGGGGTTAAGATTTCTGCGAAAAACGATATATTGATCAATGCCGATGAAGTAAATATTGACGTACAAAAAACCATAAATAATAAAACTGAAAATGGTAAAAATATTGCTAATTTGGGTTTGGGAGGTAATGACCACAATAATAATGATAGAACAGCAGAAGTCAATAGTCGCTCTGAAATAGTCGCCGACGGTAAAATTCTGGTTATTGGCAACAATGGCGTCTCTATTACTGGCAGTAAAGTAAAAGGAGTCGATGATGGTTATGTTCAAGCGGCGAATGGCGGCATAAGAATTGATAACGCAGTGAGTGTTACCACCACAAAAATTGATGAGCGTACTGGGGTGGTCTTTAATATTACCGGCAGTTCGCATAAGGCTAATAATAGCAATGAAGAAATTACCGGCAGTGAATTGGTTTCAGACGCAAATCTTAAAGTTATCAGTAAAGATAATGTCGACGTTATTGGCAGCCTGGTAAAAAGTGCCGGTGAACTGGGTATTGAAACACTCGGTGAAATTAATGTTAAGGCCGCAGTAGAACAGCAGAAAATCGATGAGCACAAGACCAAGCTGACTATCGAAGGTTTTACCCATGATGATGGCAAAGATCAGTATGAGGCTGGGATCAAATTAGGTCATAGCAGCGAAAGTGAGCAGACCACCCATATTAAAAACCAAGGCGCGACCCTTGAAGGCGGTTCGGTCAACCTGGATGCAGGCAAAGATGTCTCCTTCACTGGCTCCACATTGACCACCACCGCAGGCGATGCCCATATTAAGGGCGAAAATGTGGAGTTCCGCGCGGCACAAGACACCACAAGCAGCGAGAAAAAGAGTAAAAACATCGGGGTAGAGGCTCACTATACTGGCGGCATGGATAAAGCTGGCAGTGGTGCGAATTTCAATTATGAGGACTCTACCACACAGAGTGATAAATCTACCGCTGTGGTTTCTGGTTCAAACATCGCTGGCAATCTGGTGATAAATGCAACCAACGACCTGACTAATCAGGGAGCATCACATGTTGTGGATGGCGGTTATCAAGCCAACGCCACCACCGTCAATAATCTGGCGGCCACTGACAGCGAAAAAACCACCACTTCTGGCACCAAGGTCGAAGTGGGTTTCGAAGCCAATGTTGATTACAGCGAACTGACCCGCCCGATTGAAAAGACTATCAATGTAGCTCAAGACCTGAATATTGCCGATGCGATGGAAGCCGTTGAAGGATTACAAAACATTAACACACCTAATGCCGGGGTTGATTTATCGGCTAACGTGAGTGTGAAAGAGACTCGCCTGGATAGCACACAGTCCGTTGTTACCACAGTCAAGGCGGGTGATATCAATATTAATGCCGCCGGTGCAATAAAAGATCAGGGGACCGATTATAACGCCGAAAAAGGCGCGATAGCCCTGGATGCTGCCAGCCATACTTCAGAGGCCGCAGTTAATCGTGTTGAGCAACAGATTAAAGAGACTTTCGGCAAAGCTGATATGCGGATTGCTACCAATACAGGTAAGGATATCTCCATTAGTGGTGAGGGGAGCGGTGGCTCTAAAGATCAATACGTCAAAGGTGAAATAGCGCAGGTAGGCAACATGAATGCTGCTAATGGCGTCACTATCAACGTGAGAGAAGATGCGATTTATCAAGGCACCAATATCAACGCAGGTAGCGGAAAAACGACGATCAATGCGGGGGGTAATATTCACGTTAATCAAGCGACTAACCTGACCAGTGAAAACCATAATAATGTTGATGCCAACGCGTCAGTGGATTTCAGTACTAACGCTAAAAGTAAAAAATTGGCTGCGGGATTAGGCGGCGGGCAAAGTAAAGGTGAAAGTAGTACCTCTATTGCCCAAACCAGCAATATCCAAGGCCGGCAAGGAGTGGAACTGAGTGCAGGGAAAGATTTGACACTCACAGGCACGTCGTTTGGCAGCAAAGAAAGGGCTATCGGTGATGTTCTGCTCACGGCTGACGGGAAAGTGGATATGCAAGCCGCACAGTCACAATCATCCAAACAAGATATGACCTGGTCAGCTGGGGCCGATGTAAACTTCAGTAAAAGTACCGGAAAAGATAAAAATAGCAAAGGGATGGGTGGTGGCCTGGAGGTCAAGGTCGCTAACACCGATGAATCGACCCTCAATCATCAGGGAAGCGTTATCAATAGCAACGGGACATTGACGGTAAAAGCGGGCAGTGATGATAAGAAGGCTATTCATATGCAGAATGCCAATATCACCAGCCAAAATACGGTTCTGACAGCCGACAATGGCGGCATCATCCTGGAGTCAGCACAAGATAAAGAGCACAAAAATAACTGGAACGTTAACATCGCCGCAAATGCCGGTCAGAATATCTCCGTTAAAAAGGATGATAAAGGTATCGTTGATCAAGAAAGTCGCGCGAAGACGCATGATATCGGCGCTAACTTAAATGTTGGCGTTGATAAACTGAATTCCGTCACCCAACAAAATACGCAGATCAATAGCAATGACATTGTCATGAACAGTGCGAAAGATGCTGTGCTGGCCGGCGCTATCATCGCCGCCAATAATATTAATGGCACGATTGGCGGCGACCTAAAAATTCAAAGTCGCAAAAATGAGCAGTACAAAACCAATGTCAATGTCGCACTGAGCGCTGGCCACAGTAACGAAAAAAATGACAGTATGATTAAGCAGTTAGCCAATACCAGCCCGATTGGCTCTGATAAAATCAAAAAAAAATTAGACGAAAAATCCACCAAATTATTCGACAAAACCGAAACCAAATATGACCAATTATCAAGCAAATTCACCACAAAAGAGGAGGACAACGTTAAACTCGCCAGCTATACCAAAGACGGGAAAAAAGTAACGTTAGACGAATCAAAGGATGAAGAAGAAACCAAAGATAAATGGTGGCAAAAAGGCGCAACATCCGTCGGTAATAAAATCAAAAGTAACGTACAAGAAGATCAAGTCAAAGGGGGCAAAGGGGGGGCTCTAATTGATGCCAGCGTGGTTGAGAACAGCGCCGTTGAGACGCAATCAGCCATTCGCGGTAAGCAGAGCGTTAATCTGGACGTTAAGGGTAAAACACAACTGACTGGCGGGAAAATATCCAACCAAGATCGCGATGTTGCGTTGAAAACCAATGGCCTTGAGCTACAAGATGTTAATGGTAAACACACTGAAGGCGGGGCCAGAGTGAATGCCTCCTCCTCCGTCGGCGATATTATGAAAAATAGTTATAGCGACCTTAAAAACGGTAAAATACCGCTGATCGATGCTCACGGTGGTTCTGAACAGAAAAATGCAGTAGCGGGGGTAACTCGAGGCTAACACTCACTAGTCAACCCCACTAGACGTGGATTAAAAAAGGAGGTAGCCATTACTGGTTATCTCCTTTTTATTTCGTCTAATTAGCAACTTAGGTGTTAGTCCGCGTCATAACCCAGATTTGGCGCTAACCAGCGCTCAACCTCGGCCACTGGCATCCCTTTACGGGCGGCGTAGTCCTCCACCTGATCCCGCTGGATCTGCGCCACGGCAAAATATTTACTCTCTGGATGGCTAAAGTACCAGCCCGATACCGATGCCCCCGGCCACATGGCGAAAGACTCGGTTAGCTTCATGCCGGTGTGAGTCTCCACATCCAGCAACTGCCATATTTGGCCTTTTTCCGTGTGCTCAGGGCAGGCCGGATAGCCCGGTGCTGGGCGGATGCCCTGATAGTTCTCGCGCACCAGCTCTTCGTTACTTAGATTTTCATTGGGTGAGAAGCCCCAATACACTTTGCGCACCCGCTCATGCAGATACTCGGCAAAGGCTTCTGCCAGACGATCTGATAGTGCCTTAATCATGATTTTGTTGTAGTCATCATGTTGAGCATCATAGGCGTCGGCCAGTGCATCCTCCTCCAGACCGCCAGTGACGGCAAAAGCACCGAAGTAATCCGCTTTGCCACTGGATTTAGGGGCAACATAATCGGCCAGACAGTAGTTCGGGAAGTCTGTTTTCTCCGTTTGCTGGCGCAGATGATGGCTGACCACCAGCACTTCGTCGCGCCGCTCATCACGGTAAATCTCGATGTCATCACCAACACTGTTGGCCGGGAACAGGCCCACCACCCCTTTCGGATGCAGCAAGTCTTCCGCCGACAGCTTATCCAGCAGCTCATTCGCATCAGCAAAGACGCGCTTGGCCTCTTCGCCCACCACTTCATCTTCCAGGATCCGTGGATACTTGCCCGCCAGCGACCAGGTCATAAAAAATGGCGTCCAGTCGATGTAATTACGCAAAGTTTCAATATTGGCTTCCACCACCTGCACACCTAATTTGTGCGCGACGGGTGGCTGGTAGTTTTCCCAATCGATGACCGTGTGGTTAGCCCGCGCAGTGGGCAAACTGACGGGGGGAGTACGCGGTTTTTTACGTGCATGTTGAATACGGACGGTTTCATACTCTTTGCGAGTTTTTTCCACAAAATCATCACGTTGGGTATCAGACAGCAACGCGGACACCACGCCAACACTGCGCGAGGCATTAGAAACATAGGTGGTCGAGCCGCTGTAATTCTGCTCGATTTTCACCGCAGTGTGGGCTTTAGAGGTGGTCGCGCCGCCAATCAGCAGCGGCAGTGTAAAGCCCTGGCGCTCCATCTCTTTCGCCACGTTAACCATCTCATCCAGCGACGGTGTAATCAGGCCGGATAAGCCGATGATATCCACCTTCTCTTCCCGCGCCGTGCGCAGGATTTTTTCGGTCGGCACCATTACGCCCAAATCGATAATTTGGTAATTATTGCACTGCAACACCACGCCAACGATGTTTTTACCGATGTCATGGACATCGCCTTTCACTGTCGCCAGCAGGATCTTGCCCGCCGTCGTCCCTTTCTGTTTGCTAGCTTCGATATAAGGTTCGAGATAGGCCACCGCCTGTTTCATCACCCGGGCTGATTTCACCACCTGCGGCAGGAACATTTTCCCCTCGCCAAACAGGTCACCGACCACATTCATCCCCGCCATCAACGGCCCTTCAATCACCTCAATGGGCCGGTCCGCCTGCTGGCGGGCCTCTTCGGTATCCAGCTCAATAAACTCGGTGATCCCTTTAACCAGTGAGTACTCGAGACGCTTCACCACCGGCCAGCCGCGCCATTCCGCTTGCTGAATCGCCACTTCACCACTTTTACTGCTGCGGTATTTTTCTGCCAGATCCAGCAGGCGCTCGGTGCTGTCACTGCGGCGGTTGAGGATCACGTCCTCGACGGCATCCCGCAGCTCATCAGACAAATCATCATAAATCGCCAACTGACCGGCATTGACGATCCCCATATCCATACCGTTACGAATGGCGTAATACAGGAACACCGCGTGAATCGCTTCACGGACCGGATCATTGCCACGGAAAGAGAAGGAGACGTTGGAGACGCCACCGGAGATCATGGCGTGGGGTAACTCGGCTTTGATATCGGCGCAGGCTTCAATAAAATCAACAGCATAGTTGTTATGCTCGTCAATCCCAGTCGCCACGGCGAAAATATTCGGGTCGAAAATAATATCTTCCGGCGGGAAGCCCACCGTTTCCGTCAAAATCTTATAGGCGCGGCGGCAAATCTCGATTTTACGGGCGCGGGTATCCGCCTGCCCCGCTTCATCAAACGCCATCACCACCATGGCGGCACCATAACGGCGGACTAATTTGGCATGATGAATAAAGGCCTCCTCCCCCTCTTTCATTGAGATGGAGTTGACGATACCTTTGCCCTGAATGCATTTCAGCCCTTTCTCAATCACCTCCCACTTCGAGGAGTCAATCATGATCGGCACTCGCGCGATATCTGGCTCACCGGCGATCAGATTGAGGAAGCGCACCATCGCCGCTTCGGCGTCCAACATGCCCTCATCCATATTGATGTCGATGATCTGTGCGCCGCTTTCGACTTGCTGGAGGGCGACTTCTAGCGCTTCATCGTATTTCTCTTCTTTTATCAGCCGCTTGAAGCGGGCAGAGCCTGTCACGTTGGTACGCTCGCCGACGTTAACAAACAGCGTATTGGCATCGATGGTCAGCGGCTCCAGCCCCGCCAAGCGGCAGGCGACCGGGATATCAGGCAATTGACGCGGCGGCACGCCGGCCACCGCTTTAACCATCGCCGCAATGTGCCGTGGTGTTGTCCCGCAGCAGCCGCCGACAATATTCAGGAATCCGGCACGCGCCCACTCGCCAATCTGCTCCGCCATCTCTTTAGCTTCGAGATCGTATTCACCAAAGGCATTCGGCAAACCGGCATTCGGGTGCGCACTGACATAATATTCAGAGATGCGCGATAACTCCGCGACATATTGACGCAACTCATCTGGCCCCAAAGCGCAGTTCAGGCCAAAGGAGAGTGGCTTAACGTGGCGCAGGGAGTTATAAAACGCTTCGGTAGTTTGGCCTGATAGGGTGCGGCCCGAGGCATCAGTAATGGTGCCCGAAATCATCACTGGCAGCAGCACACCCATTGCTTCAAATTCAGTTTCGACAGCAAAGGTGGCGGCTTTGGCATTCAGGGTATCGAAGACGGTTTCAATCATAATCAGATCGGCGCCGCCCTCAATCAGCGCGCGGGTTGACTCCCGATAGGCTTCGACCAGTTGATCAAAACTGACGTTACGAAACGCCGGATCATTCACTTTAGGGGAGATAGACGCGGTGCGGTTGGTCGGGCCAAGCACCCCTGCTACATAGCGTGGTTTGTCCGGTGTGCGGGCCGTCCATTCATCGGCGCAGATGCGGGCCAAGCGGGCGGCTTCATAGTTGATCTCCGCCGACAACGACTCCATCTGATAATCCGCCATCGCAATAGTGGTGGAGTTAAATGTATTGGTTTCGAGAATATCAGCGCCCGCTTCCAAGTAGGCATTGTGAATGGCCGTAATCACTTCCGGTTTGGAAAGCACCAGTAAGTCATTGTTACCTTTCAGATCACTAGGCCAATCGGCAAAACGCGCGCCACGGTAATCCGCCTCTTCCAGCCGATAGCTCTGGATCATGGTGCCCATACCGCCGTCCAGCACCAAAATCCGTTGTGCCAGTTGCTGATGTAACTCCTTAACCTTATTTTTTATGACTATATCCACCACTGCCGCCTCTTTACCCTGTTGCAAAAATAATCCATTCGACATACCCGTTTGACATCCTAGCACAAGTTACTCGCGTTATGAGTCCACTCACAGTTGAGACTTTTTCAGGTAGAAAACCTGACTCATCGGATGAGCGTTTTTTGGGGTTTTCATGCATAATTGAAAAACGAAAATGAATTCCATAAGAATAAAGAAGAGGCTGAGTTATGGCGTTACCGATTCCAATTAAGCGGAGCAAGAAACCCAAGACAGCCGCACAAACAGCTCCTGCGGCAACAGGTCAGGTTCAGTCACTGACACGCGGACTTAAATTACTGGAATATATTTCCGAAGCGCAGGGAAGTGTGGCACTGACGGATTTGGCACAGCAAGCAGGTTTGCCGAACTCAACCACTCATCGATTGCTGACGACCATGCAACAGCAGGGTTTTGTCCGTCAGGTGGGGGATTTAGGGCTTTGGACCATGGGTTCCCATGCTTTTATTGTCGGCAGTAGTTTTTTGCAGAGCCGTAATTTGTTGGCAATGGTTCACCCGATGCTGCGCCGGTTGATGGATGAATCCGGCGAGACGGTGAATCTGGCGGTGCTGGATCACAGTGATTATCAGGCAATTATTATCGATCAGGTGCAGTGCACGGCGCTGATGCGAATGTCCGCACCTATTGGCGGTAAACTGCCCATGCATGCCTCCGGAGCGGGTAAAGCATTTCTCTCCACCCTGAGCGACGATCAACTGGTGCAGCTGTTACATAAAAAAGGGTTACACGCCTACACTCAGCATACCCGCACCAATCCGGCCAGTTTGAAGGAGAATTTGGCGCTGATCCGCAAGCAAGGGTATTCGTTTGATGATGAAGAACATGCCCTCGGCCTGCGTTGTATCGCCGCCTGCCTGTTCGATGAACACCACGAAGCCTTCGCCGCGATCTCCATCTCCGGCCCGGTATCGCGCATCACCGACGATCGCGTCACCGAACTTGGCGCACTGGTCATCCACGCCGCGAAAGAGATAACCCAATCCTACGGCGGCGGGAGTCGTAGTTAGGGGCCGCTTGCCTTGAAGATCAGTGCTCGAAGGGTTTACCGCACCTAGGGGCACTCCGGCGGCTCACGCCGCTACGACCCCAACGGCTCGATTCCCCTTCATTTGATATTGCCGCCTCTATTTTTACCCCCCAATCAAGGCGTAGCGAGCTAAGTCAATCTGAGTGCGCCCAGCGCGGAGTGCCCCGGAGTGTACACGCAGTACACGAGGAGGCCGAGCACTGTGCAATCTCAGAGTGACGACGCGCAGTAGCCGTTAAGAGATCACCCGCTGGGAGAAGCGCTGCTTCCGTCGATAAGCAAAAACATCCTCCACATACCCATCGCGGATGCGCTGCTGCAACCCACGCCAATAACTGGCATGGAACAGGTCGCTATGCACTTCCTCAAAAAAGTGTCTTATTTTCAAGTCGGTACATAAGAAGTGGCGAAACTCTTCCGGAAACACATCATTGGGTGACACGCTGTACCACGGCTCGCTAGCCATCTCATCTTCTGGATAGCGCGGAGGGGGGATGTCGCGGAAATTCACCTCGGTCATATAGCAAATTTCATCATAATCGTAGAACACCACACGCCCATGGCGGGTCACGCCGAAGTTCTTAAATAGCATGTCGCCGGGGAAGATATTGGCCGCAGCCAGCTGTTTGATGGCATTGCCATACTCTTCGATAGCATCCTTCAACTGTTGATCATTCGCCTGCTCCATATAGAGATTCAGTGGCGTCATCCGCCGCTCCATATACAGGTGCTTAATGATGATTTGGTCGCCTAAATCTTCCAATTTCTCCGGCACTTCCCGCTGTAGCTCAGCCAACAGCTCAGGGCTGATACGCTGCTTATCAATGACAAAATTCTCATACTCTTGGGTATCTGCCATGCGCCCGACACGATCGTGCTCTTTAACCAGCTGGTAGCACTCTAAAACCCGCGCCTGAGTGACCTCTTTTTGCGGGGCAAACTGGTCTTTGATCACCTTAAACACCCGATCAAATGAGGGTAAGGTGAAGACCAGCATCACCATGCCTTTGACCCCCGGCGCAATAATAAACTGCTCACTAGATTGATGGACGAAAGTGAGATATTCACGATAGCTTTCGGTTTTACCATGTTTCTGGCAACCAATCGCCATATACAGCTCAGCCGTCGATTTACCCGGTAAGATCTCCCGTAGCCATTCAACCATGGCCGCAGGCAGTGGCGCGTAAACCATAAAGTAAGAGCGGGCAAAACCAAACACGATGCTGGCCTCGGCCTGGCTGGTCAAACAGGTATCGATAAATAGCGCGCCTGATTCATTGTGATGAATTGGCAGCAGGAATGGGAAGATCCCCTCCGGCAGTCGCAGTTTGCCCACTAACCACGCGGCTTTGTTGCGATAAAATAGCTCATTGGCAATTTGAAACTGGGCATCGACAAGTTGCTCATCAGTAAAGGTCTGCCGCAGGGCAGCTGCAATATAGTCGATATCTCGTGGCAGGTTCTCCCACGGCAACCGCAGCGGTAAGTCATTGAGCACCATCTGCAACATGCCGCTCAAATCCCCTTTTGGAGCAAAGTCGCGGGCTAAAGGGCGTGGGATCTCACGAAAGCGCCGCTCCGGTTGTGAGCTGAAAACAAACAGCTTGTCCGGCGTTAAATCACGGTGTTTGAACAAGCGGCAGTAAACTGAATTAAAAAAGCTTTCCGCGATTTCAAAGCGCGGGTAATCCGGTAGCAGCTCGGTATAGATCTCTTTGACCCGCGCCAGAAAAGCGGCATCAAAATGGCGTTGGTCGGTGATGTGCTTGAGCTGTTCAACCACTAACCCCACGTGGTGATCATAGAGGTGAATACGCTTTTTCATCGCCTGCTGTACCGCATGCCAATCTGCTTGCTCAAAACGATGCTGGGCGCTGGCGGTCACTTCCAGAAAACGGCCATATTGTGCATCGAATCCCTGCAAAATTGTCTGAGCGATTAATTGTTCTAATTTTACCGCCATGCTCACCCCCTGCCATACGGAACAGAGCCTGCATAAGCAGGCTCCTGATAAAAAACACGCTAATCAATCAGTTGCTTAGAACTGCTGCTCTTCCGTCGAGCCAGTCAGTGCTGTGACAGAGGACTCGCCGCCCTGAATGATATTGGTGACTTTATCAAAGTAGCCAGTACCCACTTCTTGCTGATGGGAGGCAAAGGTGTAGCCGCGTTCAACGGAGGCAAATTCCGGCTGCTGCACTTTCTCAACATAGTGCTTCATACCCTCACCTTGCGCGTAAGCATGGGCCAGGTCGAACATGTTGAACCACATGCTGTGGATACCCGCCAACGTAATAAATTGATATTTATAGCCCATCGCGGAGAGGTCTTCCTGGAAGCTGGCGATTTGTTGGTCGGTCAGGTTCTTCTTCCAGTTAAATGATGGCGAGCAGTTATAAGCCAATAATTTACCAGGGAATTTAGCGTGAACCGCATCGGCAAAACGTTTCGCCAGCGCCAAGTCCGGCGTCGAGGTTTCACACCACACCAAATCGGCATAAGGGGCATAGGCCAGACCACGGCTGATGGCTTGCTCAATACCCGCATGAGTGCGGAAGAAGCCTTCAGCGGTGCGGTCGCCAGTAATAAATTCGCTGTCATAAGGGTCACAGTCGGAGGTCAGCAAATCCGCCGCATCAGCATCGGTGCGCGCAATCAGCAGCGTTGGCACGCCGAGCACGTCGGCGGCTAAGCGGGCAGCAACCAGCTTCTGAATCGCCTCCTGTGTTGGCACCAAGACTTTGCCGCCCATATGGCCGCATTTCTTCACTGCCGCCAATTGGTCCTCAAAGTGAACGCCAGCCGCACCGGCTTCAATCATCGCTTTCATCAATTCAAACGCATTCAATACGCCGCCAAAACCCGCTTCAGCATCTGCCACAATCGGCAGGAAATAGTCGGTATAGCCTTTGCTACCCGGCTCAATATTATTCGACCACTGAATCTGATCCGCGCGACGGAAACTGTTATTAATGCGTTTCACCACCGCTGGCACCGAGTCGACCGGATAGAGTGACTGGTCCGGATACATGCTGGACGCAGTATTGGCATCGGCCGCAACCTGCCAGCCCGACAGATAAATCGCCTCGACACCGGCTTTTGCCTGTTGTAATGCCTGACCGCCCGTTAGCGCCCCCAGACAGTTGATGTAACCTTTACGTGATTCGCCGTGTAGCAACGCCCACAATTTTTTCGCGCCATGCTGCGCCAGTGTGCATTCCGGGTTAACTGAGCCGCGCAGTTTGATCACTTCTTCAGCGCTATAGGGGCGGGTGATCCCCTTCCAGCGCGGTGATTTCCATTCCTGTTCCAACTGCTGAATTTGTTGAGTACGAGAGGTTGTCATGGCGATATTCCTTATTACTTAATTTTGTAGGGTTAAATAGGGCGTTATACCCAAAGTTATTGGAGTTGCAGGTAGGCAGCAAGCGAGCGCATCCCGATGAGCTGACACTAGTCAGTGATTCGGGTAAGTGAACGCAGCTAACACTGCTGCAGCTTCAAGGACGAAGGGTATCAGGCGAGTAATGCGTAGCCCGGTAGTGTCAGGAAGTCGATAAGCTCGTCTTGTGTTGTAATCCGCTCCATCAGACGTGCAGCTTCTTCAAACCGCCCACCATCAAAACGTTCTGCGCCAAGTTCAAGCTTCACTACCTGAATTTCTTCACTCAACATGCTGCGGAACAGCGCTTTCGTCACCGTCTGACCATTACTCAGGCTCTTCTGGTGATGAATCCATTGCCAGATAGAAGTGCGGGAGATCTCAGCCGTGGCGGCATCCTCCATCAGGCCATAAATCGGTACACAGCCATTGCCCGATATCCATGCTTCGATGTATTGCACCGCGACGCGAATATTGGCCCGCATTCCCTCTTCGGTGCGATCGCCGCTGCAGGGTTCCAGCAATTCAGCGGCAGTGATCGGCTTATCTTGCTCGCGGCTCACCTCTAACTGATTTGGCCGGTCACCCAGAACTTTGTTAAAGACATCCATCACGGTATCGGCCAGGCCCGGGTGTGCGACCCATGTCCCATCATGGCCGTTACTCGCCTCCAGCTCTTTGTCCGCGCGAACTTTATCCAATACCAGTGCATTTTTTTCTGGATCCTTATTCGGGATAAAGGCCGCCATCCCCCCCATCGCCAACGCACCACGCTTATGGCAGGTCTTAATCAGTAAGCGAGAGTAGGCACTCAGGAAAGGCTTAGTCATGGTGACCGACTGACGATCGGGCAGCACACGATCACTGTGATTCTTCAGCGTTTTGATATAGCTGAAAATATAGTCCCAACGGCCACAATTCAGGGCAACAATGTGGTGGCGCAGGTGGTAGAGGATCTCATCCATCTGGAATACCGCTGGCAAGGTTTCGATTAAGACCGTGGCCTTAATGGTGCCCTGTGGCAAATCAAAACGCTGTTCGGTAAAGCTGAAAACATCACTCCACCAAGCAGCTTCCTGATAGGACTGCATCTTTGGCAGATAGAAATAGGGGCCACTGCCATTAGCGAGCAATAACTTATAGTTATGGTAGAAATACAACGCGAAATCGAATAAGCCACCGGGGATATCTTCCCCCTGCCACTTGACGTGTTTTTCTGGTAAGTGCAGGCCACGAACGCGGGCAATTAACACCGCTGGATTAGGTTTTAACTGATAAATCTTGCCGGATTCATTCGCATACGAAATGGTGCCTTTGACCGAATCATGCAAATTAATCTGACCTTCGATAACCTTATCCCAGCGGGGTGCCAGCGAATCTTCAAAGTCGGCCATAAAGACTTTCACATTAGCATTGAGGGCATTAATCACCATTTTGCGCTCAACCGGCCCGGTGATTTCAACGCGACGATCACGCAAATCCGCAGGAATACCCTGAATTTTCCAGTCACCATCACGAATGGAATTGGTTTCCGAAATAAAATCAGGCAACGCGCCTTGGTCAATCGCCTGTTGCCAAGAGACCCGTGCAGCAAGGAGTTTGCTACGCGGCTGCGCAAACTTAGCCACCAATTCAGCCAAAAATTCGATGGCCTCATCAGGCAAAACCTGCCACTCAGCACTGCCAAAATGCTGGGTGAAAACTAACTCCGTGCCGACTATCTGTTGTGTCATTACCCTTCCCCTTACCCATCTCACGACGTTCACATCAACGCTAATACAGCGTCACTCTTGGACTCTTATCGGGTAACACGCTTCGACTATAGTATTGAAGGCTGAATTTCATGGTCATTATTCACCCCGACAGCACTAAGAATAATCAATTAATTATTAAAATCAAAAACGATTTCCATTTTTATTTAAAATATTTTTTTAATCTTTATTTATCATATTGTTAACATTAAAAGGTGACATGAATAGATAGGAATCAGCTTCCATTGAATCAATTTTGGCGAAATAACTTATTGTTTATCAAAGAGATCAGACCAGTTAATAGGGGGATGTGTGACACAAATCGGGAAGGAAAACAGGCAGGCGGCTTCGATTCAGCCGCCATTATTCGCATTTGAGGGCAGGGGAAACTAATCGAGGGTCGGGTTCATACGACGCAAATCAAACGGGGTGATTTGGTAAACGTAGTAGTTCAACCAATTCGCAAACAGTAGATGCCCATGACTACGCCATGAAGCTTTTGGCGGCAAAGTAGCATCGTCTTGAGGGAAATAATTCAGTGGAACTTGCGGGTTAAGACCTGCGGCGACGTCACGCTGATACTCTCCTGCCAGCGTATCAACATCATATTCAGGATGACCGGTCACGAAAGCTACCCGCTTATCTTTGCTGGCAAACAGATAAGCACCCGCCTCTTCCGATGAGACTAATATGTCCAGATCAGTATATTGCTGAAGCACCTCAAGCGGGAAATCAGCATAACGGGAATGGGGGGCGAGGAAGGTCTCGTCAAAGCCGCGTGTTAATAGCGCCAGAGGTTCCCGAGTTTGGTGCTGATAAATACCGGAGAGTTTGACCTCACGGGTCATCTTAGGGATGCCGTACAAGATATTTAACGCCGCCTGTACCGCCCAGCATACAAATAGGGTTGAGGTAACGTGATCTTTGGCCCAGGCAATAATACGTTCGATCTGAGGCCAGTAGGCGACATCACAGAAATCGACCAAGCCCAGTGGGGCGCCAGTAACGATCAGCCCATCGAAGTTTTGATCCTGGATATCCTCAAAGTCACAATAGAAGTTGTTCAGGTGCTCGGCAGGGGTATTTTTTGATTCGCGACTATCAACCCGCAGCAATTGAATATCGATCTGTAAAGGTGAGTTAGAGAGTAAACGCAGGAATTGATTTTCCGTCTCAATTTTTTTAGGCATCAGATTCAAAACCAACACCTTCAGGGGACGAATTTCCTGAGTTTTCGCACGTGATGAGGTCATGACAAAGACATTCTCATTGCGTAAAAAACTCACCGCCGGTAATTCATCAGGAACCCGAATTGGCATGCCTATATCCTCAATATATCCGTTTATACGTTTAGACTTCTAGATGCCTGAAGATAGCGGGTTTTAGATGAAAAGTCGAGCGTTCTGCCTCAACCTGAAAATGTTTCACTGCAAAGGTGACAATATCAGTTCCCAGTAAAACAGTTAGCTTGATTTTGTCAGTGGCTAAAACACAAAACCCGCTGTGTAGGCAGCGGGTTTTATCGTCTTTAGGTTTATGGCTTTTAAACATCTCTATAAAATAGCGGTCACTGCTATGTTGGCGCGATGCGACTCACCATACTTTCTGTTTTTCTATTGATAATTAGTTTTTAGATAGATTTTTTACTTTTACACATAGCAAAAACCCCACGCTTTTGGCATGGGGTCTTTACTTGATTTTATACCTGGCAGTGTCCTACTCTCGCATGGGGAGACCCCACACTACCATCGGCGCTACG
>NZ_CAWQAF010000005.1:0-112737 GCF_963892745.1 Yersinia sp. Marseille-Q3913 | reverse complement strand
CGCGGCAGGCTTTTGTCTTAATCACTCTGGCTGCGGCGCTATTAGCGGCGGTAGGTGTTATCGGCGAACGGCTAACATTCATCCCTGAATGGGTCATGTTGGCACTATTCTTGCTTGCATTTCTGTTGTACGGCTACTGCATCAAACGGGCATGGCGAGTGGCGCGTTTTATCAAGCGTATGAAGCGCCGGATGCGTCGTGCATCGCAAAATAAGCATGAATCTTAATCAGAGGCTTTTAGGCAGTGATGAAATCAGAATCTATGTCGTCGGATAAAACAGGATCTACCCATAATGAGCCTACTGTGGATAACGAATTAGATATCCGTAGCCTGTGCCGCACACTTTGGCGTGGCAAGGTGTGGATTATCGGTATGGCTATTCTTTTCGCTGCACTCGCGGTGGGTGTCTCTTATCTGGTGAAGCAGCAGTGGAGCGCAACGGCCATTACTGACAGACCAACAGTCAATAATCTTGGCGGTTTTTATTCTCAGCAGCAATTTTTGCGTAACCTGGACACCCGGATTAATAGCGGTGTTGCCAGTGAGCAGCCGGGGATTTCTGACGAAGCCTACAGCGAGTTTATTACCCAGTTAGCGGCCTACGATACCCGTCGTGACTTCTGGCTGCAAAGTGATTACTACAAGCAGCGGTTAGAGGGTGATGCCAAAGCAGACGCGGCATTACTGGATGAGCTGGTGAATAATATTGTTTTCACTCCCCGTGATGACAAAAAAATACTCAATGACAGTATTAAGCTAACGGCAGAAACCGCGACAGATTCCAATAAATTACTTCGCAGTTACATTGATTTTGCCAGCCAACGTGCGGCCAGCCATTTGAATGACGAGATTGAGGGGGCATGGGCTGCTCGAACTCAATCAATGAAAGCACAAGTCAAACGGCAGGAGGCGGTGGCACAAGCGGTGTTTGATCGTGAAGTTGCTGCGGTGAAGCAAGCATTGAAAGTCGCCAGCCAGCAAGGGATTAACCGTAATCAAACGGAGACCCCCGCTGAGCAGTTGCCAGACTCCAAAATGTTTATGCTAGGCAAGCCCATGCTCGAAGCTCGCCTAGAGACATTAGAGGCGACCGGCCCTAGTTTTGATATTGATTACGATCAGAACCGCGCCATGCTGGCCACATTGAATGTCGGCCCGACACTGGATAAAACATTCCAAACTTACCGCTACTTGCGTACACCGGAAGATCCGGTAACTCGTGATAGCCCGCGTCGTGTGTTCCTGTTGATTATGTGGGGCGCGATTGGGGCATTGGTCGGGGCCGGAGTGGTATTGGTTCGTCGCACCAGCACACAGCCATAATTGGCACTGTGGTTTAGATTCTAAATAAGCAGGTTAGATTCTAAATAAGTTGTTTAGACCCTAATAAATTGGCGTCGCAGACTGACAAAAAAAGTCGTTCTACGACGTCAGGTAAGAAGCGTATAAATCGCTAATGGGCGCATCGTGCGCCCAACTTGCAGGCGTTGTCTGCGGCTAACTGACCTTAAAGAGATTCACTGTGAAAGTGTTGACTGTTTTTGGCACCCGGCCTGAAGCCATTAAAATGGCTCCTCTGGTGCATGCTTTGGCTCAGGACGAAGCCTTTGAATCGCGAGTTTGCGTGACGGCTCAGCATCGTGAGATGTTGGACCAGGTGCTGCGTTTATTCGAGATTCAGCCGGACTATGATTTGAATATCATGAAGCCGGGACAGGGATTGACGGAGATAACCTGCCGTATTCTGGAGGGTTTAAAGCCGGTGCTGGCTGAGTTTAAGCCAGACGTGATCTTAGTTCATGGTGATACCACCACGACACTGTCGACCAGTCTCGCTGCGTTTTATCATCGCATTCCTGTCGGTCATGTCGAAGCGGGTTTGCGCACTGGGAATCTCTATTCTCCGTGGCCGGAAGAGGCCAACCGCCAACTGACGGGCCACCTTGCCATGTACCATTTCGCGCCGACGGAGAATTCTCGGCAAAATCTGTTACGTGAAATGGTGCCGGAGAGCCGCATTTTCGTGACCGGCAATACGGTGATTGATGCGCTGTTCTGGGTCCGTGATCGGGTGATGAACAATCCAGAACTGCGGGCCAGCCTGGCGCAACGTTACCCGTTCCTCGATACCAGTAAAAAGATGATTCTGGTCACTGGTCACCGCCGCGAGAGTTTTGGTGGTGGTTTTGAGCGGATTTGCAGCGCGTTAGCGGAAATTGCCCGTAAACACCCGGAAGTGCAGGTGGTTTATCCAGTGCATCTCAACCCTAACGTCAGTGAGCCGGTCAACCGCATCCTGAAAGGGATTGATAATATCATTCTGATCGACCCGCAAGATTACCTGCCATTCGTTTACCTGATGAATCATGCCTACCTGATCTTGACGGATTCTGGCGGTATTCAGGAAGAGGCACCTTCATTAGGTAAACCGGTACTGGTTATGCGGGATACCACCGAACGTCCGGAAGCTGTCGATTCAGGTACGGTTCTGTTGGTGGGCACTAATATTAATAAGATAGTTGATGCAGTGACCCGCTTGCTGACTGATGAATCTGCCTATCATCAGATGACCCGGGCACATAATCCTTACGGTGACGGGCATGCCTGTCAACGCATCCTTGAAGCTTTAAAGAATCATCAGGTGACGCTATGAGTTTTGAAACTATTTCTGTTATCGGTCTTGGGTATATTGGTCTGCCAACGGCTGCCGCATTCGCCTCGCGCAAGAAGAAAGTGATTGGTGTTGATGTCAACGCCCATGCTGTTGAAACCATTAATCGCGGTGCTATCCATATTGTCGAACCCGATTTAGACAAAGTGGTGAAAATTGCGGTTGAAGGGGGCTACCTTCAGGCGGTGACCAAGCCACTGGCCGCAGATGCGTTTCTTATTGCCGTGCCGACACCTTTTAAAGGCGATCATGACCCAGATATGGTTTATGTGGAATCCGCCGCTAAATCTATCGCACCGGTACTGAAAAAGGGTGACCTGGTCATTCTGGAGTCCACCTCGCCAGTGGGTGCCACTGAACAAATGGCCCAATGGCTGGCTGAAGCTCGCCCAGATTTGAGCTTCCCACAAAACGCCGGTGAAGAGGCTGATATTAGTGTTGCCTACTGCCCTGAGCGCGTGTTGCCGGGTCAGGTGATGGTTGAGCTGATTCAGAACGACCGTGTGATTGGTGGTATGACGCCAAAATGTTCTGCTCGTGCCAGTGAGTTGTACAAAATCTTTTTGGAAGGCGAATGTGTGGTGACCAACTCCCGCACTGCTGAGATGTGCAAGCTGACTGAAAACAGCTTCCGCGACGTTAACATCGCTTTTGCCAATGAGCTGTCACTGATTTGTGACGCACAGGGCATCAATGTGTGGGAATTGATTCGTCTGGCGAATCGTCATCCGCGCGTCAATATCTTGCAACCCGGCCCAGGCGTTGGCGGTCACTGTATCGCGGTAGACCCATGGTTTATCGTTTCTCAGAATCCAGAGTTGGCGCGCCTGATTCACACCGCACGTCTGGTGAATGATGGCAAACCGCTGTGGGTGGTTGACCGCGTGAAAGCCGCGGTGGCTGATTGTCTGGCCGCGACGGACAAACGTGCGTCTGAAGTGAAAATTGCCTGCTTTGGTTTGGCCTTTAAGCCAAATATCGACGATCTGCGCGAAAGCCCAGCGGTTGAAATTGCCCATTTAATCGCTGAATGGCACTCTGGCGAAACATTGGTGGTTGAACCCAATGTTGAGCAGCTGCCAAAATCACTGGTTGGTCACGTGACCTTGAAAGATACCGCCACGGCATTGCAGCAGGCTGATGTGCTGGTGATGTTAGTTGATCACCGCCAGTTCAAAGCCATCAAACCTGAAGATGTGAAGCAAACGTGGATTGTGGACACCAAAGGAGTATGGCGTTGAGACGTATTCTAGTCACAGGCGGGGCCGGTTTTATCGGCTCTGCGGTGGTAAGACATATTATCGATGGCACTTCAGATAGCGTGGTGGTGGTGGATAAACTCACCTACGCCGGTAATCTGGAGTCACTGGCGGTGGTCGCAAAAAGCGAGCGCTATGCATTTGAGCAGGTCGATATTTGTGATCGCGCTGAGTTAGACCGCGTTTTTGCACAGTATCAGCCGGATGTGGTGATGCATCTGGCGGCTGAAAGCCATGTTGACCGCTCCATTGATGGGCCAGCGGCCTTTATCGAAACTAACGTGGTGGGCACTTACACCCTGTTAGAGGCGGCGCGTCACTACTGGCAGCAACTCAGTGCTGAGGCCAAACTGGTGTTTCGCTTCCACCACATCTCAACGGATGAAGTGTATGGCGATCTGCATGGCACCGACGATCTGTTCACCGAAACCACCCCCTATGCGCCAAGCAGCCCCTATTCGGCATCTAAGGCATCCAGCGACCATTTAGTCCGCGCCTGGTTACGAACCTATGGTTTACCGACATTGGTGACCAACTGTTCAAATAACTACGGCCCGTATCATTTCCCTGAGAAATTGATCCCGCTGGTGATTTTGAATGCGCTGGCAGGCAAACCGCTGCCGGTATATGGCAATGGCGCGCAAGTCCGTGACTGGCTGTATGTTGAAGACCACGCGCGGGCGCTGTATCAGGTCGTGACAGAAGGCACAGTGGGTGAAACTTACAATATAGGCGGTCATAACGAACGCAGAAATATTGAAGTGGTTGAGACCATTTGCGCACTGCTGGACGAATTGGTGCCAGCAAAACCTGCGGGTATTGCTCAGTACCGGGACTTGATCACCTTCGTCAAAGATAGGCCAGGCCACGATATGCGCTATGCCATTGATGCAAGTAAGATTGAGCGGGAACTGGGCTGGCGGCCACAGGAGACCTTCGAAAGTGGGATCCGCAAAACCGTATTGTGGTATTTGAACAACGAATCTTGGTGGCGGCGTGTTCAGGATGGCTCCTACGCCGGTGAGCGTCTGGGTGACTTAGGGTAGATTCGAGTCTATTTATCATTGGGATGACGTCATTCAATCGTTTGCATGATGTTTTGCCTATTTATAACGTCTGCCTGATGGTTTCAGCAGATGGTATGTTTCAGGAGATCGTATGAAAGGCATAATTCTCGCTGGTGGCTCTGGCACCCGATTGCACCCCATCACCCGTGGCGTCTCTAAGCAACTGCTTCCGGTTTATGATAAGCCGATGATCTATTATCCGTTGTCAGTGCTGATGCTGGCCGGGATCCGTGATGTCCTGATCATCTCTACGCCAGAAGATCTGCCGTCGTTCCAGCGCTTGCTGGGTAATGGCGACGAGTTTGGTATTAATCTGAGTTATGCTGCACAACCAAGCCCTGATGGGCTGGCACAGGCATTTATTATCGGCGAAGAGTTTATCGGTAATGAACCTTGCTGCTTGGTGCTGGGCGATAATATCTACTTTGGTCAAGGCTTTAGCCCGAAACTGAAAGCCGTGGCGGCCCGTGAGCACGGAGCGACGGTGTTTGGCTATCAGGTTATGGACCCAGAACGTTTTGGTGTGGTGGAGTTTGATGATAACTTCCGCGCTTTATCTATCGAAGAGAAGCCGAGTCAGCCAAAATCCAATTGGGCGGTGACTGGGCTTTATTTTTATGACAATCAAGTGATTGATTTTGCGAAACAAGTTAAACCTTCTTCTCGCGGTGAGCTGGAAATAACTAGCATCAACCAGATGTATCTGGAACGCGGTGAGCTAACAGTTGAGCTGCTAGGTCGTGGTTTCGCCTGGTTGGATACCGGCACCCATGACAGCTTGATTGAAGCCAGCACTTTTGTGCAAACCGTTGAAAAACGGCAAGGTTTCAAAATCGCCTGTCTGGAAGAGATCTCATGGCGCAATGGTTGGCTGGATGATGACGGCGTAAGACGCGCAGCAACCGCGCTAGCCAAAACTGGTTACGGCAAATATTTGTTGGATCTGTTACATGCCCGTCCACGCCAGTATTGAGCCACTGGCCTGGGAGAGTGAATTTTTCCAGCGCCACAGTGCAAAACTGATTTTTTCCGACTCAGCCCCGCAACTTAATCCGGCTGAGTTGGAGCCTTATACCCTTACCCAAGCCAAAGTGCCCACCCATCGCCTTGATCTCATTGATTCCCTTGGTCAACTCGGCTTCAAATTAGTTGAGGGGGAGGTCGACTTGTCACTGGCCGTGGATATCAATACCGGAATTGGCACGGAAAATGCTTCATCTGAGGCAGATGGCAAACTTAGGGTCGCCACTGCTGAGGATATTCCGCTGTTGCGCAGTGTCGCCGCCAGCACTTTTACATTAAGCCGCTTTCGCGCACCTTGGTATGACCCACAAGACAGCGGGCGATTTTATGCATTGTGGGCTGAAAAGGCGGTATTGGGCACCTTCGACCATCAATGCTTATTGGTGATGAATTCGTTAGGGCAGCCAGCGGGTTTTGTGACGTTACGGGATCTGCAAGATGGCAGCGCACGTATCGGCCTATTAGGGGTATTCCCTGATTCGCAGGGTAAAGGTATCGGCACATCATTAATGTTGGCGGCAAAGCAGTGGTGCCATAGTCACGGGTTACCGCGGTTACGGGTGGCCACGCAGATGAGCAATATTGCTGCTTTGCGTCTTTATATTCGCAGTGGTGCTTCGATTGAGAGCACCGCGTATTGGTTATGCAGGGGATAAAATGATTCCATTTAACGCTCCACCGGTAGTGGGTACTGAACTGGGTTATATGCAGGCCGCGATGGCCAGTGGCAAATTATGTGGTGATGGTGGATTTACCCACCGCTGTCAGCAGTGGATGGAGCAGCATTTCGCTTGCCCAAAAGTGTTACTGACACCTTCTTGCACCGCCTCGCTGGAGATGGCCGCGTTATTGCTGGATATCAAGCCCGGCGATGAAGTGATTATGCCAAGCTTCACTTTCGTTTCGACCGCCAATGCCTTTGTGCTGCGTGGGGCGAAAATGGTGTTTGTTGATATCCGCCCAGACACTATGAATATCGATGAAACCAAGATTGAAGCGGCGATCACCGACAAAACTAAAGTGATCGTGCCGGTCCATTATGCAGGTGTAGCCTGTGAGATGGATACCATCATGGCGCTGGCGAAAAAGCATAATCTGTTTGTGGTGGAAGATGCCGCGCAGGGCGTGATGTCCACTTACAAAGGCAAAGCACTAGGCACTATCGGCCATATTGGTTGCTTTAGCTTCCATGAAACCAAAAACTACACCGCAGGCGGTGAAGGCGGCGCGACACTGATCAATGACCCGTCACTGATTGATCGTGCCGAAGTCATCCGCGAAAAAGGCACCAACCGCAGCCAGTTCTTCCGGGGTCAGGTAGACAAATATACCTGGCGTGATATTGGCTCCAGCTATTTGATGTCTGATTTACAGGCCGCTTACCTGTGGGGCCAATTGGAAGTGGCGCAACAAATTAACGAACGCCGTCTGGCGCTGTGGCATAGCTATTACCATGCTTTCAAGCCGCTGGCTGATGCGGGGCGCATTGATTTGCCGGTGATCCCCGCCGATATGGAACAAAATGCGCACATGTTTTACATCAAACTGCGCGACATCGACGATCGCTCTAAATTTATCAGTTTCCTAAAAGAAGCCGGGATTATGGCGGTCTTCCACTACATCCCTCTGCATGCTTGTCCGGCGGGTGAGGAGTTTGGCCGTATGGCGGGTGAAGATCGCTTTACCACCCAAGAGAGTGAGCGCCTGGTTCGCCTGCCAATCTTCTATAACCTGACGGATACCAATCAGAAAACGGTCATTAATACTGTTCTGAGTTACTTCGCCTGATATGTCTCTGGCAAAAGCATCGATTTGGACTGCTGGCTCTACGCTGATTAAGATTGGCGTAGGGCTGTTAGTGGTTAAACTGCTGGCGGTGACCTTTGGCCCCAGTGGTGTTGGGCAGGCGGGGAATTTCCGCCAGCTAATTACGGTATTAGGCGTGCTCTCCGGCGCGGGTATCTTTAACGGAATTACCAAATATGTTGCTGAATATCATCAGCAACCTGAACGCCTACGTGCGGTTCTGGGCACCTCATCCGCCATTGTGCTGGGGTTCTCGACGCTGCTGGCACTGATTTTCCTGCTGGCAGCGAAACCTGTCAGTATTGCGTTATTTGGCCATAGCGATTACCAGAATGTGGTGCGCGCGGTAGCGCTTATCCAGATGGGGATTGCCTACGCCAACCTGTTCCTGGCGATCCTCAAAGGCTATCGCGATGCGATGGGTAATGCGCTGGCGGTGATTGGCGGCAGCCTGATTGGGGTGCTGGCTTACTATATTTGCTTTCGCATTGGCGGCTATCCCGGCGCATTAGTGGGCTTGGCATTAGTCCCTGCGTTGGTGGTGATCCCTGCGGCAACCATGTTGATTCGCCGTAAAACCATTCCGCTGAGCTATCTTAAGCTGAGTTGGGATAAAGCTTTAGCCAGCCATTTAGGCAAATTTACTATCATGGCGCTGATTACCTCAGTGACCTTGCCGGTAGCCTACGTGATGATGCGAAACTTGCTGGCTGGCCAATATGGCTGGGATGCAGTGGGGATCTGGCAAGGGGTGAGCACTATTTCCGATGCTTATCTACAATTTATTACGGCGTCATTTACCGTCTATTTGCTGCCAACTCTGTCGCGACTCAAAGCGAAAGCGGATATTTCCCGCGAGATTCTGCGCTCACTGAAATTTGTCTTACCGGCAGTGGCGACCGCCAGTCTACTGGTCTGGCTGTTACGTGACTTTGCTATCTGGCTGTTGTTCTCACATCAGTTCACGGCGATGCGTGATCTCTTCGCCTGGCAACTGGTAGGTGATGTGTTGAAAGTGGGGTCGTACGTGTTTGGTTATCTGGTTATTGCCAAAGCCTCGCTGCGCTTTTACATTTTGACGGAAGTGAGCCAGTTCTTACTGTTGACCGGGTTTGCCCATTGGTTAATCCCAATGAATGGCTCGTTGGGCGCGGCACAAGCCTATATGGCGACTTATATTGTCTATTTCGCGCTCTGTAGCTGCGTATTCATTATGTATCGTAGACATTCATCACCGTAAACACTCTTTACAGCAGAAAAAAATGACAACCCTGATTCATGTACTGGGATCTGATATCCCGCACCATAATCTGACTGTGCTGCGCTTCTTTAATGATGTGCTGGCAACTCGCGTGCCCACAGAGCAGGTGCGGCACTTTATGGTGGCGGCAAAAGAGACAGCAGCATTTTCACTATTCACGCAGCTGGATATTGAAACGCACGGAAATAAAAAAGCTTTGGCTGAGGCGGTTATCGCCCGCGCACAGGCAGATCACAGCACGCGCTTCTTCTGGCACGGTCAGTTTAATGCCACCCTGTGGCTGGCGCTGTTGAGTGGCAAAATCAAACCACGGCAGGTCTATTGGCATGTCTGGGGCGCTGATTTATATGAAGACGCCAAAAGCTGGAAGTTTCGTCTGTTTTACCTGTTGCGCCGCCTTGCTCAAGGGCGAGTGGGTCATGTCTTTGCGACCCGTGGCGATTTAATCTATTTCCAGCAGCGCCATCCTCGGGTGCCTGCGTCACTGCTCTACTTCCCGACCCGTATGGACCCAGCATTAACAGCTATCAACGTGGAGAAGCCGTTGGCGGGGCCAATGACGATTTTAGTGGGGAACTCCGGTGACACCACTAACCGCCATATTGAAGCGCTGAAAGCGATTCATCAGCAGTTTGGCCCGGATGCCAGAGTGATCCTGCCGATGGGTTATCCGGCGAATAATGAGCTGTATATCGAGCAGGTCAGGCAGGCGGGGCTGGCACTGTTCGCCGCAGAAAATCTGCGCATCCTGACAGATCAGATCCCCTTTGATGACTACCTGAATATCCTGCGCGAATGTGATTTGGGCTATTTTATTTTCAATCGTCAGCAAGGCATTGGCACCCTGTGTCTGTTGACGCAATTTGGCGTGCCTTTTGTCTTGAGTCGTAAAAACCCCTTCTGGCAAGATTTGGCCGAACAGCATATTCCGGTGCTTTTCTATGGCGACTCACTGGATGAGCCATTGATTCGCGAGGCACAGCGCCAATTAGCCGGGCTGGATAAGCACGCTATCGCGTTCTTCAACCCCAACTACATTGAGGGCTGGCAGCAAGCGCTGGCACTGGCCGCAGGAGAACACCCATGACACTGGGGCAATTTGGCGGTCTGTTCGGCGTCTACCTGATCGCGGTCATTTTTATCCTGATCTTGACGTATCAGGAGTTTCGGCGCGTCCGCTTTAACTTCAACGTGCTGTTCTCCATGCTCTACCTGCTCACTTTCTATTTTGGCTTCCCGCTCACCTGCATGTTGGTGTTCCAATTTGGGGTGGCAGTGGTGCCGGTTGAGTACTTGCTGTATGCCATGCTCTCCGCCACGGCGTTTTATGCCATTTACTATGTGAGCTACAAAACACGGCTGACCAAGCCGCGCACTCAGCTGCGCACCCCGATTTTCACCATGAATCGGGTGGAGACCAATCTGACCTGGATGCTGCTGGCGCTGGTGGCTATCGGCACCGTGGGCATCTTCTTTATGCAGAATGGTTTCCTGCTATTTAAGCTGGATTCCTACAGTAAAATCTTCTCCAGTGATGTTTCGGGTGTCGCGTTGAAGCGCTTTTTCTACTTCTTTATCCCAGCCATGCTGGTGGTCTACTTCCTGAAACAGGACATGCGCGCCTGGTTCTTCTTCCTGGCGAGCACCGTGGCCTTTGGCATCCTGACCTATGTTATCGTCGGCGGGACGCGAGCTAACATTATTATCGCGTTCTCACTATTCCTGTTTATCGGCATTGTGCGCGGCTGGATAACCCTGTGGATGCTGGCGGCAGCGGGGGTCTTTGGCATTGTGGGGATGTTCTGGCTGGCGTTGAAACGCTATGGGCTGGATGTTAACGGGGCCGAGGCATTTTACACTTTCCTCTACCTGACACGGGATACCTTCTCGCCGTGGGAAAATCTCGGGTTGCTGCTACAGAACTACGACAAAATAGATTTTCAGGGCTTAGCGCCGATAATCCGTGATTTCTATGTGTTTATCCCCAGCCTCCTGTGGCCGGAGCGCCCAGACCTGGTGCTAAATACCGCCAATTACTTTACCTGGGATGTGCTGGATAACCACTCAGGGCTGGCAATCTCCCCCACTCTGATTGGCTCTTTGGTGGTGATGGGCGGGGTACTGTTTATCCCGCTGGGTGCCATTGTGGTCGGGTTAATCATTAAGTGGTTCGACTGGCTTTACGAACAGGGCAAAGCGGAAAAGAACCGCTACAAAGCGGCCATTCTGCAAAGCTTCTGTTTTGGTGCGATATTTAACATCATCGTCTTGGCCCGCGAAGGGTTAGACTCCTTTGTCTCGCGCGTGGTGTTTTTCTGCGTGATTTTTGGTGCCTGTCTGATACTGGCAAAATTGTTGTACTGGTTGTTCGATACGGCGGGTTTGATAACGCAGCGGGTTCAGCGTCGTGTTAACAGATCCAAACGCCTGTCCATGCCTGAAGCGGGCAATCAACTGTAAGGATTGTAATGGAACCGAATACTGCTATTCCAACCCAAGAAACTGACATTCCAAAATATAATGTCCGTGGTTTCGAGATCTGGGGCTTTCGTGACATGGCTCAGACACTGGATCATCTGTTGAGCAGTGGCCCGGTAAAAACCGGCACGCTGGTGGCAATGAATGCAGAGAAACTGCTGAAAGCCGAAGATGACGCCGCGCTGCGTGAACTGATTAACGAGGCTGAATATCTGTATGCCGATGGTATCAGCATGGTGCGGGCTATTCGCCGTAAATACCCGCAGGCGCAGCTCTCGCGGGTCGCAGGGGCGGACCTGTGGGAAGCTTTGATGCAACGCGCAGGCCAGCAAGGGACGCCGGTCTTTTTAGTCGGTGGCAAGCCGGAAATTCTGGCTGAAACAGAAGCCAAGCTGCGTGCGCAATGGAGTGTGAATTTGGTGGGGAGTCAGGATGGCTATTTCACACCAGAGCAGCGTGAGGCACTCTTTGCCCGTATTGCGGCCAGTGGCGCGGCGATTGTCACGGTTGCCATGGGCTCGCCTAAACAGGAGATGTTTATGCGCGACTGCCGTAAATTCTATCCTGACGCGCTGTATATGGGCGTTGGTGGGACTTACGACGTCTTTACGGGTCACGTCAAACGTGCGCCGAAGATCTGGCAGAATCTGGGGCTGGAGTGGCTTTATCGCCTACTGGCGCAGCCCAGCCGCATTCGTCGCCAATTCAAACTACTTAAGTTTGTGGGTTATTATTACAGCGGTCGCTTGTAATATTTTGAGCTAAGCAGGGTCACCTAAGGCCCTGCTATGATAACGATTCCACATATTCCCTCTGCTAATACCACGCCACTGTAATTCCATTCTGGAACCAATTTAATTCTTTTTATTCCATAAAGTTTTAGTTTCCTGTTTGCTAATCTGCCGCAGATACGGAACGATACGGCCCGGTTAGAGTTTTGCAGTCACTCGCTTTTTCATTATGTCTTTAACCTGTCGTTATTAATAATTAGGCTGAATACCTTATTCAGTCGCGTATTTTATTTTTTATAACTACAACAACCGGGGATCCGGAGCAGACACACACCAGTTGGTTTACAGAGGGATATATGGCAGACAACGAAGAGAAAAAAGGATTACACCGTGGGCTGGAAGCTCGGCATATTGAGTTGATAGCGCTTGGTGGCACTATTGGTGTCGGGCTGTTTATGGGGTCAGCCAGTACATTGAAATGGGCCGGGCCGTCGGTATTGCTGGCTTACATGATTGCCGGCTTATTTGTGTTTTTCATCATGCGCGCAATGGGCGAAATGCTCTATCTGGAGCCGGTGGCTGGCTCCTTCGCCGTATACGCACATAAATATCTCAGCCCCTATTTTGGCTATCTGACCGCCTGGGGCTATTGGTTTATGTGGATTGCGGTGGGGATATCCGAAATTACCGCCATTGGCGTCTACGTTCAGTTTTGGTTCCCAGAAATACCCCAATGGTTGCCCGCTATCGCCGGGGTCGCCATCGTGGCACTGGCTAATCTGGCGGCCGTCAGATTATATGGCGAGTTAGAGTTCTGGTTTGCGATGATCAAGGTCACCACCATCATCGTGATGATTCTGGTGGGGCTAGGGGTCATCTTCTTTGGTTTTGGCAATCACGGCCAGCCCATTGGTTTTGATAACCTGACCGCTCACGGCGGCTTCTTTGCGGGCGGCTGGAAAGGATTTATGTTCGCGCTGTGTATTGTGGTGGCATCCTATCAGGGTGTTGAATTGGTCGGCATTACCGCCGGTGAAGCCAGAAATCCGCAAGTCACCTTAAAGCGTGCCATCAATAATATCTTGTGGCGCATTCTGATTTTCTATGTCGGCGCGATATTTGTCATTGTCACCATCTTCCCGTGGAACGGCATCGGCACGGAAGGTAGCCCCTTTGTGCTGACCTTCGCTAAGATAGGGATCACCGCCGCCGCTGGGATTATCAACTTCGTGGTGCTGACCGCCGCACTGTCCGGCTGTAATAGCGGCATGTACAGTGGCGGGCGCATGTTGTATGCCCTGGCGAAAAACCGTCAGTTACCCGCTTGCCTGACAAAACTCTCCGCCAATGGTGTCCCGGTTAACTGCATTGCCGTCACTATCCTGTGTCTGCTGGTAGGATCTAGCCTCAATTACATCATTCCAAATCCGCAACAGGTGTTTGTGTATGTATACAGTGCCAGCGTCTTACCGGGTATGGTGCCGTGGTTTGTGGTACTGGTGAGCCAGCTACGTTTCCGGCAACTACATAAAGAGGCATTGAAACAGCATCCGTTTAAATCGATCATGTTCCCGTACGTCAACTACCTCACAATCGCCTTTTTGATTTGTGTGTTGGTGGGGATGGGGATTAATCCAGAGACGCGCTTATCTCTATTAGCTGGCGCAATTTTCTTAGGATTAGTCACCGCAGGCTATTTCGGCCTGAAAATGCATAAGCCAGTGCTGGTCGAAACGAAACGCCTATAAAACCAGCGAACAAGGCGAGGTGAGGGCTACCAACGGCTGACTTTTGTGGCAGACTGAGCAAAGCGTAAGCAAACAGGCCATTTCTTCTAAAAAAGCACTAGACAGCCAACTATTAAAACCGTAGTATCCTCACCCGCAACGGCGCTAAGCGCCCGTAGCTCAGCTGGATAGAGCGCTGCCCTCCGGAGGCAGAGGTCTCAGGTTCGAATCCTGTCGGGCGCACCATTAATTTTGTGTGCAAGAGCTGCGGTGGTAAGATTGCCGCGTACGACGAGTACGAAGTAAGTTGTAAGAAGTTATGGTGGCTATAGCTCAGTTGGTAGAGCCCTGGATTGTGATTCCAGTTGTCGTGGGTTCGAGCCCCATTAGCCACCCCAAATTTTGTGGAACATGCGATGGTGGCGGAATTGGTAGACGCGCTAGCTTCAGGTGTTAGTGTCCTTACGGACGTGAGGGTTCAAGTCCCTCCCTTCGCACCACACAAACATGTAGATTTTATTAATATTTACATGGACATAGGTCGCAAGACCATGTAGAGTAACAAGCAAGAAATCGGCGAGTAGCGCAGCTTGGTAGCGCAACTGGTTTGGGACCAGTGGGTCGGAGGTTCGAATCCTCTCTCGCCGACCAATTTCAGAAAAAACCCCGCAATGCGGGGTTTTTTTTCGTCTCTATTTTCTCTGTTTTTCTCTAGATAATATTGCCCCCGAGTTATCCCCATTCATTCTCTCCCTGTTTTGTTCACGACCAACGGCGCACTATCATTGTCATTTTCTTTATGCCCGAAACTTTGTTGCCGCCTTTTGATCAAATTAGACGGTTAGATTGCCCCGATCCGTGATTTATCCCCTCAGATCTTAAGTGTTGGCTTTTCGCGACAAAAGATGAATGCTTTGTCTCTAAATAGAGACATATAATAGATTGATAAATAAAAAGAAAAATGATGATGGTCTATTGCGTCGTTTTGTAGCGACAGATCACTCAGGGCGTGTTGCCATCAGTCAGGGCAGAGCAGGGCATGGAATGCCAAATGGGCATAAAAATAAATATATTGTTTATCAGCTGGTTAGATATTTATTTGCAGGCGATTGAGTGAAAATACTGCCGATTACGCAATTTGGCACGCTAACTGCAATATCTACCCAGTAGATGCTCATCTCACTTATTATGATAGCTTGGCTTTATAACCACTTCATAAACCCAGAGATGATGCAGAGCCGATTTTAGGGTGCCTATTGTCCATGTAAACGATGTTGAATATCTTCATCACATACCGGGCATAACGTTGAGTGAGGCGCCAACATGTTGTCTGTAGACCTGAAAATTTTAGACGCTTGCTGAAAACGGCAAGCGTTTTTTTTTGAATGCCCTTCGTATTTGAAGCCGCAGGGTTGTTAACTGCGCTCTTTCACCCGAATCACTTACCTAAGTAAGCTCATCAGGATTCATTCGCTTGCCGCCTACCTGCAACTCCAATTACTTTGGGCATTATCTCAGTTTAAAGTGGTTCGCCATTCTGCCGCAGGGTCGATAACAACCCCTCACGACGCGCTTGTGCGGCATCCTCAGGGCGATGCAGTTTATCCAAGGCATCCGCTAACCATGCATAATCATACCCATCTGGGCGCTGCGCAAGCGCGGCGGCAAAGGCTTCTCTGGCTTTCTCCCACTCACCGTGTTTCAGCATAAGCTGGCCCAAAGTGCTATTGAGTAACGGTGTCGCGCCATGCTGCTTGATTTGCTGGCGCAATGATTTCTCTAGCGGCTCGGGATTACCTGACTTCAGGCGTGGGATCAATAGCACCAAGCGCTCATCATATTGCCGCTTCAAACCATCCAGAATGATCTGCTGGGCAACATCATGATCATCACACTCAATCAGATGCTCAGCTAACGCCACTTGTAGCGGGATCTCGTTGCGAACTTTGCGGCTCTGATCTTTCCACCAACGTTTCAGGCCATCGCTACCCTCTTCCGCCATGCACTGATTCATCATGCCGATGTAAGCTTGCTGCTCAAGTGCGGCGATCTCCTCGGGCGAATGAAGCTGAACCTTGCCAATCGCCGGTAAAATTTCCAGCAATGAGCTGTAAGCGCCAGAGCGTAGGTAAGCTTGTTCCGCCAGGCGCAGGACTTCCGGATGGCGCGGTGCTTGATCCAGCAGGCGATCGACACCATGGCGCGCGGCATGAACGTGGCCCTGTGCCAGCTGAATGCGCACGCGGGTGATATCCACCGGCAGTTGGTCGGTATCGGCCACTTCTGCCGCCCGCTCCAGATATTGATTGGTGCGGAACTCATCACCGCGCTGCTGGGCGGCTTCCGCTGCCAGCAAATAGTTCACCATCGGTTGTTCAGCGTGATCAGCATTGCGGGTGAGCAACTTCTCCACCTGCTTAAAATCACCTTCAGCCAGTTTGATCAGCGCAGCTTTGGTTTGCTTACGGGCGCGGGTACGTTTACGACCCATAAACCAGCCACGGGTACGAGCTCCGGTGCGGAAAATCCGGCGCAGTATCCACTCCACTATCAGGAATGCGACCAAAACCAGCACCAGCATAATGACCAGACCGGTCACACTAGTCTCAACGTTATAGTTGTCGGTCTGGATCAACACATAACCTTGATGGCCAGCCAACATTGGGCCAAGGATGATACCGGCGGTCAGAATGAGGAATAACAGTAAAACACGCAGCATACTTATTCCCCCTGAGCGGCAGCTGGCGCTTGCGCCAGTAAGTTACGAACCCGAGTTTGCATCAATTTCTCCAGCATTGGCTGGCTCTTCAACTGATCAGGCACATCCATTGATATCGACTGCTGACTCAAGCTCTCTAATTCATCCAGAAAAGCCTTGGTGCTTGGGTCGTTCACATCAAAATAGGCGCGAACCCAAGTGGAGATAGTCTCGAGCGACTGTTTGTACACTTCATCCTGATGGCGAGGCACTGCCTGGGCCGCCACCAACAGGCGCGAGCGGATATTCTCGCGCAGATAAATGTCCTGATTCGGTGCCAACAGTGGCTCGGCGCTGCTATCACGGCGGCGAATAGTCATAAAATCAGACATAAAGCTGTGCCAGCTTTTGGTCAAGTTTTGGCGCCATTCAGATAATGAACTGGACAGCTCATCGCTATCGGCATCCATCGGCGAATCATCAATATTGTTGTCAGCCAGACGCAGATTATCGACCTGATTGGACAGCTGATTTAATTTGAGGATGATGCCGTCGAAGTCCACCTGGCTGACCGCCGAAAGGGTGCTGATATCCTCGGTCAAGGCGCGGCGCACATCTATCAGGCTGGGATCATTCATGTCAGCGAGGCTGGCATCGGCGCTTTTCAATAATGTGGCGGCGGTGGTGACGTCCTGATCGCTCCACAGTTTGCGGCCAGCCATTTTCACCAGAAAATCAGCCTGTGCCAGTAGCCAGGTTTTGGCGTCACTCCCTGAAATGGTGGCGACTTTTTCCTGCAACTCATTGAGTTGGCGAGTCAGCGAGGTCTGTTGGCGATCGGCGGCTTCCAGCGCCTTACCTTGTTGCTGCAACAATGACTCAAACTGTTGTTTTTCCTGCAACTGGCTCTGTTTTAGTTCCGCCAGCTGTTCTTGCAGCGAAAGGGTCGCCGCATCTTGTAACTGGGCCTGCTGGTGTCCGTAATAATAAAGCCCGGCACCCAGCGCGATAGCCAATGCAATAGCAATAGCCCCCAGAATTGGCCCGGTGCGTTTTTCCCGGCGGTTTTCAGGTGCTGGCTGTTGGTGCCTCTCAACCGCAGTGGTTGTCTCTTCCACTGGTGCGGATGGGGTATTTTGTTCCGTCATATTGGGCATCCCATAGTCAGGTTTCAGGTATGTTTTAGGTCTTGTAGCGCGCGGATCAGCGCGTCATTATCAGCATTCTCTGCCACCCGGATATCACTCCAGCCCATTTGGGCGGCCAGGGTAGCCAAACGATCACTCACCACCACCAAGCGGCAGCGTAGCAACCAGGAAGAACGATAGTAATCAGGAACTAAAGTATAGATCTGTTGTAACATTTCGCCGCTGGTCACCACTAGAATATTGACGCCAGCACGTTGCCAGTGAGCACTTTGTTCACTGCCATCATAAAAGATCGGGCTGCGTTGATAACATTCGCAGAAGGTTACCTCCGCCCCTCGCTGTGCAAGGCTCTCACCCAGCAGCTCTCGCCCGCCATTACCGCGCAATAACAGCGCCTTTTTACCGGCCAGTTTTTGCAGATCTGGCAATAATAACAGCATCTCGCTGGTCTCACCCATCGGCGGAAAGGTGACGTGCAACCGGTTGGCGGTATGCAGTGCCAGCGCGGTGCCACGACCAATAGCATAATAGGATAACTGCGCAGGCCATAACAGGTTATTTCTTTTTAACAGCGGGTTAGCGTAGCGCACGGCGTTCTGTGATAGCGCAAAAACCAGATCACCCGCCTGCATATTTTGCAGCAAGGCGGGCAGTTTTGGCAGGTCATCACCGGGCGAGAAATCAATCAAGGGGGCATGATAGGCAACCCGGCCCAGCGCACGCAGGCGGCTGACTAACTGCTCCCCAGCGGGGGAGGGACGGGTCACCAGAATGGTCATTGCGGTGGGTTATCCTGATAAACAGCGGCTAATATATCCCGCGCGCCACGTGAAAGTAGCTCATCGGCCAGCTCAATTCCCATTTGCTCGGCATTGTTAGCCGGGCCACGGCGCTCACCACGAATGATCTCACTGCCATCCGGTGCACCCACTAAGGCACGAAGCCACAGCACGTCGCCTTCCAATTCAGCATAGCTGCCAATCGGCACCTGACAGCCCCCTTCAAGGCGGGTATTCATGGCTCGTTCCGCACAGACGCGTAATTCTGTGTCGCGATGATTGAGTGGTGCGAGCAGTTGGCGAGTAAAATCATCGTCCAGACGGCACTCGATACCCACTGCGCCCTGACCCACCGCCGGTAACGACTCTTCGGCTGGCATGGCATAGCGGATACGGGTCTCCAGCCCAAGGCGGTTAAGGCCCGCGACGGCAAGAATAATCGCGTGGTAATCGCCGTTATCCAGCTTGGCGAGACGAGTACCGACGTTACCCCGCAGGTCACGGATAATCAGGTCGGGGCGGCGTTCGCGCAACTGGCACTGGCGGCGCAAGCTGGAGGTGCCGACGATGCTGCCAGCCGGTAGATCATCCAGATGGGCGTAATTTGATGAGACGAATGCGTCGCGCGGATCATCACGTTCGCAAATGGTGACCAGACCCAAGCCTTCAGGGAAAGCGATCGGCACATCTTTCATCGAGTGCACGGCAATATCAGCCCGGCCATCCAGTAGCGCTAACTCTAACTCTTTGACGAACAAACCTTTACCGCCCACTTTTGCCAGTGGCGTGTCTAGAATGATATCGCCGCGAGTGACCATCGGGACCAACTCAACGTGCAGGCTGGGGTGATTGGCTTGCAGTAAATGTTGAACATAGTGTGCTTGCCATAAGGCGAGCGGGCTTTGTCGCGTGGCAATTCGAATAATTTTGTCTAACATTGCTTGTTACCGTTTTATATTTTGCGGCCCATCCTACCATTGACCGACGAGTGCTGTCAGTGTGGTAGCCACATGATCAAGGCGGGTAAGAGTACAAGAAAGCAACTATTGTAACAAATGTGTGGCTGGATAAGGGGTTTATGCCTTCCTGCCGCGTATTGCTGCGTTGGCAGCGGCTTTCGCTGAAATTCATTGGTCCGTTGCCTGATTGCAGCGCGAATGATTTTAGTCAGAGAGAGACGTTATAATTGTAGGGATAGCTTTACTTTCTTTACGGTCAATCGGCAAGGTGTTAGATTGATCACGTTTCCAGCAATCATTCGTTAAATATTCTTCAAACAAACTGTTTTTTGGTCATTTCAACAAAAAGTATACGTTTTTTGAAAATACCCAATAAGCAACAAACGAATGTGGAACGCGGGTTTCTTTCTAAGCACCGGAACAATCAGGCGAGACGTCTTGTACCTCTACATCGAGACACTGAAACAGCGACTGGATGCGATCAACCAATTACGAGTCGATCGCGCTTTGGCGGCCATGGGGCCAGCCTTCCAAAAGGTTTACAGTCTGCTACCGACCCTACTACATCATCATCATCCACTGATGCCGGGTTACCTTGATGGTAACGTTCCCCATGGCGTCTGTATTTTCACGCCTAATGAAACGCAACAGGATTATCTGTCTGAGGTTGAAGCCAAGTCAGGCGCACCTCTAGAGCAGAGTGTCGGCGGCGAACTGCCGATTACGGGCGTCTATTCCATGGGCAGCACCTCCTCCATCGGGCAATGTCATACCTCGGATCTGGATATCTGGGTGTGCCATCAGGCTTGGCTTGACACTGAAGAGCGCCATCGCCTACAGCAAAAATGTAGCCTGCTGGAAAAATGGGCCGCATCAATGGGTGTTGAAGTCAGCTTCTTCCTGATTGATGAAAACCGCTTCCGCCACAATGCTAGTGGCAGTTTGGGTGGCGAAGATTGCGGCTCGACCCAACATATTTTATTGCTAGATGAATTTTACCGCAGCGCGGTTCGTCTGGCTGGGAAACGTATTCTATGGAATATGGTTCCGGTTGAAGAAGAGAATAATTACGATGATTACGTGCTGTCGCTCTATGCGCAGGGCGTATTAACGCCGAATGAATGGCTGGATCTGGGCGGTTTAAGCACCCTATCAGCGGAAGAGTATTTCGGTGCTAGTTTGTGGCAGCTGTATAAAAGTATCGATTCGCCGTATAAAGCGGTGCTAAAAACCCTGCTGCTGGAAGCTTACTCTTGGGAATACCCTAATTCCCAATTATTGGCGATGGAGATCAAACAGCGCCTACATGCCGGTGAAATTGTGGCCTTCGGCCTTGATGCTTACTGCATGATGCTCGATCGCGTCACCCGCTATCTGACCCAAATCAATGACACCACTCGGCTGAATCTGGTGCGCCGCTGCTTCTACCTGAAAGTGTGCGAGAAACTCTCTCGTACCCCAGCGAGCGCGGGCTGGCGGCGTGAAATCCTCAGCCAACTGGTCAGTGAGTGGGGCTGGAGCGATGAGGATCTGGCAGTGCTGGATAATCGCGCCAACTGGAAGATTGAACGGGTGCGTGAAGCGCATAACGAGCTGTTGGATGCGATGATGCAGAGCTATCGCAATTTGATTCGCTTTGCGCGCCGCAACAACCTGAGTGTCAGCGCCAGCCCGCAGGATATCGGGGTACTGACCCGTAAACTGTACGCAGCATTTGAAGCTTTGCCGGGTAAAGTGACACTGGTTAACCCGCAAATTTCGCCGGATCTTTCCGAAGAGCACCTGACCTTTATTCATGTTCCGGCTGGCCGCGCGAACCGCCCTGGCTGGTACTTGTATAATCAAGCGCCTGCTATGGACACTATCGTCAGCCATCAGCCGCTGGAATATAACCGCTACCTGAACAAATTGGTGTCGTGGGCCTATTTCAACGGCCTGTTGACCAGCAAGACCCGACTGCATATTAAAAGCGCCAATTTGTGCAATACCACCAAACTGCAAGAGTTGGTGACGGATATCTCCCACCACTTCCCGCTGCGCCTACCTGCGCCAACGCCGAAGGCACTGTATAGCCCGTGCGAGATCCGCCACCTGGCGATTATCGTCAATTTGGAACATGACCCGACTGCCGCTTTCCGCAATCAGGTGGTGCATTTTGATTTCCGTAAACTGGATGTATTCAGTTTTGGCGAGCAGCAGCAGTGCTTGGTCGGTAGTATCGATTTGCTGTATCGCAACTCGTGGAACGAAGTGCGTACCCTGCATTTCAGCGGTGAACAGGCGGTATTGGAAGCGCTGAAAACGATTTTAGGTAAGATGCATCAGGATGCTGCGCCGCCAGAGTCGGTGGATGTGTTCTGCTATAGCCAGCATTTACGCGGCTTGATTCGTACCCGAATTCAGCAACTGGTCTCTGAGTGCATTGAGCTGCGCTTATCCAGTACTCGTCAGGAGCCGGGCCGCTTCAAAGCGGTGCGTGTTTCCGGTCAGACGTGGGGATTGTTCTTCGAGCGCCTGAGTGTATCAGTGCAGAAGCTGGAAAACGCGGTCGAATTCTACGGGGCTATCTCCAATAACAAACTGCATGGGTTATCGATTCAGGTCGAAACCGATCAAATTCATCTGCCGCCGGTTGTCGACGGTTTTGCTAGTGAAGGGATCATTCAGTTCTTCTTCGAGGGCACCGCAGATGAAAAAGGTTTTAATATTTACATTTTGGATGAATCAAACCGCGTTGAGGTCTATCACCATTGCGAGGGCAGTAAAGAGGAGTTGGTGCGGGATGTCAGCCGGTTCTACTCCTCTTCTCATGACCGCTTTACCTACGGCTCCAGCTTTATCAACTTCAACCTGCCACAGTTCTACCAAATTGTGCAGTTAGATGGCCGCACGCAAGTTATTCCGTTCCGCAGCAATACGTTGTCTCAGCTGTGTGCCAATATTGCCGAGAAAGAAGCCAGCATACCCACACAGCGGTGCCAGCGGCATTGATAATTTTAGATGTCTCAAGGGGCACATAAAAAATTGTGTCCCTTGAGGTTAATGATAATTCACCACGTAGAGAACTTTTAGATCGTAAAGATGTCTTCCCTTTGAATAGAAAGGTATTCTTGGTGGTCTTGTTCTCACAAGCTAAGATGGAGTCATCAGGGGGTCGCACTCTGAACAAATAAAATGAATTTAATATTTAAATCAATTTAATTTTTCATTTTCAAAAAAATCGCGATAGGCATTGAATATATTAATGTCTAAACTTATGGCTGGATTTATTTTTGTTCTGTCTAATGACTGGTTTATATCATATAAATTGGTTTTTCTATATATATCTGTTGTTAACCTTCGTTCTTCAACAGCAGTAAATACTTCATCGGTGTTCTTTTGCATAAATTCCAAATGTTCTTTATCAACAGGTCCGTGTAAATAAATATAATGTGACATTCCATTTAATACCGAAAAGGGTAGTTCATCTAAATGAATGGTAAAACAATCCCTAATAATCTGGCTTGTCCGTCCATTTGCATTTGGTAGTAGATGTAAATATTGGAAATCTGAGGTTAATTTAAATATTTTAAGAATGTCATTTTCTTTATGGGCATTGACTAATTCATTAGCAAAATTATAAAAAGATTTTTTTTTGTTTTCAATGGAAAAATCAGCAATTCCATTTATTGCTACAAACCCTTTTGTGTCGATGGACATTTCTATTTCACACTCTAATGCACTGAGTGTTAACTTCCCATTTTCTATTTTATTAAATGCATCTTCAAATTTATACATAGTTGTTTTATGAATTTTAAACCCGGATCTGCAATTGTCATACATGGCATTAGGCGAGACTAATAAAGTGATAATATCTTCTATACTTGACACTATTCTTGCTACTTTTTCATCATGCTGGATATTTTTGTGATTATTAAACGTGTCATTTAATGCAGAGAGAAATTTGGCATACCCTTTTATCATAAGTGCATTATCATCTTCGTTATTAGCACAATGACCAAGGTCTTTTTTATTGTATGCGATGATAGGGTTGATTTCATGTACTGCTTCAACATACAAACAAGGAAGTAATATTTGTAGTTGTTTGTTATCTAATTGATTAAATCTTGCTTGTACTTTGTTTTCTATATCAAGTGATTCTCTGAATAGATTAATGGCTTTCTCTTCTTGATGAAGAACGTCATAGGTTTTTAATTTTTCTACACAGGCATTAAGTTTTATATATTTGTCTTTATCAGAAAGAGGAAGCATTACAATATCATCTAACTCTATCGTCACATCAGTAATATCAACATTATCCCAAATTATATTAGTAAGTTTAGCTCCGGAAAGGTCAGCGCCATTTAACTTTGTATTTGTCATATTTGCACCGCTGAGATCGGCATTTGTAAAATCAACGTGGGATAAATCAAGGTTACTGAAATCTACCCCTTTAAAGTCGATCCCCGCAAAAGATAGCCTCATTGAGGCATTCGAGTTAAATTTACATTGCTCTGATACTATTTCTCTCTTTAGAACTAGAATTTTTTTTATATCTTCAGGTTTATCATTTTCTGATGTTTTTGTATTAAGAATATTATCTATTTCATTAATATTCAGTGTATTGTATTGATCGCTATCATAATAACTTGCCAGGTTGGTATAGTATATGCTTGATATCATTCTTATTGATTCCTCTTGAATAGGTCTACCGCTTTCCAAACAGTATTAAGTATTAATTTGTTGAGGCATAAGTATTCCATTATTTTTATTATAAGATATAGGGTGTTCACTGGGGATTGTTATTGGTTTATCTTTAATCAAGAGAGGAGGCCAGAACGTATCTTCCATACCAGACAGGTTATTGTTACCTAACTGGTATGGAAATTCTTGCCGTAGGGATTATTTGCCGAAACTCACTTCTTCACCGGCCTGCTCACTGGCGGCTGTGGATAGTTTGGCGAAAAATTCTACGCCGCTGCGTGAGCAATACCAGTGCCCATCACGGTAATCAAAATGGTAACCACCCGCTTTGGTGGCCAGCCAGACCTGATGTAGTGGCTCTTGGCGGTTAATCACGATTTTGCTGCCATTCTCAAAAGTCAGGGTCATCACCCCGCCATTGGTTTCATAATCGATATCACTATCGCCGCTAAAACTATCCAGTGTTTCTTCAATGCAAAGCATCAATTGATCGGCTAACTGATGAAACTCACTATCGTTCATATTCAATTCCTATTGCTTTTCATGATCCACCTGCGATTATAGAGACCTTGGACGCATGAATCACAGGCATTTAGGTGCTAAAACAATTTACAGGCGTTAGAAATGAAAAAAGAACTAGGTTGGCCACTGGTGGCGATGCTGCTGCTCGCGCTCTCCGGCTGTGGCCTGAAAGGCCCACTATACTTTCCGCCGTCAGACAAACCAAAAACAGAAACAACGCAACCCGATAGTGGCAAGATAGAACGCAATCAGCAGGATTTATCTGGCGCAAAACAGAGTCAGACTATCGCCGGGCCACAGTGATTAGCCCGATCGCCGCCAGAGAGTGTCAGTGTCGAGCTTAGCCAGTACCGAATTGAGCCAGCAATAAAAATGAAAGTCAGCGGAGTATGAAATGCAGTTCTCCAAAATGCACGGTCTTGGCAACGACTTTATGGTTGTCGATGCAGTTACCCAAAATGTTTACTTTTCGCCGGAGTTAATCCGCCGATTAGCAGACCGGCACACTGGCGTGGGCTTTGATCAAATGTTGGTGGTTGAACCGCCTTACGATCCTGAGCTGGACTTTCACTACCGTATTTTTAATGCCGATGGCAGCGAGGTCTCTCAGTGTGGCAATGGCGCGCGCTGCTTTGCCCGTTTTGTCCGGCTGAAGGGGTTGACCAACAAGCGCGACATCAGTGTAAGCACCCAAACTGGCCGCATGATCTTGAGTGTCACGGAAGATGAAGAGGTTTGCGTGAATATGGGTGAACCCAACTTTGACCCGCAAAGCGTCCCTTTCCGGGCAACTAAAGTTGAGAAAACCTATATTTTTCGCGCGGCAGAACAGACGGTTTTATGTGGTGTGGTGTCGATGGGCAACCCTCACTGCGTGCTGCAGGTCGATGATGTTTCGGTTGCCAATGTTGCGCTGCTGGGTCCAGTATTAGAAAGCCATGAGCGCTTCCCTGAACGGGCGAATATCGGTTTTATGCAGGTGGTTAGCCGTGACAATATCCGCCTGCGGGTGTATGAGCGCGGAGCCGGTGAAACCCAAGCTTGCGGCAGCGGCGCTTGTGCTGCGGTGGCCGTCGGTATTCAGCAAGATCTGTTGGATGAAGAGGTCACGGTGGAGCTGCCGGGTGGTAGTTTGCTTATCAGTTGGAAAGGGCCTGGTCACCCACTGTATATGACGGGGCCAGCAACCCATGTGTACGACGGATTCATTCACCTATAACAGTACCCTGCATCCTTGACACCGCAGGGGTGTTAGCTGCACATACTCACCCGAATCACTTACTGATGTAAGCTCATTGGGATGAGTTTGCTGGCAGCCTACCTGCAACGCCAATGATTTTGGGTATACTATCAAAGGTACTGAAGTATGACGGGTGTGACATGAAAAGTTATGAGGAGCAGGCGTTAGAGGGTATCGCGTTAGACGACGATGCTGTCATGCAGTACTTATTGCAAAATCCCGACTTCTTTATCCGCAATGCCCGTCTGGTCGAACAGATGCATATTCCCCATCCGGTTCGAGGCAGTGTCTCGCTGGTGGAGTGGCAACTGGGGCGACAGCGTAACCAGATTGGCCAGTTGGAAGAGGAGATCACCTTGCTGATGGAGCAGGCTGGCCTGAACGAAGTGCTGTTCAACCGCTTACTGCAACTGCAAAGTCATCTGGCGGCGGCCAGCAGCTTGCAAGATATGCTCAATCGCTTACAGCGCTGGGCCAGAGATTTCGGGCTCAGTGGTGCCAATGTCCGGTTATTCAGCGACCGCTGGCATATTGGTGCGCCATCTGACTTCACTCATTTAGGGCTTTCTCGCCACGCCTTTGAGCCGCTACGCATTCAGCGGCTAGGCAGTGATAACCACTATCTCGGCAGCTTGAATGGGCCGGAACTGCTGCTGTTACTGCCTCAGGCGAAGCAAGTCGGTTCGGTGGCGCTCTCATTGCTGGGCAAAGAGGGTGATTTGGGCGTGATTATCTTCAGCAGCCGCGACACACAGCACTATCAGCAAGGCATGGGCACCGTGATGCTCAATCAGCTATCCACGCTATTGCCAAGCCTGCTGGCGCGTTGGATCGAGCCGGCATGACCGAGTTCAGTACCTCACTTGCCCCGCAGGTCGAGGCTTTTCTGCGTTACCTCAAAGTGGAGCGCCAACTCAGCCCGCTCACCATCACCAGCTATCGACGCCAGTTACAGGTGCTGATGGAGATGGGCGAGCAGATGGGGCTGGCACACTGGCAGCGGCTTGATGCCGCGCAGGTTCGCTCACTGGTCTCCCGCAGCAAACGCGCGGGTTTGCACGCCTCCAGCCTGGCATTGCGGCTCTCGGCGTTGCGCAGTTTTCTCAATTGGCTGGTTAGCCAGGGTGTCATGCAGGCCAACCCCGCCAAAGGGGTGAGTACGCCGCGCTCTGGTCGCCATCTGCCGAAAAATATTGATGTCGATGAAGTGGATAAACTGCTGGATATCGACCTCAACGATCCTCTGGCGGTGCGCGACCGCGCGATGCTGGAAGTGATGTACGGCGCAGGTCTGCGGCTCTCTGAACTGGTGGGCATGAACTGTAAACACGTGGATTTAGCCAGCGGTGAAGTCTGGGTGATGGGTAAGGGTAGCAAAGAGCGCAAAGTACCGATCGGCAAAACGGCAGTGACATGGCTGAATCACTGGCTGGCGCTGCGCGAACTGTTTGAGCCGCAAGATGACGCTATCTTCTTAGCCAATACCGGCAAGCGAATTTCGGCGCGTAATGTGCAAAAGCGCTTTGCCGAATGGGGCGTGAAGCAGGGGGTCAGTAGCCATATCCACCCACATAAATTGCGCCACTCCTTCGCCACACACATGCTGGAATCCAGCGGCGATCTGCGCGCAGTACAAGAGCTACTGGGCCACGCCAATCTGACCACCACACAAATTTATACCCATCTCGACTTTCAACATCTGGCAACCGTGTATGATGCTGCTCATCCACGGGCCAAACGAGGCAAATCCTGATGCATTTTTATCGTCCACTTGAGCGTATTTCCGCCATTACCTTCGATTTGGATGACACGCTGTATGACAATCGCCCGGTAATCACCCGCACTGAACAAGAGTCAGTGGCTTTTTTGCAGCAGTACCATCCTAATTTGGCGCAGTTGCAAGCAGCGGATTTCCAGCGTTTTCGCAGTGAGTTACTGGCGCAAGACCCGGATATCTACCACGATGTGACCCAGTGGCGCTGGCATGCCATTGAGCTGGGCCTAATCCGCCATGGCCTGAGCAAATCAGAGGCGCAATGTGGGGCCGATGCCGCCATGGAGAACTTTGCCCTGTGGCGCAGTCGCATTTATGTGCCGGCAGAGACTCATGACACGCTGAGCGCGCTGGCTGAGCACTATCCGCTGGTGGCTATCACCAACGGCAATGCTGACCCTAAAGCTTGCGGCCTCGACCACTATTTTCAGTTTGTGCTGCGCTCCGGCCCCCATGGCCGTGCCAAGCCGTTCCGCGATATGTACCATAAAGCGGCTAATCATCTGGATATCCCGCTGAAACATATCTTGCATGTGGGCGATGATCTCACCACGGATGTAGCAGGTTCGCTGCGTTGCGGAATGCAGGCGTGCTGGATCAATGACCGGCAACAAAGCCTGATGACCGCCAGCGATAGTCGATTATTACCCCATATTGAGATTTCTCAGTTGGCATCTCTGACAGCATTGCTATAATCCCCTGCAATAACTCTGTATAAATTCACAGTGGAATGGTGGTAAAATACTCGGATAGCCGGTAATTTGACCATCTTCCCTTATCCGATAAACGGTGCCTATGGACGTTTCTGATCTGCTCGACAGCCTAAATGAAAAACAACGCGAAGCCGTGGCTGCGCCACGCTGCAACCTGTTGGTACTGGCCGGTGCAGGCAGTGGCAAAACCAGGGTGCTGGTGCATCGTATTGCCTGGCTGCTATCAGTAGAAAACGCCTCGCCCTATTCGATTATCTCGGTCACCTTCACCAATAAAGCGGCGGCGGAAATGCGCCACCGTATCGAGCATCTGATTGGCACCAGTCAGGGCGGAATGTGGATCGGCACTTTCCACGGGTTGGCACACCGGCTGCTGCGCGCCCACCATATGGATGCCAATCTGCCGCAAGACTTTCAAATTCTGGACAGCGACGACCAACTGCGCTTATTAAAGCGTCTGGTTAAAGCGTTGAATTTAGATGAAAAACAGTGGCCGCCACGTCAGGCCATGTGGTACATCAACGGCAAAAAAGATGAAGGATTACGTCCGCAGCACATTGAAAGTTATGGTAATCCGATTGAAGCCACCTGGTTGCGGATTTATCAGGCGTATCAGGAAGCCTGTGACCGCGCAGGGCTGGTGGATTTTGCTGAGCTCTTGCTGCGCGCCCATGAACTGTGGCTCAACAAACCCCATATTCTTAACCACTATCGCGAACGCTTTACCAACATTCTGGTGGATGAGTTTCAGGATACCAACAACATCCAATATGCCTGGATTCGCCTGCTGGCGGGCGACCGTGCGAATGTGATGATCGTCGGCGACGATGACCAGTCAATTTATGGCTGGCGCGGGGCGCAGGTCGAGAATATCCAGCGTTTCCTGAAAGACTTCCCCGGTGCCGAAACCATCCGGCTGGAGCAGAATTACCGCTCAACCAGCAATATTTTGACGGCGGCCAACGCCCTGATTGCCCACAATGATGGTCGCATGGGGAAAAACCTCTGGACCGAAGGGGCTGAAGGCGAGCCAATCTCGATCTATTGCGCCTTTAACGAGCTGGACGAAGCCCGCTTTGTGGTGAACCGCATTCGCGCCTGGCAGGACAATGGCGGCGCGCTGAATGATTGCGCCATCTTGTATCGCAGCAACGCCCAATCGCGCGTATTGGAAGAGGCTTTGTTGCAAACGGCGATGCCGTACCGCATCTATGGTGGTCAGCGCTTCTTCGAACGTCAGGAGATCAAAGATGCGCTGGCCTACCTGCGCCTGGTCTCTAATCGCAATGACGATGCCGCTTTTGAACGAGTGGTCAATACGCCAACCCGTGGTATCGGCGATCGCACGCTAGATGTGGTGCGCCAGACCGCCCGTGATCGCCAGTTAACCTTGTGGCAATCAACCCGCGCCATGTTGCAGGAAAAAGTGCTGGCAGGCCGCGCGGCCTCTGCACTGCAACGTTTTGTCGAGTTGGTGGACTCACTGGCCCATGAAACCGCAGATATGCCGCTACATGTCCAAACTGACCGGGTGATCCGTGACTCTGGTTTGTGGTCGATGTACGAGCAAGAAAAAGGCGAGAAAGGTCAGGCGCGGGTAGAGAACCTTGAAGAGCTGGTCAACGCGACCCGCCAGTACAGTTATCAGGATGAAGATCAGGACTTAATGCCACTTCAGGCATTTCTCTCTCATGCAGCCTTGGAGGCGGGAGAGGGGCAAGCGGATGCCTATCAGGATGCCGTGCAGCTAATGACGCTCCACTCAGCCAAAGGTTTGGAGTTCCCGCAGGTATTCATCGTGGGCATGGAAGAGGGGATGTTCCCAAGCCAGATGTCACTCGATGAGGGCGGGCGTCTGGAAGAGGAGCGCCGACTGGCCTATGTCGGCGTCACTCGTGCGATGCAAAAACTGACATTGTGTTACGCCGAAAGTCGCCGATTGTACGGCAAAGAGGTGAATCATCGTCCCTCCCGCTTTATCGGCGAACTGCCGCCGGAGTGTGTCGAGGAAGTGCGGCTGCGCGCGACAGTCTCTCGCCCGGTGAATCACCGCAGCATGGGGACGCCAATGAATGAGAATGACAGCGGATTTTCATTGGGCCAGCGCGTGCGCCACCCTAAATTTGGCGAAGGCACCATCGTTAATTTGGAAGGTAGCGGCGAACATAGTCGCTTGCAAGTGGCATTCCCCGGTGAGGGGATTAAGTGGTTAGTCGCGGCCTATGCGCGATTAGAGGCCGTTTAAATTACCCTTCGGCCTTGATGCCGCAGCGGTGTTAGCGGCTCTCATTTTGGGTCGCCTGTTTTGCATCGGTTTCGGCCTGCAATAAAATAGCTTTCGCCATCCATTGGGTGACATCCTGAATATCGGCATCATCCAGATGCCAAATATCTTTCAGCACCATAAATACTTCTGAACCATAAATTAGCGAAAACGCGTGGATCACCCGTTGCAGAGCTTCTGGTGTCAGTTTTCCTTCCAGAGGCTCTACCGCCAATTTTAACAATCGCTTACGGTTACCACGGACCAATTTCTCTTCATTGTTCGGGTTGCTGCGGTTATCAGCCCATTGCTGCAATGACAAATGCAGTGCGGCACGTAGCACGCCCTCATGTTGCAACATGCGCGGATAAGCAAAAGAGAGCAGTTCGGCAATGCGCTGCCCTGCATCAGGCTGGGTCGGTTGCCATGCCAATATTGGACCGAGACTTTCATCGACCATAGCGGAGACTAACGCACTTTGTGTCGGGAAATAGCGGTACGCCGTTGCACGAGAAAGCTGGGCGGCGTTTGCCACCTCGGTTATCGACGGAAACGCCCCTTGCTCGTACATCGACATGGCGGTATCAATCAGTAACCGCCGGGTCCTCGCCTTGATGGTGGTTAACGATGGAGGGGCGCTGTCCTGTTTATCTTGATTATTCACGGTCACTCCAGGGTCTACAGATCGTCTGCGCGCCCACTATAACAAACCGTCGACACAAGTCTCTATGAAAGCATTTCATGCGCAAATTAATTTTGAGACTACAGTCTCATATTTCAGTCATGCACTTTGCAGAAATGATACTCTAGTCTCAATATGATTCCATCTTAACCAACTCGCTTCATTGTTCGGCTATAAGCAAAAAAGATAAGCCCCCAATAAAAAAAAGTGAGCTGCTTAAATTTTGTGACATTCCGCACTCATAGAAGGATGTTCAGATGCCCCGTCATATTTTTATCGCGACAACCTCAGATACCAAAGGCGAAGAGCTGGCCTATGTCAGCGCATTGATTAAGGCAACCGGACTGACGACGGTCACGGTTGATTTATCGACCAAGGGAGGGAAGCGCGACAGCGGCGCGGATATCACGGCTGAGCTAGTGGCGAGCTACCACCCTGATGGGTGTCAGGCGGTTTTCTGTGGTGACCGAGGGCGAGCGATTAGCGCAATGGCGGTGGCATTTGAGCGATTTATGGTGAGCCGTGATGATGTCGCCGCACTCTTAGGTTTGGGCGGCTCCGGTGGAACGGCGCTAATCACACCAGCAATGCAGAGTTTACCTATCGGTACTCCTAAACTGATGGTGTCGACTATGGCTTCTGGTGATGTTTCTGGCTACATCGGCGCGAGTGATATAGCCATGATGTATTCTGTTACCGATATTGCTGGGCTAAATCGTATCTCTCGGCGGGTGCTGAGTAATGCGGCCCACCAAATTGCGGGGGCGGTCTATTTCGCCAAAGAGGAGTTACAGGTAGAGGATAAACCGGCGTTGGGTTTGACCATGTTCGGTGTAACAACCCCCTGTATTCAGGCGGTTAGCGCAGCATTATCAGCAGAGTATGACTGCCTGGTCTTCCATGCCACTGGCAGCGGCGGCAAAGCGATGGAAAAACTGATTGAAAGTGGTTTGCTGGCGGGGGCGCTTGACCTAACCACCACCGAAGTCTGTGATCTGTTATTTGATGGTGTATTGGCCTGTGGCCCAGAGCGCTTTGATGCCATTGCCCATTCCCATATCCCTTACGTCGGCTCCTGTGGCGCGCTGGATATGGTCAACTTCGGTAGCCCGGCAACTATTCCGGCTAAATATGCCGATCGATTGTTCTATAAGCACAATGCACAAGTCACGCTGATGCGCACCACCGAGCAAGAGAACATTAAAATGGCACGCTGGATTGGCGAGAAGCTAAATCGTTGCCAGGGAGAAGTGCGCTTTTTAATTCCGGAAGGTGGATTTTCGGCGCTGGATGCTCCCGGCCAGCCATTCTGGGATGAAAAGGCACTGAACGCCTTTATCCAGACGCTGGAAGAGACGGTGATTCAAACCGATAAGCGCCGCCTGGTCCATTATCCGCTCAACATTAACGACCCTCAGTTTGCGCAAGCTGCGGTAGAGAATTTTAAAGCGATCGCGAAGAGCCCAACCCATTAGGGCCAATTTATAGTGGAGAAGCAGATGCCAAAATTTCAACGCCAGGCCATCTTGGCCAAATTCCGGGAAATGATTGCCCGCCGTGAGCCAATTATTGGTGGCGGTGCGGGGACAGGTTTGTCAGCCAAATGTGAAGAGGCTGGCGGGATTGATTTAATCGTTATCTACAACTCAGGCCGCTATCGCATGGCAGGTCGTGGTTCGCTGGCGGGGTTGCTGGCGTACGGCAATGCCAACGAAATTGTGGTTGATATGGCGAAAGAAGTGCTGCCCGTAGTGAAAAACACCCCAGTACTGGCTGGGGTTAATGGCACTGATCCCTTCTGCCAGTTTGACCATTTTTTAGATCATTTGCAGGACTTGGGCTTTTCTGGTGTACAGAACTTCCCAACGGTGGGCTTAATCGATGGTAACTTCCGCGCCAATCTGGAAGAGACCGGTATGGGCTATGGCTTGGAGGTGGAGATGATCCGTCTGGCCCACGAAAAAGATCTGCTAACGACACCTTATATCTTCAGTGCCGCCGATGCGGTCGCCATGACACAAGCAGGTGCCGATATTATTGTTCCTCACATGGGGCTGACCACCGGCGGCAATATTGGCGCAGACACGGCGCTGAAATTGGCGGACTGTGTGCCTTTGATTAACGACTGGGCGGCAGCCGCCAAAGCGGTACGTGAAGATGTGATTGTGTTGTGCCATGGCGGACCAATCTCTACGCCTGAAGATGCCCAATATATTCTGGATAACTGCCCGCAATGTGACGGTTTCTATGGTGCCAGTTCGATGGAACGGTTACCGACAGAAATTGCACTGACGGACACGACCAGACAGTTTAAAAAAATAACACGTTGATATTATTGCCAATACTTAAGGGAAAGCCTGTATGTGAGTTTGGCTAAGTGATCGGCTAAATGAAGGTGCAGGATACGTAAAACCGAGGTCAATTCTGACCTCGGTTTTTTTTGATCATTATTTAAATAAAAAACATTGATGCTGCCACTCGAGAACTATGAGTATAGTTTTAAATATAATCTGCCCAAGATTAATAAAGCCATTATCAGGATTTGCTTTTAAATATTTATGCACACTATTTCTACCGAGGTAATTTATATAACTACTGTTATTGTGGGGATTATATGATTAGAGTAATAAAGAAATCACAATGTGATGACAAAACGCTATTTAATATAGCCACCAGCTTGTATTTATACCCAACAGCAATACTTGCACATCACTTTGGAATTTTTGAATTTATTGCTAAAGATAATAAAAATGCATCCGAAATTTGTGCATTTATTGGTATTGAACTGAGATCTGTTGAGGTTGTGATGGCGGTTGTATTGGCGCTGGAATTGGTCGAGCTAGAGGATGGGCGTTATAAGCTAACAAAAGTCACTGAGGAGTTTTTACTTAAAAAAAGTCCTAATTATTGTGGGTACTATTGGGATCTGATTTATTGCATTGGGGATAATTTCTCTTTGGCTAGTTTAGAAAACGTGATGAGAAAACCTGACAGGCAAAAAGAAGAGGAGGAAACCTTATTTGAAGAGAGTGTATATCACACGGAAAAAGCAGGCGCTTTTACGAAAGCTATGCATGGCGTCAGTATTGGTGCGGCGAGTGTATGGCCGGATAAACTGAATTTGGCTGATTATCACTGTATGTTAGATATTGGCGGTGGTTCGGGTGTACATTCTGTCGGGGTAGTTACCCGTTGGCCTAATATTCGTGGAATTATTTATGAGCTTGCTACGGTAGGCCGTATCACGACAGATTTTATAAAATCCTATGGGCTGGAAAAAAGAATATTAATTCATATTGGCGATATGTGGTCTGAACCTTACCCAGAGGCCGATATTCATTTTTATTCAAATGTACTTCATGATTGGCCAGAGCAGGAAAATATATTTTTGACCAAAAAAAGCTACGATGCCCTACCTCATGGTGGTCGGATTATTATTCATGAAATGCTTTTTAATGATGATATTTCTGGGCCATTGGCGGTCGCAGGATATAACGTCACCATGTTAAGTTGGAGCCAAGGAAAACAGTACTCTTATTCAGAGATGAAACAGATACTTCACTGTGCAGGGTTCTGTGATATTGAGATTATTCCTGCATTTGGCTATTTCAGCCTTATTACGGGCGTTAAGCCTTAACACGTCCGCTTTAGGCATCACTCCACATTAAATTTTTGTTACCGCTGTACCAGCAACTCTCAGGGAGGGTGTCCTATTCTGTTGGGGTCGGCGCCTGAAGGCATAAAATCCCACATTATCATAATGAACTGAGTACAGAATTCTGAACGCTCTGTTGACAGTCTTTTTCTTCTCGGCGTAACATGCGCGCACTATTCTTTATGAGGACATTCGCCTTGGACACACCCAGTAGATGCTGGCTCAATAACCTGTTCATATGGTGCAACTTCTAAGGCTATCCTCCTATTTGCTGATAGCCTTCGTGGTTGTCAGCGGCCCCGCTAAACCGTCGCTGTGAGTCAGATCTCCTTATGGTCTGAAACATAGAGTATTTTTCAATACTTGCCTGTTTCTGTGCTTCAATGCGTTATCCCTATCCATCACCGCAAGGGAGTTTTGGCACATGCTGAGCGCATTTAAATTAAGCAACAATCGCTTATCCCGTTTGGAGCTGGATGAATCAGATGACCTGACCACCTCAATTTGGGTCGATTTAGTCGAGCCGGAAGAGGGTGAGCGGGAACGCGTCCAGTCTGAGTTAGGGCAAAGCCTGGCAACCCGGCCAGAGCTGGACGACATCGAAGCATCCGCCCGTTTCTTCGAAGATGAAGATGGTTTGCATATTCACTCCTTCTTCTATTACGAAGATGCGGAAGACCACGCCGGTAACTCAACCGTGGCATTTACCATCCGTGATGGCCGCCTTTATACCCTGCGTGAGCGTGAATTACCGGCTTTCCGTTTGTATCGTATGCGGGCCCGTAACCAGACGCTGGTTGATGGCAATGCCTATGAACTGCTGCTGGATCTGTTCGAAACCAAAATTGAACAGTTAGCCGATGAAATAGAAAACATTTACAGCGATCTGGAAGCGTTAAGCCGTGTCATTATGGAAGGCCAGCAGGGCGATGAGTATGATGCTGCGCTTTCGACCTTGGCAGAACAGGAAGATATCGGCTGGAAAGTGCGACTCTGTCTGATGGATACCCAGCGAGCGCTGAATTTCCTGGTGCGTAAGGCGCGGCTGCCCAGCGGTCAGTTGGAACAAGCTCGAGAAGTGCTGCGCGATATCGAATCCCTGCTGCCACACAATGAATCCTTGTTCCAGAAAGTGAACTTCCTGATGCAGGCGGCGATGGGTTTTATCAATATCGAGCAGAACCGCATCATCAAGATATTCTCGGTGGTATCGGTGGTTTTTCTGCCGCCGACACTGGTGGCATCCAGCTATGGGATGAACTTTGAGTTTATGCCCGAGTTGCGTTGGTCGTTCGGTTATCCGGCGGCCATTGGGCTGATGATTATTGCGGGGTTAGCACCCTATCTCTATTTCAAACGCAAAAATTGGTTATAACGTTGCGCTACTGCTGCCACGATAAAAAAACGCCCACGGACTCACTCAGCGGGCGTTTTGCTTTGTGACAGCAATATCAGGCCTCTTTTAGGTTACGTCTCTTATGTTGGGTATAGAGCGCATCCAGCGTGAACAGCAGCAGGGCGACCCAGATAAAGATGAAGGTCACCATCTTATCGCTGCCAATCGTCTCACCATAGAAGGTGACCGCCAGAATAAACATCAGGGTCGGCCCGAGATACTGGAAAAAGCCCAGTGTCGACAGCTTTAAACGCGAGGCGGCGGCAGTGAAGAACAGCAACGGGATGGTGGTAATCACCCCGGCGGCGGCCAATAGCAGGTTAAGCGACCAGGCATTAGCGCTCATATGGCTGGTTGGGCTATCGGCAATCAAGAACAGATAGACCGCCGCAATGGGTAACAGCCACAGAGTTTCAACCAGCATACCGGTTTGGGCATCGACCCCCAGCTTTTTGCGTATCAGGCCATATAAAGCGAAGGTAATCGCCAGACTCAGCCCAATCACGGGCAGAGAACCAAACTGCCACAGCTGAATCAACACACCGGCAAAAGCCAATGACACCGCCACCCACTGCATACGACGAAAGCGCTCACCAAGAAAGATCATGCCAAACAACACATTCACCAGCGGATTAATGAAGTAACCCAAACTGGCTTCCAGCATATGGTTATTGTTCACTGCCCAGATAAATATGAGCCAGTTACTGGCAATTAATACAGCGGTCACAGCCAGCAATAACAGGCGCTTACCATTTTTACAGGCACTGCGGACTTGCGGCCAATTGCGGCTGACGGTGAGCAGAATCAACATAAAGAAAAATGACCAGATAATCCGATGGGTCAAAATTTCATCAGCCGGCACCTGTTGGATGAGCTTGAAGTAAGCGGGGGCGATACCCCAAATAAAATAGGCGGCCAGAGCAAAAAAAATGCCCTGACGAGTTCGTTGTTTATCCATGGTGTGGCTCAGAACAAGAGAGGAGATGCGGTGAGTGTACTTAACTTCAGGCTACGAATCATCACCGCTGAAGATCAAATCAGCCAACCAGATAGGTCGCGGTTGCGCTGGCGATATGAATTTGCTGATCATTATGCAACTCAACGCGGGCGACAGACACCTTATTGCCACTGCGCAAGATACTGCTGCTGGCGATAAAATGCTCACCACGACCGGGGCGCAAATAGTCGACACGCAGGTCGATAGTGCCCATTTTGGCGAGTTTCATTTGTAGTTGTTCTTGGATCAGCGGTTCATGGCGAACTAAGCTGTTACCAACACAGACTAATCCTGCGGCCACATCCAGTACCGCGGCGATAACCCCGCCGTGCAGAATTCGTTGTGCGGCATTGCCGACCAGTTTGTCACTGTTATCGAAAGTGATTTCTGCGTAGTCTTGCTCGAAACGGGTTAATTTCAGCCCGAGTTCACGGTTAAAGGGCATGTGATACACAAAAACTTCGCCGATCATGCGGCGAGCATCTTCTAACGTTAGTGATGTTACTGACATTGCGCTCTATTCTCTCGATATTACCCACGGGTAATAAGACTGTAAGTTAACTAATTGTTTATTTTATGCTTCTATTTTGTTGTTTTCCAGTCGTTAAGTCATAAACCCAAACAATACTAAGGTCGGGTAACATTTGCGTGTAGAATGAGCTGTTTTCATTACAAATAGAAATAATTCGTAAGATGATGGGGGATGATAATGGGTAGATTTTGGCGGGTATTGATAGGGTTATTACTGGTGCCAACCTTGGTACAGGCAGAGCCAGCAAAGGTTGAGAGTATTCATGATGCGCCTGCGGTGCGCGGCAGTATTATCGCGGCAATGTTGCAGGATCACGATAACCCGTTTCTGCTTTATCCGTATGAAACGAACTATCTGTTATATACCTATACCAGCGATATCAATAAGGATGCGATCAGCTCTTATGATTGGGCTCAGCAAGCCAAGAAAGATGAAGTTAAGTTTCAGCTGAGTTTAGGTTTCCCTATCTGGCGCGGTATTGCTGGCGAGAACTCATTGCTGGGTGCGTCCTATACGCAGCGTTCTTGGTGGCAGGCGTCGAATAGTGATGAGTCCTCGCCATTCCGTGAAACCAACTATGAACCGCAACTGTTCCTGGCATGGGCAACAGATTACGAACTGGCTGGCTGGACCTTCCGTGAAGTGGAGTTTGGTTATAACCACCAATCCAACGGGAAAGCCGATCCCACCTCACGTAGCTGGGATCGGGTTTATACCCGCGTAATGGCACAGCGTGGTGATTTGGAAATTGACCTGAAACCTTGGTATCGTCTGCCAGAAAATGATGCCAAAGATGACAACCCAGATATCAATAAATACATGGGTTATTATCGCCTGAAAGTGGGTTATGCCCTGGGTGACAGCGTGTTCAGTATTGATGGTCACTATAACTGGAATACCGGTTTCGGTGGCGCAGAGATGGGCTGGAGCTACCCGATCACCAGTCATGTTCGCTTCTACACGCAAGTGTTCAGCGGCTATGGTGAGTCAATGATCGACTATAACTTTAGGCAAACACGGGTGGGTGTGGGTATCATGTTGAACGATGTCCTTTAACGTCACCCGGCGTTAGAACAGTTTCAGACACAGGCCGGTTATCGGCCTGTGCAGATCTTATAGTTGGGGAACAGTGTGTCGACCGCAGCAGTGATAAATAGGGAACTACTGGCAGTGCAAGTATTGCGAGATACTTTCGGCTATCAGCAGTTCCGGCCCGGACAACAGGAAATTATCAACGCCACCCTAGAGGGGCAAGACTGCCTGGTCGTGATGCCAACGGGCGGTGGTAAATCCTTGTGTTATCAGATCCCGGCACTGGTGACTGACGGATTGACGCTGGTGGTATCTCCCCTAATTTCCCTGATGAAAGACCAGGTCGATCAACTGCTGGCCTATGGTGTGGGGGCGGGGTGCTTAAACTCGTCACAGACGCGGGAGCAGCAATTGGCGGTGATGGACGGCTGCCGCAGTGGTCAGATTAAGCTGCTGTATATCGCGCCAGAACGGCTAGTGATGGAGAGCTTCCTCGACCAACTGCATCAATGGCGTCCTGCGCTGTTAGCCGTGGATGAAGCACACTGCATCTCCCAATGGGGCCACGACTTCCGCCCGGAATACCGCGCCCTTGGGCAACTAAAGCAACGATTTCCTCATTTACCGGTAATTGCCCTGACCGCCACGGCTGATGAAGCCACACGGGGCGATATCGTGCGTTTACTCAATCTGGATCAGCCACTGATTCAGGTTAGCAGCTTTGACCGCCCGAATATCCGCTACACCTTGGTGGAGAAGTTCAAACCGCTCGATCAATTGTGGCGCTTTGTCCAAGACCAGCGCGGCAAAAGTGGCATTATTTACTGCAACAGCCGCGCCAAAGTGGAAGACACCACAGCGCGCCTGCAAAGCCGTGGCTTGAGTGTCGCCGCCTACCACGCGGGGCTGGATAACGAACGGCGGGCGCAGGTGCAGGAAGCTTTCCAGCGCGATGACTTGCAAGTGGTGGTCGCCACCGTGGCTTTCGGCATGGGGATTAATAAGCCCAATGTCCGCTTTGTGGTCCATTTTGACATCCCGCGCACCATCGAATCTTACTATCAGGAGACGGGGCGTGCCGGGCGTGATGGTTTACCCGCCGAAGCAGTGCTGCTATATGACCCGGCTGACATGGCGTGGTTGCGCCGCTGTCTGGAGGAGAAACCCGCGGGTGCGCAGCAAGATATTGAGCGGCATAAATTAAATGCCATGGGGGCGTTTGCTGAAGCGCAAACCTGCCGTCGGTTAGTGTTGCTCAACTATTTTGGTGAAGGTAAGCAGCAGTCGTGCGGCAACTGCGATATCTGTCTCGATCCGCCAAAACGTTACGATGGCCTGGCTGATGCACAAAAAGCCCTCTCCTGCGTGTATCGCGTTGGGCAGCGCTTTGGTCTGGGTTATATCGTCGAAGTGCTGCGCGGGGCCAATAACCAGCGCATCCGCGAGTTTGGTCATGACAAACTCTCGGTGTACGGCTTGGGCCGCGAGCAGAGCCATGAACACTGGGTCAGTGTATTGCGCCAACTGATTCATCTGGGGCTACTGAGCCAGAATATCGCCCAGTTTTCGGCCCTACAACTGACCGAGGCCGCGCGTCCGGTATTGCGTGCTGAATTGCCGTTGCAACTGGCGGTGCCGCGCATTCAAAGTTTGAAAGTGCGCAGCAGCGCTAATCAAAAATCCTATGGCGGCAATTATGATCGCAAGTTGTTTGCCAAATTGCGCAAACTGCGCAAATCTATCGCCGACGAAGGCAATATTCCGCCTTATGTGGTGTTTAACGATACCACCTTGCTGGAGATGGCGGAGCAGATGCCAATTACTGCCAGCGAACTGTTGAGTGTCACAGGTGTGGGGCAACGCAAACTCGAGCGCTTTGGTGCGCCCTTTATGGCGATGATCCGCGACCATGTGGATAACAACGATGATTAACACACTGCTTTCCCTGTAGAGAGAATTTACCCATGCTAATGCTATTTCTGACTGTTGCACTGGTTCACCTGGTCGCGCTGATGAGTCCGGGGCCTGACTTCTTTTTTGTTTCACAAACCGCCGCCAGCCGTTCGCGCAGTGAAGCGATGAAAGGGGTGATCGGAATTTCTCTCGGCATTGTTGTCTGGGCGGGAGTAGCACTGATGGGGCTGAACCTGATTTTGCAGAAAATGGCGTGGCTACACCAAATTATCATGGTCGGTGGCGGCTTGTATCTGTGCTGGATGGGCTGGCAATTATTGAAATCTGCCCGTGCCAAACGTCATGGGATAGAAGGTGAGGTGCAAGTTGCGTTACCTGCCCGTGGCCGCACTTTCCTGCGGGGCTTCCTGACCAATCTCTCGAACCCGAAAGCCGTTATCTATTTCGGCAGTGTGTTCTCATTGTTTGTTGGCGATGATGTGAGCGCCAGTGTGCGGTGGGGCTTATTTGTGCTGATCGTGGCTGAAACTTTCGTGTGGTTTAGTGTGGTGGCCTGCGTCTTTGCCCTGCCAGTGATGCGCCGTGGTTATCAGCGGTTATCCAAATGGATTGATGGTCTGGCTGGGGTCTTGTTCGCCGGTTTCGGCATTCACCTGATTTTATCCCGCTAATCCATATTGCAACCTGAATAATATTCCAATTGGTGGGGCGTCCCGGTTGGAATATCATTTTTGATAGCTGTATTACACTTTTCTGGCGGTTGCCAATAGCGCGCCAATTAACATAAATAAGCCACCAAAGATTCGGTTCAGCAATTTCATTTGCTGGGGTGATCGGATCCAGCCAGCAATGCGCGTGGCGAGGGTGGCGTAACCTATCATCACAATGATATCGACAATCACGCTGGTGCTGCCGAGGATCAGGTATTGCGCTACTTGCGGTTGATGCGGCAGCACAAATTGCGGGAACAACGCGGCCAGAAAAACAATGCTTTTCGGGTTGGTGAGGTTAACAAACACCGCGCGCTTAAACAGTTTTCGCCGTGGCATACTGTTGGCAAGGGCATGTAAATCCAGTGCGCCGGCCGCCCGCCACTGCTGAATGCCTAGCCAGATTAAGTAAGCTGCCCCGAGCCATTTTAATATTTCGAATGCTAGCAGTGACTGTGAAATGAGTGCACCAAGCCCCACGCCAACCAATACAATATGAACGGCCAGCCCCAGTTGTAAGCCGCAAATCGAGGCGATAACCCCGCGAGTGCCATGACTGATGGTGGTGCTCATGGTGTTAATAGCACCCGATCCAGGGGAGAGACTGAGGATAAGTGTTGTCAGCAGATAGGTTAACCACCAGTCTAAGGTCATCGGCAAAGTTCCCTGAATGTCTCATTTTATGCCACAATACTCTATTGCTAATCGTTGTGCTATGGCTCACATAATCGCAGCTTCGCTCGGCTTAAGGATGCAATCAATCACACTATGCCGTTAGATAAATACTATGCCGTTAGATAATCAGAAGAATAATTGGCTCAACCGCGAAGCGCAGTTTGCTGCTTTTGTGAACGGGCCGTTATTGGATTTCTGGCAACAGCGAGATGAAGATGAGTTTATCGGCGTCGATAACATCCCCATCCGCTATGTCCGCTTTTGCGCGCCGCAACATACTCGCGTGGTGGTGGTGGTGCCTGGCCGCATTGAAAGCTACGTCAAATATCCTGAAGTCGCTTATGATCTGTTCCAGCAAGGCTATGATGTCATAGTGCTGGATCATCGTGGACAGGGGCGATCCGGGCGGATGCTTGCTGATCATCACCGCGGTCATGTGATCAAATTCGATGATTATATTGAGGATTTTGCGCAACTGGTGCAGCGCGAAATAACCAATAGCCATTATCAGCAGCGTTTTGCACTCGCTCACTCCATGGGGGGCGCGATTCTGACGCGTTTTCTGGCCCAAGAGCCGACCGCCTTTGATGCTGTGGCTTTATGCGCCCCAATGTTTGGCATCCACTTGCCGATGCCGGGCTGGCTGGCGCACCGGATTGTTGATTGGGCCGAGCGGCATCAGAAGCTGCGGGATTATTACGCGATTGGCACTGGGCAGTGGCGGCCACTGCCCTATTTGGTCAATATGCTGACCCACAGCCGCGAGCGGTATCGCCGCTATTTACGTCAATACGCCGACACCCCTGAAATTCGTGTCGGCGGGCCAACCTATCATTGGATCCGCGAAAGTCTGCTGGTGGGTGAACAAATTATCGCGCAAGCAGATAAAATTACCACACCGGTACTGTTGTTACAGGCCAGTGAGGATCGGGTGGTACATAACCCGGCCCATAACGCCTTTTCTCAGGCAATGACGCTGGCGGGGCACCCTTGCGAAGGGGGGCAGCCTAAGGTCATTCAAGGCGCACGCCATGAGATCCTGTTTGAGCGGGACACACTGCGTGCCGAGGCGCTAAGCGCCATATTGCGCTTTTTTGCGCAACATCAACCATCAGTCGGCCATGAAGGCCCCGACGCCACCAGAGGTTAGAACATACCGTTATGTATCATGTCGTTGCTTCCGATTTAGATGGCACGCTGCTATCACCAGATCACATTCTGACGCCTTATGCCAAAGAGACACTAAAGTTGCTGACTCAGCGTGATGTGCACTTTGTGTTCGCCACTGGCCGTCATCATATTGATGTGGCGCAAATCCGTGACAGCCTGGAGATCAGCGCCTTTATGATCACCTCCAACGGCGCTCGCGTACATAACACTGAGGGGGAGCTGATTTTCACCCATAACCTCGATGCGGATATTGCCCGTGATTTGTACAACATTGAACACCACAACCCCGATATTCTGACTAACGTCTATCTGAACGATGACTGGTACATGAACCGCGAAAGCCCGGCGCAGAAAGAGTTTTTCCGCGAATCGGTGTTCAACTATCAGGTATTTGAACCGGCATTGCTGCCGACCGAAGGGGTGTGCAAGGTTTACTTTACTTGCGAAGATCATGACAAATTATTGATTTTGGAAGAGGCCATCAACGCACGTTGGGGCGATCGCGTGAATGTCAGTTTCTCCTTTCCGACCTGTTTGGAAGTGATGGGCGGCGGTGTATCCAAAGGCCACGCCCTTGAGCAAGTTGCCAAAATCATCGGCTATTCACTTAAAGAGTGCATCGCGTTTGGCGATGGCATGAATGATTTGGAGATGCTCTCTATGTCGGGTAAAGGTTGCATCATGCAGGATGCCCACCAGCGCCTGAAAGATATGTTGCCGAATCTGGAAGTGATTGGTTCGAATGCTGATGATGCGGTGCCACACTATCTGCGCAAGATGTTTTTAGGCACAGATAAATAGAAGTTGCTTTTCCATCAGGCAAAAAAGTGGCGCGATAACGATAATCACGCCACTTTTTAACTTATTTTTTTAACTTCGTCTTTCAACTTTCGGGCTTTAACTTACTGATGCTGCCCCTGCTTTTGCAGGAACTGCACGCCCTTATCTGGGAAGTCGGTAAACACCCCATCAACCTGCGCCTGGTTGTAGATAATGTCGAACAGCTGATTGACGTCAGTGGCGTATTTAGGCAGTTTATCCGCACGGATAGTGAACGGATGAACCATCATGTTATTGGCATGGGCTTCCTTGACCATATCCGTCAACTTGATGTTATTCGGCGTGGAGCTTTCAACAACCAGCATATGGTAGTCAGGGCCGATGCCGTCAGCATACTGCGCCACTTGCTTCATTGCGCCTGGCTTGAACATCCAGTCGTAGCTGTAATTCACCCACTTGCCATCTGGCTTCTGCTCGTAGGTCTCATTCCAATCGGTATAGGCCACCAACTGAATCAGCTTCAGGTTCATGCCCATCTTCGGTTCCAGCTCATTTTTAATGCGCTTTAACTCATTCGCATCAAAGCATTGCAGATAAACCTTATCGGCTTTGTTGGTATAACCATACTGCTTCAACACTTCCAGCACCTTGGTGGAGATATCTTTACCCTCCTGCTTATGGAACCACGGCGCTTTGATTTCAGGATAAATGCCAATGTTCTTACCGGTCGAATGATTCAGCCCCTGAACAAATTCAATCTCTTCCTGGAAGGTGTGCACGCGGAAGTCAGATTTGCCCATCGGGAAACGGCCCGGATAGCTCTGCACTTTTTTACCATTCTTATCAATATCAAAACCTTCGGTAAATTTCAGTGACTTGATTTCCGGCAGTGTAAAATCAATGGCGTAATAACGGCCATCTTTGCGTGCGCGATCGGGGAAGCGATCGGCGACATCTGTCACCCGATCCAGATAATGGTCGTGCAGCACCACCAGCTCATTATCTTTGGTCATCACCAGATCTTGCTCAAGATAATCAGCGCCTTGCGCATAAGCCATAGCTTTAGCGGGCAGGGAGTGCTCAGGTAGATAGCCACTGGCACCGCGATGCGCGATAACAACTTTTTCTGCTGATTTATCTTTAGCTAATGGTTCCGCCGCTTGCGCCTGACCGGCTATTGAAGATGCCAGAATAATACTCGCCAACACGGTTTTGATGTGGGTTTGCATTGATAGTGCTCCATCTTGAAATCTATTGGGTATAGGTTCTAGGGGGTAAAAAAGGCCGTGACGCTATCCAATCCATAAATAACGACACAGCCTGTCATCAACTTAACTCGCTGAACTATCAGAACTTATAGGTCCTGCTTTCTCGCCAGCTCTTCGTGATGCTTTTTCTCGCTGAACATCACGACGATCAGTAATATTACGGCCAGAATACTGCCGCCAATCATGACCATAAAGCCGCCATCCCAACCGAAGTAGTCAACGGTGTAACCGACGATGGCACTCGCCGCAACCGAGCCACCTAGGTAACCGAACAGGCCGGTGAAGCCCGCCGCCGTCCCTGCCGCTTTTTTCGGTGCTAATTCAAGGGCATGTAAACCAATCAACATCACCGGGCCATAGATCAGGAAGCCGATGGTGATCATACAGGCCATATCGATACCCGGATTACCGACCGGGTTCAGCCAGTAAATGATGGTCGCGATAGTCACCAGCGTCATAAAGAACACGCCAGTTGCACCACGGTTGCCTTTAAACACTTTGTCGGACATCCAACCGCACAGCAGTGTCCCTGGAATACCAGCGTATTCATACAGGAAATATGCCCATGACGATTTATCCAGCGCGAAGTGCTTCACTTCTTTCAGGTAGGTAGGTGACCAGTCGAGGATGCCGTAACGCAGCAAATAGACAAAAACGTTAGCAATCGCGATGTACCACAACAGCTTGTTGGGCAAGATGTACTGCATGAAGATCTGCTTCGCTGTCAGCTCTTCTTCCGCTTCTTTACTGTAATCGTCCGGATAGTCGTTTTTGTACTCTTCAATCGGCGGTAAGCCCACAGATTGAGGGGTATCGCGCATCAGCCCAAAGACAATCAATGCCACCAAAATGGCACCGAACGCAGGCATATAGAGTGCTGCTTTCCAGTCGTTAAACCACGCCATCCCCAGCAGGAACAGCAATGGCGGCAAACCGCCACCCACGTTATGGGCGCAGTTCCAGACCGACACGATACTGCCGCGCTCTTTCTTCGACCACCAGTGCACCATGGTTCGGCCACACGGCGGCCAACCCATCCCCTGGAACCAGCCGCACAAGAACAGCAGCACAAACATCACGGCAATGCTGGAGGTCGCCCAAGGCACGAAGCCCATAAACAGCATCACGGCGGCGGAGAGAATCAAACCGGCGGAGAGGAATACCCGCGGATTCGAGCGGTCAGAGACCGACCCCATGATGAATTTTGAGAAACCGTAAGCAATGGAAATACCGGATAGTGCGAAACCAAGATCCCCGCGAGAGAACCCCTGTTCGATCAAATACGGCATAGCCAAAGTAAAGTTTTTACGCACGAGATAGTAGGCAGCATACCCAAAGAAAATGCCCATGAATATTTGCCAGCGTAAGCGGCGGTAAGTTGGATCGACCTGGTCTGTGGGAAGCCGTGCCACATGTGGCGCGGGCTTGAAAATACTCAACATGAGTGCCTCCGATGGCTTTTTGTTGTTTTTTACCCCGGTTTCTCTACCCGGTGGTTAAACGGCGTACATGCTCTCGTTTATGTTCTATAACGAACGCCATGCTAGATAAATTCGAGCTACTTATCTGTGAGTGATGGCGCATTTGTTACAGTTATATGAAAGCAGGGGCAATTTTGAGCGATTGGTTAACATTTTGAAACCAGTAATGAGAAATTACCTGTGACTTTGATCACAATCATGGTTTTAAAGCACCATAATAGTTTCGTTTTTAGTTCGTTTTTGTTCCTTATCAAACAATACCCATAAAGAGTGTGGCTCAATAGACGCATAATTAGCCGCCAGGCGGCTGTCTGATAATGCGGGGTCTTTCATGACGAACAGTTCTCCTTACACAGAAACGGATGTCATCATCATCGGTGGCGGCGCAACCGGCGCAGGGATCGCACGAGACTGCGCCCGCCGGGGTTTGGCTTGTACGTTGTTGGAGCGGCATGACATTGCCACCGGCGCAACGGGTCGCAACCACGGTTTACTACACAGTGGCGCACGTTATGCGGTGACTGATGGCGAGTCCGCCCGTGAATGTATTGAAGAAAACCGGATCCTAAAACGTATTGCTCGCCACTGTATTGAGCAAACAGATGGCCTGTTTATCACCCTGCCAGAAGACTCTCTGGAGTATCAGCAGCAATTTATCGCCCGCTGTCAGGAGGCGGGGATCGAAGCGCAAGCCATTGATCCCAAACAGGCCCTGCGGCTGGAACCGGCTGCTAATCCCGCATTGATTGCCGCTGTTCGCGTCCCAGATGGCACTGTTGATCCCTTCCGCTTAACCGCTGCCAATATGCTGGATGCTCGTGAGCACGGTGCGAATGTGCTGACTTATCATGAAGTTATCGGTCTTTTACGCCAGGGTGACCGTGTGAGCGGCGTGCGCGTTTTCGATCATAAAAATCATCGCCAATATGAGATCCATGCGCAGATTGTGGTAAATGCCGCTGGGATCTGGGGGCAGCACATTGCCGAATACGCGGATCTTCGTATTCGCATGTTTCCTGCCAAAGGCGCGCTACTGATCCTCGGCCATCGGATCAATAACATGGTGATCAACCGCTGCCGTAAACCGGCGGATGCGGATATTTTGGTCCCCGGCGACACCATCTCATTGATCGGCACCACCTCCACCCACATCGAATATGACCAAATAGACAATATGGTGGTCACCGCGCAAGAGGTGGACACCTTAATCCGCGAAGGGTCAAAACTCTCGCCACAACTGGCGCAAACCCGCATTCTACGGGCTTACGCGGGCGTCAGACCGCTGGTGGCCAGTGATGATGATCCGTCAGGGCGCAATGTCAGTCGTGGCATCGTGCTACTGGATCATGCCAGCCGTGATGGGCTGGAAGGCTTCATCACCATCACCGGCGGCAAACTGATGACCTACCGTCTGATGGCGGAGTGGGCCACCGATAAAGTGTGCGAAAAACTGGGTGTGACCGCGAGCTGCACCACCGCCCAAGAGCCGCTACCCGGCTCGCAACAATCGGCGGAACAGACCCTCAGCAAAGTGATTTCGCTGCCCGCCAGCATTCGCGGTTCTGCGGTTTATCGCCACGGCGACCGCGCGACACAGCTCCTGGCGGGGAATCGGCTCGACAACAGCCTGGTCTGCGAATGTGAAGCGGTCACGGCGGGTGAAGTGCGCTATGCCGTTGAGTCATTATCCGTGAACAACCTGCTGGATTTACGCCGCCGCACCCGCGTCGGCATGGGCACCTGTCAGGGCGAACTTTGCGCCTGTCGGGCCGCCGGTTTACTCAGCCGCTTTAAAGTGACGACTCCGCAACAATCCCGCGAACAGCTGGTGCAATTTCTCAATGAGCGCTGGAAAGGTGTGCGCCCAATAGCCTGGGGCGACGCGTTGCGGGAGAGTGAGTTTACTCATTGGGTCTATCAGGGATTGTGTGGTTTGGATGACACCCCGCCCGTGGCCCCTGTTCAGGAGAAACACGATGAAATTTGATGTCATTATCATCGGCGGTGGCCTGGCTGGCCTGGCTTGTGGGATACGGCTGGCTGAGCAAGGCAAATATTGTGCAATTGTCAGCGCGGGCCAAAATGCGCTGCACTTCTCCTCCGGCTCTTTGGATCTATTGGCAAAATTACCCGACGGGCGCGTGGTCAGCCAGCCGTTAACAGCAATTGATGCTTTGGCTGAATTGGCCCCTGAACACCCCTACAGCAAAATGCGCCAGGCCGGAGTAGTGGGCGAATTGAGTGAATTAGCGCCACAAGCCGAAGCCCTGTTACAGCGTTGTGGCCTGAAACTGGTGGGCAGTGCGGCCAAAAATCACCTGCGCTTGACGCCATTAGGTGGCTGCCGACCCACCTGGCTCAGCCCGGCGGATATTCCGGTTGCGCCACTGGAAGGCCCACTACCATGGCAAAACGTCGCGGTTATTGGCATTGAAGGCTTCCTCGATTTTCAGCCACAGATGGTCGCCAGCGCTTTGCAGGAGCAGGGTGTTGAAGCCACGGCGGATTATCTGCATTTGCCGGCACTCGACCGCTTGCGCGATAACCCCAGTGAATTCCGTGCGGTGAATATCGCCCGCCTGCTGGATCTACCGGAGAATCGGCAACCACTGGCAGATGAGCTAGCGCGCTTATCATCGGATGCGGAAATGATTTTACTGCCAGCCTGCATCGGGCTGGATGAGTCCGCTCCGCTGGAGGCGCTGCGCGCGGCAGTCGGCAAACCGATTCAGCTGCTACCGACACTGCCGCCTTCGTTACTCGGCATCCGCTTGCATCAGGCGCTGCGCCAGCGCTTCCAGCAGTTGGGCGGCATCACCATGCCCGGCGACGCGGTACTGCGCGCTGAATTGGTGGGTAACCGAATTACCGGACTGTATAGCCGCAACCATGGCGACATTCCGTTGCGCGCGGCCCAAATAGTGCTCGCCAGCGGTAGCTTCTTCAGCAATGGGCTGGTTGCCACCTTCGAGCATGTTTATGAGCCGATACTGGATCTGGATATCTTATCGCTGCCGAACCGGGCTGACTGGAGCCGCAGCAATATGTTTGCCCCGCAGCCTTACCTACAATTTGGTGCTAACACCGACAACCGGCTACGGGCGCTGCGTGGCGGTGTTGCACTGGATAATCTGCACGTGATCGGCGCGGTGTTGGGGGGATACGATCCGCTGCAACAGGGCTGTGGCGCGGGCGTATCACTGACCAGCGCCCTGTTCGTCGCTGAGCAGATTGTCAGCGCTATGGAGGTGACATTATGACCGGGTTGCCACAGAACAAAGAGAGCGGCACTTTTTCTCAGGATCTACCGCAGGATAAGCATTTGGCGCGAGATAACAGTTTTGAAAGTTGCATTAAATGCACGGTTTGCACCACCTATTGCCCAGTGGCGAAGGTCAACCCGCTCTATCCGGGGCCGAAGCAAGCCGGCCCGGATGGTGAGCGCCTGCGCCTGAAAGATCCGGCGCTGTATGACGATGCATTGAAATATTGCACCAACTGTAAACGCTGCGAGGTTGCCTGCCCGTCGGATGTCAAAATCGGTGACATCATCCAGCGCGCTAAAGCCAATTACAGTAGCCATAAACCGAAACTGCGCGACGCGATCCTCAGTCATACCGACATCATGGGTACACTCTCGACGCCATTCGCGCCGGTTATTAATGCGATCACGGGTTTGAAACCCGTGCGGACCTTGCTGGATAAAGCGCTGAAGATTGACCACCGCCGTGAATTGCCGAAATATTCGTTCGGCACCTTTCGCCGTTGGTATCACAAACAGGCCGAGAAACAGCAGCAATATGCGGAGCAGGTCGCGTTTTTCCACGGCTGTTTTGTTAACTACAACCACCCGCAGCTGGGGAAAGATTTAGTCAGCGTATTCAACGCGATGAACATTGGCGTGCAACTGCTTAAGCGGGAGAAGTGCTGCGGTGTACCGCTGATCGCTAATGGTTTTATTGAGCAGGCGAAAAAACAGGCGCGGGTCAATCTGGAATCACTGACTGACGCCGTGATTGGACGAGATATTCCGGTGGTCGCCACCTCCTCCAGCTGTACTTTTACGCTGCGCGATGAGTATCCGCATTTGTTGGATGTCGATACTGCGCCCGTGCGCGACAAGGTGGAATTGGCCACTCGCTACCTCTATCGCTTATTGGATCAGGGGCGTGAATTGCCGCTGAAAGCTCTTTTTTCCTCAAAAAACAAGCCACTGCGCATCGCCTACCACACGCCATGTCACATGGAGAAAATGGGCTGGACCGCCTATACCCTGGCTTTATTGCAGCGCATTCCCAATATTGAGCTGGTGGTGCTAGATTCTCAGTGTTGCGGCATCGCCGGGACCTATGGTTTTAAATCAGAGAATTACGCCACAGCGCAAGGGATAGGAGCATCGCTATTCCAGCAAATTGAGGAGAGCGGTGTCGATCTGGTGATCACCGACTGCGAAACCTGCAAATGGCAGATTGAGATGTCGACGAGCAAGAAGTGTGAGCATCCAATTACGTTGCTGGCGCAAGCTTTAGTCTAGGGCTATGGGGACAGAGCGCGATTGACTGCGCTCTGTTGAGGAGGGCTATTTCAGTTTCAAGGTGCTGATGATGGACTCTGCTTCAGCTTGTGCTTGCTGCTGATTTTCAGCTGGCAGGGTAATTTGCAGTGTCATCAAATGGTTATCGACTCTCCCCATCAATACGGATGAGTAGGCTTTCTGGCCGCCACTGGTAATAATGCTGTCCAACTGCTGGAAAGGTTGCCCGTCGATTTTAATCGCTTTATTCGTCACCACTTGCAAATTAGCATCGCGCGCACGCTGTTGATTGGCTAAACGGCCAGTCAGCACCTCCAGCGCTTCACTAGTGTTATCGCCTAAAATCACGATCACGGCTTTATCGCCGGTTTTATTGGCGAAAACAGACATATTATTGGCTTGATTGCCCATTTTTCCGCTTTGGTCCGATAAATCTGCGGGCAAACTCAACGCGACTTTGCCTTCCAGCAGGCTGACCGCCTGACCCACATTTTTATCGTTGCCGCTATCACAGGCGCTGAGTCCTACAACCAGCAGGCCGACGGCGAGAAACTTGGTAATTTTATGCATGGGAGTTCCTTATTAATGCTGAGCGCGTGTCAAATACGATGACTCACCGTCACCGATAACTAATCAGTTATTAATGATCAATCACTCTATCGCACCTTATTCAGTCGCTAAAAGCAACCTATTGTTCTGCGGGCAACCAAGAGGTGGCGGTTTTAGGAGAAATCCATAAGCGGTTGTTGGTCAGCGAGGGGCAACCACAGGGGTGTGGCTGCCTGAATAGCCATTAATGTGTCGCAGAACTGACAGTCGCCAATGCTTGCTGGTTGGTCTTACGGGCAAAATATTTCAGCAATACATTGAGCATCACGCCATAAGCCGGCAGGAAGAACAACATGCAGATCAGCAACTTAAAGCTGTAATCTACCAGGGCGATCTCCACCCAGTTTGCCGCCATAAACGGATCAGAACTGCGGTAGAACGCAATAAAGAAGAACGCCATAGTATCGCTGATGTTACCGAAGAACATCGCTGCCGTCGGGGCAACCCACCAGGCACTGCGCTGACGCAGGCGGTTAAACACCTGAACATCGAGAATTTGCCCAAGCACATAGGCCATAAAACTAGCGGCTGCGATACGCGCCACGAGCAGATTAAAGCTGGTTAACGCCGGGAGCCCTTGCCAGCTTCCCTGATAAAACAGGGTTGAAATCAGGTATGAAATCAGCAGCGCAGGTACCATCACTGACAGAATAATCCGGCGCGCCAAAGGAGCACCAAAAATCCGCACAGTCAGGTCGGTGGCTAAGAAGATAAACGGAAAGGTAAAGGCCCCCCAGGTGGTGTGAAAACCGAAGATAGCGATCGGCAATTGCACCAGATAGTTACTGGAGGTAATGATGACGATATGGAATAGCGATAGCCATACCAAAGCGGTCATCCGCTGTTGGGGAGTAAACGAAAACATAAATGTGACCTTTTTGGTTATTGGGGTGAGGGAACCCAAACAAAATGTACCGTAATTTTACGGCGCGGCGGCATGATACCCGTTTGCGCAACGAATGCAATGGTTAATTTTAACGCAAACGTTAGCACTACTTGCACCTAAAAATCGGCGGGGTAAACTAGGCGTCTTTGTAAACTATGCAACTTCGTAAACGAACGCCACTTCGTAAACGAATGCGGCTTCGTCAGCCAGCTTATAAATTCCGATACTTTTGCGCAACTGCGTACTGACCCACAAGAGAGCCGTCATGACCGATATTTTTGCTAATCCAGATAAAACACTTGATGCATTGGGCCTGCGCTGCCCAGAGCCGGTGATGATGGTACGTAAAAAGGTCCGCCATATGGAAGATGGCCAAACACTGCTGATCATTGCTGACGATCCGGCCACCACCCGTGATATCCCCGGCTTTTGCCGCTTTATGGATCACCAGTTGTTGGCCCAAGATACCCAACAGACACCCTATCGGTATCTGGTGAAGAAAGGGGCAAAGGTGGAGTAATTTGCCCCTTTCGTCTTAGCTCTTAAACATCTTTTTTTCGCAATAACCGCAACGCGTTAGCCGTCACCAATGCGGTGGCACCTGAATCTGCTAATACCGCCAGCCACAAGCCGGTTAAGCCCAGCAGCGTGGTCACCAGAAAGATCCCTTTCAACCCTAATGAGATAGTAATATTCTGGCGGATATTGGCATTTGCCGCCCGCGATAACAGAATGATCTCTGCCAGGCCGGTCAATCGGTTATGGGTGAGTGCGGCATCGGCGGTTTCCAACGCCACATCAGTGCCACTGCCCATCGCAATACCAATACTGGCCGCTTTCATCGCTGGCGCATCATTGATGCCATCCCCGACCATCACTGTCGGGCGAGCTTGATTCAACGCCATCACCGCCTGCACTTTATCTGCAGGCAACAACCCGGCACGGTAATCAATTCCCAACTCACTGGCAATTGCCGCTGCCGCCCGTGGGTTATCGCCAGTCAGCATCACACCTTGGATGCCCAGTTTTTTCAGTGAATCAATGGCTTGCTTAGCATCAGTACGTAGTGTGTCACGTAACGCCAATAAGCCAATAAACTTCTCATCCTCCAGTACGGCGACGGCAGTTTTACCGCTACTCTCCAACTGATCGAGCTGCGTTTGCCACTCAGCAGTCAATAACCCCGCAGGCAATTTACCGGGCGCACTGACTAGCACCGCTAATCCATTCACTCTGCCCTCAACGCCGATACCTGCCAGCGCGCGCCGCCCTTCGGCCAGCGGTAGCAGTGGGGTATTCTGTTGTGCTCGCTGCATAATCGCCACAGCCAGCGGATGGTGTGATCCGGCTTCGACCGCTGCTGCCAGGGCCAGCAGGCGGGTTTCACTTACGCCATTGACTGGCAGAATATCGGTGACTTTCGGTTTACCCTCCGTCAGTGTACCGGTCTTGTCGAAAGCCACGGTTTGAATGCGCCCAAGCTGTTCCAGCGCCGCACCGCCTTTGATCAGTGCGCCGCGCCGTGTTGCCGCTGCCAGCGCCGAGGTAATGGCCGCTGGAGTCGAAATAACCAGCGCGCACGGACAACCAATCAGCAGCAACGTCAAGCCACGGTAAATCCAACTCTCCCAAGGCTCGGCGAAAGCCAATGGCGGCACCAACATCACTAGCACCGAGAGCAACATAATCGCAGGGGTATAAATACGGCTGAAACGGTCAATAAAGCGTTCAATGGGCGCGCGACGTTCTTCTGCTAATTCAATAAGTTGCAGGATTCTGTCAATGGCGTTATTACCCGGTTCTGAAATCACTCGCATCTCGGTGGCGCGGTCGACGGATAAGCACCCCGCCGCGACTTTTTCGCCTTGCTGCCGCTCAACAGGGATTGACTCCCCAGTAAGGGCACTCTCATCAAAGCTGGCGAACGGGGTCATTAATTCGGCATCTGCGGGTAGGCGGCCTCCCGGTGCAATCTCGATGATATCGCCGGGACGCAAACTAGCGACTGGAACTGAGATACGCTCGCCATTTTTCAATAGCAGTGCCTCTTCTGGCACCAGCGCCATTAGCGCTTTTACCCCACGGCGGGCGCGGTTTGCGGCATAGGATTCCAGCAACTCGCCGATCATAAACAGCAACAATACCATCGCTGCTTCAGCGGTTGCGCCAATAAACATCGCCCCGATTGCAGCGACACTCATCAAGGTCTCAATGGCAAAAGGTGTGCCTGAGCGGATGAGCTTCCAGGCTTTGGTTGTCACGGGGATCAGCCCGACAATGGTTGTCGCGGCGAAGGCGAACTCAGCCAACTCGGTGCTGAATAAAGAGATCCCCCAACTGATCAACATCAATAGGGTTAATAGTGCTATTGGCAGGTATTCACGAAGGCGCGATTCGGGTGCTTCGACCTGATTTTCAGCAGATAATTGGGTATCTATCAGAATGAATCCTGCCTGCCTGACCGCCTGCTGGACTTGCAGACGAATATCCGTGCTAGCATCCACCACCAGTTTTTCCGTGGCAAAGAGCACTTTTGCATTTTCAATTTCAACCTGATTACTGACGGCATTCTCAATTTTTCGAGCGCAGCTTGGGCAGTCCATCCCTTTGATTTGCCAGCTAAAGCGCTGACTCCCCGCAGGCATCGCTGCCGCAAGTATGTCGCTTTCGTCATCACCTTCATCTGTATGGCTCTGACTACAGCAATCTCCATCCTTATGTGAGTGCTCACTCACTGACTTTTCGCTGTCATTGCTGGTGTTGGTTGCGTGCTGACTGCTGCAACCGGCCTGTTTTTTTGCATGAGTATGACCACAGCCACAGCTGCCCGGTGTCTCAGTTGAGTGCTTATGTTCAGAATGTGAATGCATGGTAGTGACCCCTTAGCAGGATTTGGCAGATATGACGGCACTCTACACCTTGGAGTCAACTCCAGAGTCAAGAGGGTAAATGAGAATAATTGCTAAAAAGGTTTTTTGATATCAGAAAGGGCACGACTAAGGAGAACGCATCCCGCGCCTAAGGTTTTAGCTCCCTCCCTGGAGTCATGAGTCACATCAATCAGCTAAATCATGTGTTGCTGCACTCACTTATTTACTTAATTACAAATAGAGCGACCTGACAATCAGGAAGTGCCCGACAAAATAGCATCCCGCGACGATGGCATCTGAAGCACGGAAAGAGAAACGATAGCGGTTAAGCAGCCAAATACTGTGTGAAATCAGCAACAAAACTGTCCCTGCTAACAATGAGAAGCTCAGGTCTGTGCTGCGGGCAAAGTATTGTTCACCAGCCATCCAAACCATAAATAAAGTCATGCCGACGAACGCGACAACTGGCCAGCGCATCTCGTCCAACTTGGTCCAGATAGTGGCTAACAGCAACACGCCGACAATGATCAAAACTAAAGGAAGCGGCCAGAACAATGTGAAAGTCATCTGGCTAGCAAAGCTGACGGTATACAGCAGATGAGAGAGGAAAAATGCCCCTAGCGCATAAAGTAAGCGCTCACTGGGTAGCAACAATAAGGCATCGGCAGCCAGGGTCGCCAGTAAGCCTAATACGATCAGATACCCCATAGGGCCAAGAATTGGCGCTTGCCAGGCAAGTAAGAGTAACAGCAGCAGAGTGACGGGTTTGAATACCCAACGCTGCCAGCGTGGGCCACGATAAGTAGCATCGACAAACAACCAACCAGAAAAGAATACGGCAAGGAATGGCCAGCTCATTATTTATCCTTTTTTCTATGCAGGTTTCAGCGAAATACCTGGGTTGTAATAAAAAAACGCAACACCAATAACTTTGGGTATATACCTGAATAAGTGTAAAGGATGGAAGAGCAGAGTGATAGCGACGCGAGAGTGATTTGGATGTTTTATGACACTTAATGCGCGGCAGTGCGCATAATCTGATTTAGTCGCAGAATCAACCAGCGCAGCTCTTGGTCTTGTTTGACCCACATGTTATGTTAACGCCGATTTCCTTTTGCTAAACCAAGGGATAGAGGCAGATAACGCCATGACTAATGAACAGTTACTTTATCGTATTCAGTTTATAAATAACGGTAAGAATTATCAGCTCTATGTCCGCGAGGTAGGGCCTAGTAACCTCTTTGGATTTATTGAAATTGCTGATTTTGTCTTCGATAGCCAATCGACATTGCTGGTCGACCCCTCAACGGAAAAACTGAAGACCGAATTTTCAGGTGTTAACCGCAGCTATATTCCCCTGCATTCGGTTATTCGCATTGATGCCGTGACGGAGAAGGGCAGTGCCCGGATCTCTGAATTGGACAGTAACGTGATGAGTTTTCCTTATTTACCGGGCAACAAGCCTTAAAACTGGGTCATAAAGCTAAACCGGGTCATAAATCTAACTACCGCTATTGGGTGCGATTTTAAGGTCATACCTTATGAGTAAACCGCCGTTATTATTGATTGCCGTGGTGGTATTGATTGCAGTACTGGCGACTCGTCAGTACTGGCAGAAAAAACGGCAGGATGTAGAAAACGACCGCGCGCCTGTGCGCAGTTTGCAAGTTGAAGTTGCTGAAAAGCGGGAGGTATTGGCCCCTAATCGCCGCTCGCGTCAGCGCGAAGAGATTGTCGCCGAAGAGAAGCGCTATGAAGTATATTTCCAACCACTTTTCAGTGGGATAGAAGTGAGAGGCGACGGTAAAATCAAAATGATATTACCACAGCAGGAATATAACCGCATAGAGCAAGGCGCACAGGGAACATTGCGTTTACGAGGCACCCGCTATATTGGTTTTACCCCAAATTCGGCTGCCAAATAAGCCGTTGCCGCCATAACCGTTTAGAAATGGCAGCTTAGGCATTAGCCTCGCGGCAGAAGCCCTATTTTTTAGGCAGTGGTGGTTGTTTCTTTTGCCAAGCCAGTAATTCAAACACCCCAAAGACAAAAATCTTAAATTGTTGTAAGCCACTGATCGGTTGATCTTTTGGTTGAGTGGATTTGAGCAAGACCAGTTGCAGACCATGCATCAAAACCATAAATATCATGGCAACATTAATAAAATATTTTAAGGGGGTAGGGAATGGCTGAAACAGATTCAGCAGCAAGAAGAACCACACTCCTAACATCAATAATCGGCCGAGATTAATCCACATGGTGTCGCTCCTGTTCTTCAACTGATTCACCATCTTGGTGAGCCATTTTACGGCGGATATAGAGGCGATAGGCTACCTGCCCGGCAACCTTCTCACGATGTAACTGCCAACTGGCAGGGAGGTCGGTGGTGGCACTCTCGGCCTCGGTTTCGACATAAATCCAAGCATCGGCCGTCAGCCAGTTAAATTGCTCCAGTAAATTGATGGTTTCAGCTAACAAACCTTTACGAAACGGAGGATCGAGGAATACCAGATCAAAGGGCTGCCCCGGTTGAGCTAACCACTGTAAAGAGTTGGTATTCACAACTTGACCATTTTTGGCGCTCAAGAGCGTCAAATTATTGCTCAGTTGTTTAGCGACATGCCGATCGGCTTCCAGCAATACGGCTTCGCCAGCGTGACGGGATAGTGCTTCCAGCCCTAAGGCACCGCTACCTGCAAAGCAATCCAGGCAGCGAACGCCCTGAATCATGGGGGTCAGCCAGTTAAACAGTGTCTCCCTGACCCGATCCGTTGTCGGGCGCAGTCCAGGGCTATTTGGCACCGGTAATTTACGCCCTCGCCATTTGCCACCAATAATCCGGATCTGCCCTGCACAGTGTTGTGGTGCTTGTTTTTCTTTTGCTATCGGTCGCTTTGCCATAGATCGCTTTGCTTGAAAATAGGCCAGTATTGCAGCACTGAATAAAAGAGTTAGCGTCTATTCTACCTATAGGTCCCCCGAGGGGGAAACGTTAAACTTTTGTTGATTGAATTCACACTAGAAAGCAGCATCGTGCGCGTGTTGCTGCTCAGGGGAAAGTGATAGACTTGCGAACTATTATCTTATTTATGCAAACCCAAAGTAATTAGAGTCCAAAATGGCAAAAGAAAAAAAACGTGGATTTTTTTCCTGGCTGGGTCTTGGCCGTCAGAGTGAAGAACAAATAGCAGAGCCATTGGCTACTGAGAAAGAAGGTATTGCTGAGCAAGCTGAAGAGCAAGTTAGCAGCGAAAAACAGGCTGAAGTTGCATCTGAAGTGATATCTGAAAGCCCGTCTGCCGATGCCGATGGGCATCAACAACCGGCTGAACACTCTGCGGTAACACCAGGTGAGTGGGATAGTGCTGCTATCAGTGAAGTTGCGGCTGAAATTCTGCCAGAGGTAGATGCTGAACCTACCGCTCAGGTCGTCGACGAACCGATCAATTTATCTTCAGAACCCGAGTATTTACAACATCATTTCTCTCAATCTCAAAGTGATGATAACAGTGCTGATGAATGGGATGAAGGTACTGTCAGTGCGCCAGAACTGCCGATAACGGAAGCGAGTATTGCTATCGAGACACCGGCACCACAAGCCATTGTGGAAGAGCCGTTGATCGAGGTTCTCGAACAAACGGTGGTTGTTGCCGAAGATGCTGCCGTTGACGATGAAATTGAACCGGAAGAAGAGCTTGAAGAGGTCACTGTTCCAGTCGCGGCGCAGGAACAAGAGCGACCAACCAAAGAGGGCTTCTTCGCGCGGTTAAAGCGCAGCTTACTCAAAACCAAGCAGAACCTAGGCTCTGGTTTTATGGGGCTGTTCAGCGGTAAAAAAATCGACGACGATCTGTTTGAAGAGTTGGAAGAACAGCTCCTGATCGCCGACGTTGGTGTTGAAACCACCCGCAAAATCATCACCTCATTGACCGAACATGCTAGCCGTAAGCAGCTAAAAGATGCTGAAGCGTTATATGGCAAACTCAAAGAGGAGATGTCCGAAATTTTGTCTACAGTAGACAAACCACTGGATGTTAGTGGTAAAAATCCATTTGTTATTTTAATGGTTGGCGTTAATGGCGTGGGCAAAACGACCACCATCGGTAAACTGGCGCGTCAATTCCAGGCTGAAGGTAAATCCGTTATGCTGGCTGCGGGGGATACTTTCCGCGCTGCTGCGGTAGAACAACTGCAAGTTTGGGGTGAACGCAACAAAATTGCCGTGGTGGCTCAACATACCGGTGCGGACTCCGCCTCGGTGATTTTCGATGCCATTCAGGCGGCTAAAGCCCGTGGTATTGATGTGTTGCTGGCCGACACTGCTGGGCGTTTGCAAAACAAAGCCCACCTGATGGAGGAGCTGAAGAAGATTGTCCGGGTGATGAAAAAACTGGACGGCGATGCCCCTCATGAGGTTATGCTGACGTTAGATGCCAGTACCGGACAAAATGCGGTGAGTCAGGCGAAACTCTTTAATGAAGCAGTGGGTCTGACTGGGATTGCCCTGACTAAACTGGATGGTACCGCCAAAGGCGGGGTGATTTTCGCCATCGCAGATCAGTTCGGTATCCCAATCCGTTATATCGGTGTTGGGGAAGGCATAGAAGATTTACGGCCATTCAAGGCTGACGATTTTATTGAGGCTCTTTTTGCCCGAGAGGATTAATACGGATGATTCGCTTTGAACAGGTCAGTAAAGCTTATCTTGGCGGACGACAGGCGCTGCAAGGAGTAGATTTTCATCTGCGGCCAGCGGAAATGGCGTTTCTCACCGGCCATTCTGGCGCAGGGAAAAGTACGCTGCTGAAACTGATTTGTGGTATCGAGCGCCCCAGTGCCGGCCATATTTGGTTTGGCGGTCACGATATCAGCCGCTTGAAAAACCGCGAAGTACCATTTTTGCGCCGCCAGATCGGCATGATCTTCCAAGATCACCATCTGCTGCTGGACAGGACGGTATACGACAACGTAGCCATGCCATTGATTATCGCCGGTGCCAGCACTGAAGATATTCGCCGGCGCGTATCAGCGGCGCTAGATAAAGTGGGGCTGCTGGATAAGGCGAAGAACTTCCCGATTCAGCTTTCTGGTGGTGAACAGCAGCGCGTCGGCATTGCCCGAGCAGTGGTGAATAAACCCGCGGTATTACTGGCAGATGAGCCCACCGGTAATCTGGATGACGCGTTATCCGAAGGTATTTTGCGCTTATTTGAAGAATTTAACCGTGTGGGCGTTACCGTCTTGATGGCAACCCACGATACGTCGTTGATTGCCCGGCGGCGCTACCCGATTCTGACGCTGAGTCAGGGGCGAATGTCAGGAGCGCACCATGGCGAATAGTGCACAGAAAGCTAAAACCAGAGCGCTGAAAGGCGGTTGGCGTGAACAGTGGCGCTATTCGTGGGTCAATGCGATCGCCGATATGATGCGCCAACCACTGGCAACACTCTTAACGGTGATGGTGATTGCCATCTCACTGACACTGCCAAGTGTCTGCTATATCGTGTGGAAGAACGTCAGTCAGGCGGCAGACCAGTGGTATCCAACTCCGCAACTGACGGTTTATCTGGATAAGGCATTGGATGATAACGCGGCTGAAAATGTGGTCACCACGTTGAAAGCAGAAGCCGGTGTCGAGAAGGTCAATTATCTGTCGCGGGAAGAAGCGATGGGTGAGTTTCGCAACTGGTCCGGTTTTGGTGGTGCTCTGGATATGCTGGAAGAGAACCCGCTGCCCGCCGTTGCTATTATCACGCCCAAGTTGGATTTCCAAAGCTCTGGGACACTGGATACCTTGCGTGACCGCGTCAGTAAAGTGGAAGGGGTCGCTGAAGTTCGTATGGACGATAGCTGGTTTGCTCGTCTGGCCGCCCTCACGGACCTGGTTGGGCAGGTGGCGGCCATGATTGGTGTGTTGATGGTGGTTGCCGTGTTCCTGGTCATTGGTAACAGTGTGCGTCTGAGTATTTTCAGCCGTCGCGATACTATCAATGTAATGAAACTGATTGGCGCTACTGATGGATTCATCCTGCGGCCGTTCCTGAATGGTGGTGCGATGCTGGGCTTCGGTGGCGCGATTCTGTCGTTAATCCTCTCTGAAGCGCTGGTTTGGAAGCTAGGATCAGTGGTCACACAGGTAGCGACGGTGTTCGGCACCAGCTTTACACTGCATGGCCTAAGCTGGGATGAGTGCCTGCTATTGGTCTTGATCTCCGCCATGATTGGCTGGATCGCCGCCTGGCTGGCTACGGTGCAACATTTACGCCGATTTACACCGCAGTAAAGAATGTTTGTTATACTCTTTCCCTGCGGTGTTCAGTTAAGGCAGGGAGAGAGGCGCTGTTTGCCGATGAATCCCATCGACGCTTTCCGCTGTGTATTGCAGATCATTTACTACGATCCGCTGCAAAAAATGTGATCCGGCATGAACTTTTCTGGCAATACTCGGTCGAAAAGCACAGTGAAATGATAAGGTGCCCAGCGCTTGAATCTGCTTAAGCAGATGCTAAAATATCAGCTCTGAGAGAAATCTGCACTTATAGCCAATGCAATGAGAGGGTTTTGAATGACCAAAGAAATGCAAACTTTAGCCTTAGTACCCCAAGGTAGTCTGGAAGCCTATATTCGGGCTGCCAACGCCTATCCAATGCTGACAGCAGAGGAAGAGCGGGAGCTGGCTGAACGGCTGCATTACCAGGGCGATCTGGGAGCGGCTAAACAGCTTATCCTGTCTCACCTGCGCTTTGTCGCTCATGTTGCCCGTAATTATTCTGGGTATGGTTTGCCACAGGCTGACCTTATCCAAGAAGGTAATATTGGCTTGATGAAAGCAGTTCGCCGCTTCAACCCTGAAGTTGGGGTACGTCTGGTCTCCTTCGCGGTACACTGGATCAAAGCAGAAATTCACGAATATGTTCTGCGTAACTGGCGAATTGTTAAAGTCGCGACCACTAAAGCTCAGCGTAAGCTGTTCTTTAATCTGCGTAAAACCAAGCAGCGTCTGGGCTGGTTTAACCAGGATGAAGTCGAGTTGGTTGCCAAAGAACTGGGTGTGACCAGTAAAGACGTTCGCGAGATGGAATCACGTATGTCCGCACAGGATATGACTTTCGATCCATCTCCAGATGACGAAGCACGTGATGGCCAATCTATGGCCCCAGTCCTGTATTTGCAGGATAAAACCTCTGATTTTGCCGATGGCATTGAAGAGGATAACTGGGATAACCACGCAGCAGATAAACTGGCTTATGCGTTGGAAGGTTTGGACGAGCGGAGCCAGCATATTATCCGTGCACGTTGGCTGGATGATGACAACAAGTCTACGTTGCAGGAGCTGGCAGATCAGTACGGTGTATCCGCTGAGCGTGTTCGTCAGCTTGAAAAAAATGCGATGAAAAAATTACGTATGGCAATTGAAGCCTGATAAGGCGATTCAGCAATTGTGATACAACAGAAAGGGCGATATTAATATCGCCCTTTTGCTTTTCTGGCACTCAAGGCTGGCCTGGTTAACCTAGCTTGAAATCGTGCAAAGCCGCAGAGTTAATGACTTTCAGACTGATGGCAAATCCCGATGACTCGATCTGGAGCGGTGAGGGCTGGTGGAAGAGTCGAGCTGTCCGCGGCAGGGCGGCGCTCTCCAAGGACGGATTTACGGCGTCTTTACTATCTGCCTGTTCTCTCCGCCACTGGTACTTTACCAATATCTCAGAATTAATAACTCCACCTCTAATGATTGCTGTGAGTTATCGCTGCCAGTCCTGCGTGCTACGACTAAAACCACAGGCGTGCATAAAACCCGCTATGGCCGCGCGATTTTCGGCCGTGATCTGCTCATCACCCAGCGCCCAGTGCTGAACGGCCGGCAGCTGACGCAGCGTCTCTTCAATCAGATATAACCCCACACCACGCCGACGTGTCACCTCTCTGACACACAAATCCTGAAGCCTGGCATTATGACCATTCACAACAACTTTCACCGCACCTAACAGGCGCTCATTAAAGCGCGCAGCAAAGAGCGGATTACCGTCGATAATCCATTGGTGCCAGCTGGTTGGCTGCTGCTCAGGCCAAATCTTCGCTAAATCGATAAAATCCTGATGAGTCAGGGCTGTTAATCGTTCAATAGTCAGTTTCATCGCCAAGAGACCATAAGAAAGTAAAGGATATTGTGCTGTGGTTTATTGTACTAGATCACAGACCAGAGCGTTGTGTAAGTTTTTCTGTACGTGCTTGGGGGAAAATGTTTTTTCGATACTGCATTTTCCGAGTTTTAACAGAGTAAATGGTCGCTCAACCAGCATAACCCACTATCATTTGAGTAAAACCCATTCAATTTAATCCTAATTTTATGCTGTTTGCACCGCTTGTTTCTGCTTGTCTGAGTTGATTTACAGCATAAAACTCCTGTTTAATAACATGAAAAATAAAGTCTTATTAGAAAAAAGCATCACTTTTGAGACTAAATCATTATTACATATGAATAAAACGTAGCGGCACGATAAAACGTTAAGACCAACACAACAAGCACGTTCACAATGACAGATGGGGAATTCGCGGATGAAATTAACAAAAGGTAAAGTGTTGCTGGCTGGGTGTATCGCGATGGCGATGAGCCACTCTGTACTGGCGAAAGACATTAAAGTTGCCATTGTTGGCGCGATGTCCGGCCCGGTAGCCCAATATGGTGACATGGAATTTACCGGTGCACGTCAGGCTATTGCTGATATCAATGCCAAAGGTGGAATTAAAGGCGATAAGCTGGTCGGTGTGGAATACGATGATGCCTGCGACCCGAAACAAGCCGTTGCTGTTGCCAACAAAGTCATTAATGACGGTATCCGCTACGTTATTGGTCATCTTTGCTCTTCTTCGACTCAGCCTGCATCAGACATTTATGAAGATGAAGGCGTGATTATGATCACCCCTGCCGCGACAAATGCTGATCTAACCACCCGTGGTTACAAAATGATTATGCGCACCACCGGCCTGGATTCTGATCAAGGCCCAACCGCCGCTAAATATATTCTTGAGACCATCAAACCTAAACGTATCGCTGTTGTGCACGATAAGCAGCAATACGGTGAAGGTCTGGCGCGCTCCGTGCGTGATAGCCTGAAAAAACAAGGTACAGAACCGGTTCTGTTTGAAGGTGTGACCGCCGGTGATAAAGATTTCTCAACCCTGGTTGCTCGTCTGAAGAAAGAGAATGTCGATTTCGTCTACTTCGGTGGTTACTACCCGGAGATGGGGCAAATTCTGCGTCAGGCTAAGCAGGCAGGTCTGACAGCCCGCTTCATGGGTCCAGAGGGCGTGGGTAACTCCTCACTGTCCAACATCGCCGGTGATGCTTCCGAAGGTATGTTGGTGACATTACCGAAACGTTATGATCAAGTGCCGACTAACCAACCTATCGTTGATGCACTGAAAGCGAAGAAGCTGGACCCAACTGGCCCATTTGTCTGGACCACCTATGCCGCGCTGCAATCGTTGACCACGGCGATGGAGCGTACCGGCAGCCAGGAGCCAGCTGATTTGGTCAAAGATCTGAAAACCGGCAAGCCGGTCGAAACAGTGATGGGGCCATTGAGCTGGGATGAAAAAGGTGATTTGAAAGGGTTTGAGTTCGGTATTTTTGAATGGCACGCGGATGGCTCATCTACCGCAGTCAAATAACAATAATATTAGAAACATCAAGTTGTAGGGTTGCTCCCGTAGCAACCCGGCCCCTTTTACCCATTGCATTCCCCCCAGATTTTGGGGGGATTTTCCTCTCTGCACAGAGTAGATTAGGCGCAATTGGCGAGGGCAGCCAGGCAAGTGAATCAAAGGGTTAGGGTATGTCAGAGCAGTTTCTGTATTTTCTGCAACAAATGTTCAATGGCGTTACGTTGGGCAGTACCTATGCGCTGATCGCCATTGGTTACACCATGGTGTACGGCATTATTGGCATGATCAACTTTGCTCATGGCGAAGTGTATATGATCAGCAGCTACGTCTCATTTATCGTGATAGCCGCATTAATGATGATGGGGATTGATGCCAGCTGGCTATTGATTGGCTGTGCTTTCCTGGTCTCAATTGTGATCGCCAGTGCTTATGGCTGGAGTATCGAACGGGTGGCATATAAGCCGGTTCGTAGCTCTAAGCGTTTGATTGCATTGATCTCGGCGATTGGGATGTCTATCTTCCTGCAAAACTACGTCAGCCTGACGCAAGGCTCACGGGATCTGGCGCTACCGAGTTTAGTGACCGGACAGTGGACCTTGGCTGAAACCAATGGTTTCGCCGCCACTATCAGCACCATGCAGTTGACGATTTGGATAGTCACCTTCCTCGCCATGTTGGCGCTGACACTCTTTATCCGCTACTCCCGGATGGGCCGCGCGTGCCGTGCCTGTGCTGAAGATTTGAAAATGGCTAGCCTGCTGGGCATTAATACGGATCGAGTCATCTCACTGACCTTCGTGATCGGGGCATTGATGGCGGCAGTTGCGGGCGTATTACTCGGCCAATTCTATGGCGTGATCAACCCATACATCGGCTTTATGGCTGGCATGAAAGCATTCACTGCGGCAGTGTTGGGCGGGATCGGCAGTATTCCCGGCGCAATGATTGGCGGCTTGATTCTAGGGGTTGCGGAAGCACTGACCTCTGCTTATCTCAGCACCGAATACAAAGATGCAGTTTCATTCGCATTGCTGATTGTCGTGCTGTTAGTCATGCCTACTGGGATATTAGGCCGTCCGGAGGTTGAAAAAGTATGAAACAGCTCAACTTCGTCAACGCCATTATCTCCAGTTTCGTTCTGCTGGTTCTCGCCTCGTTTGTTATGGGGCTACAGTTGCAGCTAGATGGCACCAAACTGATCGTGCAAGGTGCGTCGGAAATCCGCTGGCTGTGGATTGGCGCGGCCTGTGTCGTGGTATTTTTCTTCCAGTTGGTGCGCCCGGTCATACAACAGGGCATCAAAAAAATCTCAGGCCCAGCCTGGGTATTGCCCAGTTTTGACGGCACCACGCCTCGGCAGAAATTATTCGCCGCTGCAATTATTATTGCCGCGATTGCCTGGCCATTTTTGGTCTCCCGTGGTTCAGTTGATATCGCCACCCTGACGCTAATTTACGTCATGCTGGGCCTGGGATTGAACGTCGTGGTGGGCTTATCTGGCCTGCTGGTGCTGGGTTACGGTGGATTTTATGCCATCGGTGCATACACTTACGCGCTGTTGAATCACTATTACGGTTTAGGTTTTTGGGAAAGTTTGCCGCTGGCAGGGATCGTCGCGGCGCTATCCGGTTTCTTGCTGGGCTTCCCCGTCCTGCGCCTGCGTGGGGATTATCTGGCGATCGTCACACTTGGTTTTGGTGAAATTGTGCGTATTTTGCTGCTCAACAATACCGAAATCACTGGTGGCCCGAATGGCATTAGCCAAATTCCTAAACCGACACTGTTTGGTCTGGAGTTTAGCCGCACCACAAAAGATGGCGGTTGGGATACCTTCCATAACTTCTTTGGCCTGACATATGACCCAAGCGATCGCATCATTTTCCTGTATATGGTGGCACTGCTGTTGGTGATTTTGACCCTGTTCGTGATTAACCGATTGCTGCGTATGCCGCTAGGTCGGGCATGGGAAGCGCTGCGCGAAGATGAAATTGCCTGCCGTTCACTGGGCCTTAGCCCAACAAAAATCAAGCTAACGGCGTTTACCATCAGTGCGGCCTTTGCAGGTTTTGCCGGTACGCTGTTTGCTGCGCGACAAGGTTTTGTCAGCCCAGAGTCTTTTACCTTTGTTGAATCGGCTTTCGTGCTGGCGATAGTGGTTTTAGGGGGGATGGGTTCACAGTTCGCGGTCATTCTGGCGGCGGTAATACTGGTGGTTTCGCGCGAGTTAATGCGTGATCTCAATGCCTACAGCATGTTGCTGTTGGGGGCATTGATGGTATTGATGATGATCTGGCGACCGCAGGGCCTGTTGCCAATGAAACGGCCACAACTGAAGCTGAAAGTTGCCGAAATCAACGCTAAACAGGGGGAGAAAGCATGAGTACGCAACCTTTGTTAGCCGTTGAAGGGCTGTCGATGCGCTTTGGTGGATTACTGGCGGTCAACAACGTGGGATTGACCCTTAATCAGGGGGAAATTGTCTCACTGATTGGCCCTAATGGGGCGGGAAAAACCACCATTTTTAACTGCCTAACTGGATTCTACCGGCCAACAGGTGGCACTATTAAATTACGTGATCGCCACCTGGAAGGGCTACCCGGCCAGATGATTGCCCGCATGGGCGTGATTCGTACCTTCCAGCACGTGCGTTTGTTCCGCGAAATGACTGTCGTAGAGAACTTGCTGGTGGCACAACATCAGCATCTTAAAAGTGGTGTTTTTGCCGGTTTGCTGAAGACGCCGGGCTTTCGTCGCGCAGAAGCTGATGCCCTGGAACGTGCCGCAACCTGGCTGGAGCGTGTCGGCTTATTAGAGCTGGCAAACCGGCAGGCGGGGAATTTGGCCTATGGTCAGCAACGGCGCCTGGAAATTGCCCGCTGCATGGTGACCCGGCCTGAGTTATTGATGCTCGACGAACCTGCGGCAGGTCTGAACCCGAAAGAGACTGATGAACTGAATCAGTTGATTATGGAGTTACGAGGCCAGCATCAGGTTTCAGTTTTGTTAATTGAGCATGATATGAAACTGGTGATGGGTATCTCTGACCGCATTTATGTGGTGAATCAGGGAACGCCGTTGGCACAAGGCACTCCTGCTGAAATCCGTGATAACCCGGATGTAATTCGGGCCTATTTGGGTGAGTAGCCTTATGTTGAGTGAATGGAAAGCGGGCGAGGCATAAACATAACATGTTGTCATTTAATCAAGTTTCAGCCCATTACGGCAAAATTCAGGCGCTGCATCAGGTTAGTTTACATATTCAACAGGGCGAAATTGTTACGCTGATTGGGGCCAATGGTGCGGGTAAAACGACATTGTTGGGAACATTATGCGGCGAGCCGCGCGCCACTGAAGGCTGTATCGTTTTTGGTGAGCAGGACATTACTGACTGGCAGACGGCCCGCATTATGCGCGAGGCAATTGCAATTGTACCGGAAGGCCGTCGCGTATTTTCTCGCATGACGGTTGAAGAGAATCTGGCAATGGGCGGCTTCTTTGCTGATCGCCAGCAATATCAACAGCGCATTGAGCGCGTTTACGACTTGTTTCCACGGTTGTTTGAACGGCGTATTCAGCGGGCAGGGACGATGTCCGGTGGTGAGCAGCAGATGCTGGCGATAGGCCGTGCATTGATGAGTCAACCTAAATTGCTGCTTTTGGATGAGCCGTCCCTGGGGCTGGCCCCGATTATTATCCTGCAAATATTTGATACTATTCAACAGCTAAGAGAAGAGGGTATGACTATCTTCCTGGTTGAGCAGAATGCGAATCAGGCACTGAAATTGGCTGATCGTGGTTATGTATTGGAGAATGGGCGCATTGTTCTGGAAGATACCGGGGCAGCTTTACTGGCGAATGAGGCTGTGCGTTCAGCTTATCTGGGTGGCTAAGTATTCCGCTTTTATACCGTATTTTTAAGGCCCGGTAACGGGCCTTAAGGTTATTGACAAAGCCGCCTGAGCGGAGAGAACAGGCAGATCGTAAAGACGCCGTAAAATCATCCCTGATGGCTCGAGCCGCGCCCTCCCTGGCGCGGACGCTTTACTCTTCTGCCTATCCTCACCGTTCAAGATCGAGTCACTGGGGTTTGTCAGCAGTCTGAGGCCCGATAATGGGCCTTTTTATGGTGAAAATATAACATTATCAGTTGGTTAATTAGTGTCATGTTACAGGGGTAATTGTAAAGTTCAGCGTGTCGCTATAGCTGCCCTTATCGGTAGTTCCAGTGCTATAAACCTCAATTTCAGGTGACCAACATGCCTCCCCTTTGGGAAAACGTTCACGCTCTAAATGAATATGTTGGCTTGGATTGTTTGCTTGAGTGTAGTCGATTTCATTGGTAAAAGCGCCATCATAAGACAGGTATATGTCGTAGTTAATCACGTTATTGCTCGATTTTTCTATTAATTTAAAATGTTGACCGTCTTCAGATAACCCATTAATGTTATTGATGCTAATCATATAACCATCATCACTTATCCCCATACTTCGGTAGCTAATACATAATTCATCAGTATGTGGATTTTTCAGTGGGACCTCTAAGCTACCGTTATTTAACAACGTATCCAAATCAATGGACTTTAATTCCCATACAGCTGATTTTAAACGAAACTTAGGATCAATTTTCAACGCTTCTGGTGGTGAGTCTATAACAAAGGATCTGCACTGATTACCTAATGAGTTAAAAGAAACACCCTTTGGTTGAACAACAAATACTCGAACATAACCATCGCCCTTAATCCTAGTTATATATTCAACAAGGCCAATAGTTACGCCGACTCTTACCGCTCCAAGATGATGAATAGTATCAGAGGGAACTACAAATGAGACATCATAGAATGCCGTCCCAGTAATAGTTTTAGAGTTAAGTACCCATTCATTATTGGTAAGGGGCGATACTATGCCATTGCCATTGATAGATAAATTACTGATATTGGCTGGATGTGAACTTTGTGAACTTAATGCGTCAGCCTCATCATAAAGATAGAATGATAATAATGGATACACATCAAGATCCTCAGTTGAATTACCTAGCACATTTGCCCGAAAAGAGACTTTCACACTGTCATCATCTAATAATTGTATTGAGCAATTAGTATAGTCTTTGACGAACACGTCACGAAAATCAGGCGTTGCCATCACGGCGGGAGACAGTATTAATAGCAATAGCCCCATAAATAAGTGTTTATTATTAATGTTCACTTGGTGTCTCTCCATAACTATTAGCTGTTTATTTCGAAGATTAATGTTAACTGCCCCTGATATTTTCCAGCGGTATCTTGCCCATCAGGTGCCTGGGCAGAAATATGTAATAGATAATCGGCACTATTTTGGCTAGTTGTACTTTTTCCGACCACAAATTCTTGTGGAGTAGCGGCTACTAATGGCTGTAGATGGCCACGCCTACCCCAACTCACTTTGGCTGGCGAGAACACCAATGGTGCTGAATGCACAGCACTGGTTTCACGGGTGAGTATTAATGGATCTTTAACCGAAATAGTGAAACTCTCTGCCCGTCGAAGTTTTACCCTCACAGGCACCTCCGCCTGAAAAAGAGACCGATCTTCCGGGGTACTCTCCAGCTTAATGTTGCTATACCAACCACCGCCTTTGGGATTTTCGATCTGAATTTTTGCTGGTGCAGTGACATCTAATTTGACATCAATACTTCCTAGCGGAATCGGAGCTGTCGCTGAAGCTACCTGACAGAAAAGTAATAGTGATATGGCGACTATTTTGATAATTTTCATAACCCTCCTTGTCTTTAATCCACCGTGCATCTCAAACTAAAGGTTTTATCCTCAATCATTCCCTGTATATCTCTGGTTGCCAGTTTCCGGCGTTGCTCGGGATAGAGATTAAAATCTTTGATATCTTGGCCTTGGGCTATTAATTGGTGCCACCTCAGGCGGGTATTACCGGTATTTTGTAATTCTAACGTCCCGTTGACACAGCGGTGCTGCCACTGGGGTTGCAATGACGCTGGCAAATGTCTGATCAGCCCCATATAACTTAATTGCACACCCAGTACCGCCCCATGACCCCCCTTAACCCGCAGGTTTTTTTCAGGGGCCACTGATAACCGATAGACCTGCTCTTTCTCCGGCGCTTGTAGAGCTTTCAGGAGTACTCTTCCGCTTTGCTTGGGGCCGAGAGTCAGTTTGGCCGGAGCGGCAAACAGTGATGGCTGTAGTTGTTCCCCAACAGCGGTCAATGATTCTTGCTCGGGTGATACGCCGGGGTTATTGATCCGATATAACTGAACCGTGATGTATTCAGTGGTTGAACTGCGATTGATAACATTTACCACAGCATTGGCCTGCCGCATTTCCAACACATGTGGCTGAATATCGATTGCCCCAAAAGCACCAAGTGATAGCAAACTAACTGCAATGAAGAGCAAAAGGTTCATTATCTACCTTCCCGCTAAGTTGTTTGACTGACAAGGTGATTGGTGTGCCAGGGTATAGATTCAGGTTGTCAGACAGTTTGGAGTCATCGGGTGATTTGAGTTGTGCAAACTTACTGTGAACGCTACCTGTGGAACTCAGCATCAAACGGTTGTCGGGCATACATTGATGCATCCAATGGCGAGTGTGTGCACTTATAGGCGGAACATGATGAATAAGCACCCCATAGCCAATACTGATAGTCATCGGCGCGTGGATTTTACTTTTATCGGCATTGTTCACAACGGCTTTGGTCTCGACTATCGGATCGATATACAAGCGATAGAGTGTTTCTTGCACCGGAGATTTTAGTGGTAATAACTTGATATCCCGCTTCTGTTTTGGCCCTAATGTAATTCGGTTAGGGTTAAAAATGATTTCAGGCTGAGGAATATCACTAATCAGTGTTTTTTTCTCTGGGTTGATACCAGGATTATCGACCCGTTGCAGTGAGATATCTAAATAAAGCGGCTGATCACCACTGTTATAGACTTGTATCGTGCGGTGTTGATCCAGTGCATTAACCGTAGTGCTGACGGGAATAACCGATAACTGCCCATAAGTTGCGGTAATTGGCAGCAATAGTAAAAAAGCAGCTGAAAGTAACTTATTAAATTTCATTCTAATTCCTATAGATATTAATACGAATGACACTGGTAAATGTGATCATGCTGCTGACGCATATCGCAGCGATAACGGATTGAACCATTTTGGACAGTAATGTCTTTCAGTATGGTATTTGAACTAATGGAGAACAGTCCATTAGGGTGGACTGTATCGCCTGTTTCCTGAATGACTCCGCTGACGGGTTGCCCACGGGAGTCTTTGAGGAATCCGTTGTAAAGCAGGCTTAAGGTAATGTCTGCTTTACTGGAAAATACCTGCCCAGGATGTGCCCGTACAATATTGACTGGTAATTGAATATGCATATCCAGATCACTACGGTCATTATGAGTAGTAATAAAGAAGCGATCCTTATAGCGGGGAACCGGTATGGCATAGAGACCGCCGCCCGTTATGGGATGACCTTCTGCCTGGAAGCTATAAGGCGTATCCAATAATTCTGGTGTTTCTATTAATAGTGCCGAGCCGCTGTAGCTACTACGCCCCAGAGCTGCCCCTTGTGGGCTGATAGCAAACATACCGTTATAACTGATCCCACCATTGGCTATTTTGCTATCAATACCCACTCGGGCGGATATATCTCCACGACTTCCACTACGGTGGGCAAAGCTGCCGATACTATTGTTATTTCTCCCGCTGGTACTGCCATTAATGCCCAAAGAGCTGGTGCCATGGTTATCGGTGAACTCTTTTTGGTAACTGGCACTGGTGGTTAACTGCTGCTGTGCATAGGCGCTGTTTATGCTGGCGCTGCTTTGCTGGAAGGAGAGTGTGGTATTGAGAAAAACACCATAGTTATTATCACTATAGCTATTTGTTCTGTTCCACTGGTCCCCTTTTTGTACGCCGAGGGAGAGGTTTAGGCCAAATTGTGGGTGCCGCCAGTCCCAACTGCCCTGAATACGGTGCTGTCTACTGCGTTCATATTGATTAAATTGGTAACTGAGTTGAGTTGGCCCAAAGCGACGGCTGTAAGATACAGATGTACTGCCGTAGTTTGGCGCATAGATTGATACATCTGGCGTTTGATAACGAGCTACTGATAGATAGCCTAATATAGTATTCCCGCCATTCAAGCGCAGATATCCGCCACCATGTTTTTCACCAGACATCATGCCAAGGGTGGGGGTAATAGTCAGTTCGGAGAAACCCCATGGCCGCGATATATTCCCTTCAGCGGCCCAGTGATGGGCATTGTCTTTAAGCAGCGAGATATTTGTTTGTAGATTTTTTATATTCATACTGCGACCAAATTGCACTAAATAAGGGTGATCTCTATTGGGGTTTTTATTCTGGTTTTTATTGTTTTTCGTCCCTTTCCCCATAGTTACAAACCAACCATTATTAGTTTGAGTGCTGATATTGCTGATGACTTGGCTTTCCTGGCTGATTACGCGGCCAGTATTATCTACTAAGCGAATTTCAACGTTATAATAGCCGCCAGGTAGTTGATTATAATTAATTTCATTGCGGCCCAGTTGTGCAGGAATACGACGAATAAGTTGATTATCGCGGTAAATCTCAAAATCCCCATCCGCTGTGGCATATAACACCAGGCTACCCGCAGAGGGCTTATCAAGAGCCAAATAGCTTTGGCTACCTAAGGTGATAAATTGGTCTAGTGCTGGGTTGAGTAAGGTGTGAATGCTACCGGCGCTGTTATCCAGATTATTTTGCCTGCCGGTTCGTAAATAGAGTGTCTGAAAGTTCTTTTGTAAGTACCAACTATCAATCCCTTTTTGCGTCCGGTGCTGGTACTGGGAGGTATTTCTTTGCAGATAATTATTCTTCGAACGCGTGGTGTTATAAAACCAATTTATAAAACCATATGATTGCCAAGGCAAACCAATATAGCCTTGTCCACGACCAGATATAGCACGGTAGTTTTTGGCCGTCATGCGCAGGTCAAAAGATTGGTTATGCACCAGGCCCCACGTAGTCGGTGGCATCAAGTAGCGGTTGCTGCTATTGTTTATGGTAATGACATTATTAATTTTATCCAGCATGATATTATGGCCAGATAAAATATAGTCACAACCATTTTGACATTGTAAATAGGGGAGTTGAGCTAGGATCTGTTCTAACAATATAGTTGACTGTTCACTAACATTGTTATTTCTATATAGTTGCTTATCAAAACTTAACTGTTGTTTCTCTTCTGAGAAAAATAGCGGACCAGGTAAGGTTTTGCCATCTAATACGCCAAGCAATTGCAGCGTGTTATTTTCTTCAGCGGCAGAGAACCCTGCGGGGACTAAGTATTCAATAGAGATATCATCTGCCCATGCTGAATTAAATGTAGAAAATAACAAAACACATGAAATCAACTGATTATCTTTTAGTATTTTTAGCATTGGATTCCATTCCACTATTAATCATAAAAATGGTCTTGCTTAGGGTTTTATATTAATCTTTGTTGGCTTGTTGCCCTAATATTAAACTCTATGCCTCGCCACTCAAAATAACCAACATCTGGCTAGTGTTATATTCAAATGGTATGTGTGTTTTAAATTAAATATTCAGATATGATTAAAGTATAGGTTCCACAACGAGCTTAATTATCCCTTTATATATATCACCTGGTTTTCCACGTAACCCACCAGCACTGATTGATAAAGGCATGTTGTCATTTATCTCATCTAAAGTATATTTTTCGCTCTTGGTGGATAACGTCTTTCCAGCCAACTTGACTGTATTGTGGAGAGCTTTTCTCTTATCTATTTTCTCAGCCGCCATCCTTGCTTCTCTCTCTTCGTTGATATTACCTCCTCCCGATCCAAACCACCGGTAATCAAAACCTGAAAAACCTCTCATAACAAATTTTTCCTTTAACCTAATATTGATACCCTTCCCAGACATGTTTGTTGTTAACTTAATATCCTCAGTATGAAAAAAGCGTTTGGAAATCCTCGCGTGGGGCTGAAATTTTAATACAATATATTCAAGTGGATCGCCATTAGCCTTTGTTATGGTTACAGTACTTTTAATGGTTGCTTCAACTGGAATATTTTGTACAACTGGCGCTGAGTAAGCAGTTGTACTGCTAGCTAATATTGCCATTATAATAATAAGTCGCGAAATCCATTTCATTGTAATCACTCAACTTTCATAGTGGGGGAAATGCAGCCGAGAACTGAATTTCCCAGCTGCATCTGTTAATCAAATAGATATATACTGCATGGTGGTAATTAAGCGTCAGCTTCTAATTTAAGTTGAAGGGTGCCACTATATGTCTCTCCTTCCATAGCATGATCTGGTTCTTTACCCGAAATAACTAAGTTAACACTTTGACCAAGCTTATCCTGTCCAAGTTTAACCTGGTTGCGAAGCGTCAGATCCTGTGAATCCAGCTTTAGTTCAATATCGGTAAATTCTTTGATAGCGCCTGTTGATTCTACTAGCTTGAATTCTTTGTTCATAGTAATCGTCAAGCCTTTACCGTTGCCAGTGAACCGGACTGGCTTAGTAATTATGTAACTGCCTTTATTATCGGCATCCGGCGTCATTTTCAGAGGGGCGCTTTCAATTGCCTTCCCCGCATCATCACTCATACTGAATGATGCCGGGATTGTTGCTTCAACTGTAATATCTTTGGTTACTGCATTTGAATAAGCTGCTGTGCTGCTGGCCAATATTGCCATAGTCATAATAGAAAGTAGGGTCTTTTTCATCATAAATACCTAATAGTCCTTTAATGTTTAAATGAAGCCTTGCTCTAGATGATACCTGAGAAGGCAATATCATACTCTATGATGCTTATTTGATGGATATATATAGTAGCGATAATAGGTTGGGCGTGAATAGAATCGCATTAATATGATTAATCCATCAGGGCGAGGTGATGCTATCACGGCATATCAGGTGGCTCAATAATTAATTGGTCGTGTTAAGGAGAAAAAATCAATCTGAGTAACTGCTGAGATATATAAAAATTATATTTATCACTATGAGTAATCTGATATGCTAATGCATTCTGTTAATTGACTCTTTATTAACTTAGATTACAAGTTTATTTAATTAATCCTAGCGTTAAAAAGTCATTTTTGTTTTTCTATTAGTGACTTGTCATTTTTCTGTCATGTAAAAGTTATATTTCTGTCACTAAGTGGTGTCATGTTTGCTTTCGAACAAAATTGCTCATCCACTGCAATTGATTGAGGTGAGTCAGACAGATTTATTCAGGGGCCGGATTATGCTTAATAATACTATTAGTAAAACATCAATTTGTATCGCGCTGACATTAGCATTTAGTGCCAATGCCATGGCGGTAACGGAAATTCCTTTTTGGCACTCCATGGAGGGGGAGTTAGGTAAAGAGGTGGATTCGTTAGCTGACCGCTTTAACCAGTCGCATAGCGATTATAAAATCGTTCCTGTCTATAAGGGCAACTACGAGCAGAGTCTGGCGGCGGGGATTGCGGCTTTCCGTTCCGGTAAAGCGCCGGCTATTTTGCAAGTTTATGAAGTGGGTACGGCGACCATGATGGCCAGCAAGGCGATCAAGCCAGTATTCCAGGTGTTTAAAGACGCCAATATTAATTTTGATGAATCTGTTTTCGTGCCGACAGTAGCCGGTTATTACACCGACGCCAAAACAGGTCATTTACTATCCCAGCCATTTAACAGCTCCACTCCGGTGCTGTATTACAACAAAGATGCCTTCAAAAAAGCGGGTCTGAATCCGGATCAGCCGCCAAAAACTTGGCAAGAGCTGGCGGCAGATACCGCCAAGTTACGTGCTGCCGGTTCGAGCTGTGGCTACGCCAGCGGCTGGCAGGGGTGGATTCAAATTGAGAACTTCAGCGCCTGGCATGGTCAGCCAATCGCCAGCCGTAATAATGGTTTTGATGGTACTGATGCAGTGCTGGAGTTCAATAAGCCATTGCAGGTGAAGCATATTCAACTGCTGTCGGATATGAATAAAAAGGGTGATTTCACCTATTTTGGTCGTAAAGATGAGTCGACCGCCAAGTTTTATAATGGCGATTGCGCCATCACCACCGCCTCTTCCGGTTCACTGGCCGATATCCGCCAATATGCGAAATTTAACTACGGTGTTGGCATGATGCCTTACGACGCCGATGCGAAAGATGCGCCACAAAATGCCATTATCGGCGGTGCCAGTTTATGGGTGATGGACGGCAAAAATAAAGAGACCTACCAGGGGGTAGCTGAGTTCCTGCAATATCTGGCTCAGCCGGAAATCGCGGCCGAATGGCACCAGAAGACGGGCTATCTGCCGATCACCACCGCCGCTTATGAGCTAACCAAACAGCAGGGTTTCTATGAGAAAAACCCTGGTGCTGATGTTGCTACGCGCCAAATGTTGAATAAGCCGCCATTGCCTTATACCAAGGGTTTGCGTCTGGGTAATATGCCGCAGATTCGTACTGTGGTTGATGAGGAGCTGGAGGGGGTGTGGACCGGTAAAAAGACGCCTCAGGAAGCATTGGATGGCGCAGTGAAGAGGGGGGATGTGTTGCTGCGCCGCTTCGAGCAGGCGAATAAGTAAGGCTATTCAGCGACGCTACTGGCCAGTTTGGGGCGCGGTTTTTACACCCAAACTGGCAGTGCCAGTCACGGCAAATGGTTTGTGTCACACGAACACCAGTCAGATAAGCGGTTAATTTTATGTCATCTTCCCGTCCCGGTTTCTCCTGTAGTTGGTTGCCTTACCTGTTGGTCTTCCCGCAACTGGCTATTACGGCGGTGTTCTTTCTGTGGCCTGCCGGCGAAGCCCTGTGGTATTCGGTACAAATGCTGGACCCCTTCGGCCTCTCCAGCGAGTTTGTCGGGCTGAGCAACTTTATTCAGCTCTTCCAGGACGAATACTATTTAGCCTCCTTTTACACCACGCTGATTTTCAGTTCACTAGTGGCGGGGATTGGCCTGATTGTGTCGCTATTTCTGGCCGCAATGGTGGATTACGTCATCCGCGGCAGCCGTATCTATCAAACCTTAATGATTCTGCCCTATGCCGTCGCCCCTGCGGTGGCTGCTGTTTTGTGGATCTTTCTGTTCAATCCGGGGCTGGGTTTGATAACTCACTTCCTTGCCTCACTGGGTTACAACTGGAACCATGCACAAAATAGCGGGCAGGCGATGTTTTTGGTGGTGTTGGCCTCAGTTTGGAAGCAAATCAGTTATAACTTCCTGTTTTTCCTGGCGGCTTTGCAATCTATTCCGCGCTCACTGGTTGAGGCTGCCGCCATTGATGGTGCAGGGCCGGTGCGCCGCTTCTTCAATTTGGTCTTGCCGCTGATATCACCAGTCAGTTTCTTCCTGTTAGTAGTGAATCTGGTTTATGCCTTTTTCGATACTTTCCCGGTTATTGATGCGGCGACCGGCGGTGGCCCGGTGCAGGCCACCACCACCCTGATCTATAAAATCTATCGCGAAGGTTTTGCCGGACTGGATTTATCCAGCTCTGCGGCCCAATCGGTGGTGCTGATGTTGCTGGTGATTGGCCTGACGGTTATCCAGTTCCGCTTTGTTGAGCGTAAGGTGCGTTACCAATGATTGAGAATCGTCGTGGGCTGGATATCTTTTGCCACATCATGCTGATGATTGGCGTGCTACTGATTCTATTCCCACTCTATGTGGCCTTTGTGGCGGCCTCGCTGGATGATACTCAGGTGTTTCAGGTGCCGATGACCCTGATCCCAGGGCCGCATTTATGGCAGAACATTAGCCACATTTGGCACGCGGGGGTGGGCAATAACAGCGCACCTTTCGGGCTGATGCTGCTGAACAGTTTTGTGATGGCGTTGGCAATTACCGTCGGCAAGATCACGGTGTCGATGCTCTCGGCCTACGCCATCGTTTATTTCCGCTTCCCGCTGCGCAATCTGTTCTTCTGGCTGATTTTTTTGACGCTGATGTTGCCGGTAGAAGTGCGAATTTTCCCGACAATTCAGGTGATTGCAAACCTGAATATGCTGGATAGCTACACCGGGCTGACCCTGCCGCTGATGGCGTCAGCCACCGCCACCTTCCTCTTCCGCCAGTTTTTTATGACCCTGCCGGATGAGCTATTGGAAGCCGCGCGTATCGACGGCGCAGGGGCGATGCGCTTTTTCTGGGATATCGTCCTGCCGCTGTCAAAAACCAATTTGGCCGCGCTGTTTGTTATCACCTTTATCTATGGTTGGAACCAATATCTCTGGCCAATCCTGATTACCAGCGATGCCTCTATGGGCACGGCGGTGGCGGGAATTCGCAGCATGATCTCAAGCTCGGGCGCACCCACCCAGTGGAATCAGGTGATGGCGGCGATGATTCTGACCTTAATTCCACCGGTCGTGGTGGTCCTTCTGATGCAGCGTTGGTTTGTACGCGGCCTGGTAGACAGTGAGAAGTAATCTGATATGGCATGTTTAAAGCTTCAGGCAGTAACTAAATCTTACGATGGCATCACGCCGGTGATTAAGCAGATTGATTTAGATGTCGCCGACGGTGAATTCATCGTGATGGTTGGCCCCTCCGGTTGTGGTAAATCGACTCTGCTGCGCATGGTAGCGGGGCTGGAGCGCACCACCAGTGGCGATATTTATATCGATAATCAGCGGGTTACCGATCTGGAACCGAAAGATCGCGGCATCGCCATGGTGTTTCAGAATTATGCGCTCTATCCCCATATGAGCGTGTTTGACAATATGGCTTATGGCCTGAAAATCCGCGGTTTTGGCAAAGAGCAGATCCGTCAGCGCGTTGATGAAGCGGCCCGCATTCTGGAGCTGGAGCCGCTACTAAAACGTAAACCGCGTGAGCTATCGGGTGGCCAGCGGCAGCGGGTGGCGATGGGGCGGGCCATTGTGCGTGAACCGGCGGTTTTCTTGTTTGATGAGCCGCTGTCTAATCTGGATGCCAAGCTGCGGGTGCAGATGCGATTGGAACTGCAACAGCTGCATCGTCGGCTGAAGACCACCAGTTTGTACGTGACCCATGATCAGGTGGAGGCGATGACCCTCGCTCAGCGGGTGATCGTGATGAACAAAGGTGTGGCGGAGCAAATTGGCACACCAAGCGAAGTTTACCAGCGGCCCGCCTCACTGTTTGTCGCCAGTTTTATCGGCTCACCCGCCATGAATCTGTTTGCCGGAACGGTCAGTGCAGATGGCTGCGCCTTTATTTTATCCGATGGGATGCGCTTGCCGCTGGAAACTCCTCGGCCACAATGGGCTGATCGGCGCTTGACCCTGGGTATTCGTCCGGAGCATATTCAGCAGACAACTTCAGCGCTGGGGGTGCCGATGGCGCTGTTAACGCTGGAATTATTGGGGGCGGACAATCTGGCACACGGTCAGTGGGGTGGGCAGAGTATCATTACCCGTTTATCCCACGAAGAGATGCCGGCGGCGGGCAGTGTGCTGTACTTATCCCTGCCACCTGCGGCGCTGCACTTTTTTGATTCAGATAGCGGACTACGGATGGAATCATGAGTAAAAACTGGCCTTATCCTCCCATCGTTGCCCATCGGGGCGGCGGCGCATTGGCACCGGAAAACACTTTGGCGGCCATTGAGGTCGGCGCGCGTCATGGTCACAAAATGATTGAGTTCGACGCCAAGTTATCGCAAGACGGCCAGATATTTCTGCTGCACGATGACACGCTGGAGCGGACCAGTAATGGCTGGGGCGTTGCGGGTGAATTGCCGTGGGAGAAGCTGATTCAGTTGGATGCGGGCGACTGGTATAGCCCCGAATTTCGGGGTGAGCGCTTACCACTGCTGTCAGAAGTGGCGGCTCGTTGCGCGCAATACGGCATGGCCGCGAATATCGAAATTAAGCCGACCAGCGGTGCGGAAGTGGTCACCGGGCGAGTTATCGCGCTGGCGGCGGGTCAGCTGTGGCAAGATCAGGCGATACCGCCGCTGTTGTCGTCATTCTCATTTGATGCTTTAGCCGCCGCGCAGCAAGCAGCACCGGAGCTGCCGCGTGGGCTATTGCTGGATAAATGGGATGATAATTGGCAGGCATTGACCCAACAGCTGGATTGCATCTCTTTGCATATCAATCATAAGCAACTGACCGCTGAGCGAGTGGCGCTGCTCAAGGCCGCTGGGCTACGTATTTTGGTCTATACCGTCAATCAGCCCGCGCGAGCGCAGGAATTGTTAAATTGGGGTGTTGATTGTGTCTGTACTGACCGTATAGATTTAATATATCCTCGTCCTTGAAGCTACAGGGGCGTTAGCCGCGCTCACTCACCAGAATCACATACTTGAGTATGCTCATCGGGATTCGCTTGCTGGCTGCCTACCTGTAACTCCAATGACTTTGATATAATATTATCGTCCTTGAAGCTACAGGGGTGTTAGCCGCGTGCACACACCCGGTCACTTACTGGAGTAAGCTCATCGGGATTTGCTTACTGGCTGCCTACCTGTACCTCCAATGACTTTGGTCTAAACAGAACAGAAAACGGAACAGGGTCAGCCATTCTTGTATTTTTTACGGGCTGACCTGGCCCGGTCTGACAGGAAGTACACCATGCCCGCCTTTGTTATTTCGCTCTGGCACCAGATTGTCTTGTCTTCACCGCTATTTGTTCTGCTCGCACTGGGGTACTGTTTGGTGCGATTCGGTAAGTGGCCATCCACTATCACTGATGGCCTGACCCGCTTTGTTTTCTCCCTCGCGCTGCCCGCCATGCTGTTTCGTATGATGTGCGACTTCTCCGAGCGCCCAGCGGTAGATGCGCGTCTGCTGCTCGCCTTTTTTGGTAGTTGCCTGGTGGTGTTTGTTATCGGGCGAATTATCGCCAGTCGGGTGTTTCATCTGGATGGTGTATCCGGCTCGGTATTTGCCCTTGGCGGGATTTTCTCCAATAACGTGATGTTGGGGCTACCCATCGCCACCATTATGCTGGGGGAGAAATCTATTCCGGCAGTGGCGCTGGTATTGGTATTTAATGGCCTGATTTTGTGGACATTAGTGACGATTTCGGTGGAGTGGGCGCGCAATGGTTCACCGACAATGGCGGGTTTTGTGAAAACGGCGCGTAGTGTGCTGACCAACCCGCTGATTATCGGGATTATCTCCGGCACCTTATTCAGCCTGACGGGTTTGCAACTGCCGCAGTTTATCGACCAACCGGTTACCATGCTGGGGCAAGTCGCGCCACCGCTCTCATTGATCGTGCTGGGAATGGGGTTGGCGGAATACCGAGTCACCGAAGGCTGGCAAATCAGCAGCGCCATCTGCTTCCTCAAATTGATTGTTCAACCAATGGTGATTTGGGCGCTGGCATGGGCGATGAATCTACCGGTGCTAGAAACCCAAGTGGTGGTGCTGCTGGGATCAATGGCGACAGGTGTGAATGTCTATCTGATGTCACGTCAGTTTAACGTGCTAACTGGCCCCGCTGCCGCCAGTTTGGTGATGTCCACAGTGCTGGCCGCAATCACGACCCCCCTGATTTTGACCATCATTGGGGTCGGGATGTAGCTCGGTGGGTTTACTTTTAACCAGTTGTAAACCCACTTCGCACAAAACTGGTCCCTCACTTCCGCTACAATGGCACTTTATCACCTCATTGAGCCAAATTATCGTGCCATTACTGGTCATTACCACCATTTTGTGGGCATTCTCTTTTAGCCTGATTGGCGAATATCTGGCAGGGCAGGTGGATAGCTGGTTCTCCGTGTTGATGCGGGTAGGACTGGCTGCACTGGTCTTTTTGCCGTTCCTGCGTTGGCGCAATATCAGCTGGCGAGTGATCCTGCTGTATATGGTGGTGGGCGCAATTCAGTTAGGTATCATGTATTTATTCAGCTTCCGCGCCTATCTCTACCTGACTGTGCCGGAATTTTTGCTGTTTACCGTGATGACCCCGCTGTATGTCACATTAATTTATGATTTGCTGCGTCGTCAGCGCCTGCGTTGGGGCTATGCTCTCAGTGCACTATTGGCGGTAGTGGGGGCGGCTATCATTCGTTATGATCACCTGAGTGAGCATTTTTGGTGGGGATTGGTGCTGGTACAAGCGGCAAATCTCTGTTTTGCCATCGGGCAGGTGGGGTATAAGCGGCTGATGGAACTCCACCCGATCCCGCAGCATGTGGCCTTCTCATGGTTCTATGTCGGTGCTTTTTTGGTTGCGGTCTTTGCCTGGTTTGCTTTTGGCAATCCACAAAAACTACCGACCACTGAACTGCAATGGGGGGTGCTGGTGTGGCTTGGCATTGGCGCTTCCGGCTTAGGTTATTTCATGTGGAACTATGGTGCGACACAGGTCGATGCCGGCACCTTAGGTATAATGAATAACGTGCATGTTCCGGCTGGGTTACTGGTGAATCTGGCCATCTGGCAGGAAAAACCCCATTGGCCCAGCTTTATCATTGGGGCAACTGTGATAATGGCCTCGTTATGGGTACACCGGCGTTGGGTCGCTCCGCACTCTTTACAAAGGGCAGATGATCGCAAGCGTGCTGCCGGGCCGAACGAATAAATGCCTCAGTCACCGGTTGGCGCTGCTCTCCATCACGGACGGCAGCGTATAACCGGCTCCATAAACCATCCCCCAATGTTTTGGTGGTAATTAGCCCCTGATGTTCAAAACTCTCCACCACCCAATGAGGGAGGGCGGCGATCCCCATTCGTGCAGACACCATTTGGATCAGTAGCAAGGTGTTATCGACATTTTTCAGCACTGGAGTGACCCCTGACGGTTGCAGAAAATGCCGCCAGATATCTAATCGCTGCCGCTGCACCGGGTAGATCATCAACACCTCTGGCGCTAAATCTTCCGGCTCGATGCGGGCTTTATTGGCTAATGGGTGGTCCGGTGCCAACACCAAACGGACTTCAAAATCAAACATGGGCGAATAGTGCAAACCACTGCGCGGTAAAATATCTGATGTCAGCACCAGATCCAGCTCCCCTTGCTGCAAGGCGGGTTGCGGGTCGAAGGTCACACCGGATTGGAAGTCCATCGCCACTTGCGGCCAGTTTTTGTGGAAGTTATCCAGTGCTGGCGTTAGCCATTGAATGCAGCTATGGCACTCGATTGCGATACGTAGCGCAGTTTGGTGCGGCTCGTTGCAGGTTTGCAATGCCTGTTTTATCTGTGGCAGCACTTGCTCAGCCAGTTGTAACAGGATCTCTCCTTGCGTGGTGAAGCGCAGCGGCTGGCTTTTACGCACAAACAGACGAAAGCCCAGACGTTGTTCCAGATCGCTGAATTGATGGGACAAGGCCGATTGGGTCTGATGAAGTTGTGTCGCCGCTGCCGCCAGTGAGCCGGTATTACGCAAAGCTTGCAGGGTGCGTAAGTGTTTCAGTTCGATCATGAGAGTCCTTCACAGTGACAGTGAACAAATTGCGCTTGTGGATTATACAGTACCTGCTGATTATGGATGTGTAAACATCTGGATGGCTAAATGGGAAATATGACGATGACAATTTTAAATCACACACTGGGTTTTCCGCGTGTAGGTCTGAAACGTGAACTGAAAAAAGCACAAGAAAGTTACTGGGCAGGCAACTCCACGCAAGAGGAATTGCTCAATGTGGGTCGTGAATTGCGCGCCCGTCATTGGCAACAACAGCAGCAAGCTGGCGTTGATTTAGTGCCAGTGGGCGATTTTGCCTGGTATGACCATGTATTGACCACCAGTTTGCTGCTGGGTAACGTCCCTGAGCGCCATCAGAATGCCGATGGTTCGATTGATCTTGATACCCTATTCCGTATTGGTCGTGGCCGTGCGCCCACTGGCACACCAGCGGCTGCGGCAGAAATGACCAAATGGTTTAATACCAACTATCACTACATGGTGCCGGAGTTCCAGCAAGGCCAGCAGTTCAAACTGGGCTGGACTCAACTGCTGGATGAAGTGGATGAAGCACTGGCCTTGGGCCACAAAATCAAACCTGTACTGCTTGGCCCAGTGACTTACTTGTGGCTGGGTAAAGTGAAAGGTGAGCAGTTCGATCGCCTCTCATTGCTGAAAGATATTCTGCCGGTTTATCAGCAAGTTCTGGCTGAACTGGCTAAGCGCGGTATTGAGTGGGTGCAGATTGATGAACCCGCACTGGTACTGGAACTCCCGCAAGAGTGGCTGGATGCCTATCAACCGGCTTATCAGGCATTGCAGGGCCAGGTTAAATTGCTGCTGACCACTTATTTCGACAGCATCGGCCATAACCTCGACACTATCCGGGCATTGCCGGTGCAAGGTCTGCATGTGGATGTGGTTGCCGGTCAGGATGATATTGCGGTTCTGAATGCAAAACTGCCAAAAGAGTGGCTGCTATCACTGGGGGTTATCAATGGCCGTAACGTCTGGCGTGCTGATCTCAGTCATTGGTTCGAACGCCTGAAACCACTGATTAATAGCCGCCCGTTATGGCTTGGCAGCTCTTGCTCCCTATTACACAGCCCGATTGATTTAAGTGAAGAGACGCACCTTGATGCCGAGGTGAAAAGCTGGTTCGCCTTCGCTCTGCAAAAATGTGCCGAGCTGTCATTACTGACTCAGGCACTGAATGCACCGAGTGAAGCCAAACTGGCGGAACTGGCCACTTACAGTGCGCCAATCCGCGCCCGTCGTGCCTCCAGTCGTGTACATAATGCGCAAGTGGAACAACGTCTGGCGGCAATCACTGCCCAAGATATTGAGCGCCAACTGCCTTATGAGGCCCGTGCAGCAGCACAGCGTAAGCGCTTTAACTTGCCAGCCTGGCCGACCACCACTATCGGCTCATTCCCGCAAACCACCGAGATCCGTGGCCTACGTCTGGACTTCAAACAAGGTCGTTTGGATGGGAAAAACTACCGCACTGGTATCAGCGAGCATATCAAGCAAGCTATCGCGGAGCAGGAGCGTTTGGGTCTGGATGTGCTAGTACATGGTGAAGCTGAACGTAATGATATGGTGGAGTATTTCGGTGAGCATTTGGATGGTTTTGTGTTTACCCAAAATGGTTGGGTGCAGAGCTACGGCTCACGCTGTGTCAAGCCGCCAGTGATTATTGGTGACATCAGCCGTCCGGAAGCCATTACGGTTGAATGGGCGAAATATGCCCAGTCGCTGACGGACAAACCAGTAAAAGGCATGTTGACCGGGCCGGTCACCATTCTGTGCTGGTCATTCCCGCGCGAAGATGTCAGCCGCGAAACCATCGCCAAACAAATTGCGCTGGCGCTGCGTGATGAAGTGGAAGATCTTGAAAAAGCAGGTATTGGTATCATCCAGATTGATGAGCCAGCACTGCGTGAAGGGTTGCCGCTGCGCCGCGCCGACTGGCAAGCCTATCTGCAATGGGCGGTCGACGCCTTTAAATTGAATGCAGCCGTTGCACAGAACGATACCCAAATTCACACCCATATGTGTTATTGCGAGTTCAATGACATCATGGATTCCATTGCTGCGCTGGATGCGGATGTGATTACCATTGAAACTTCCCGCTCAGATATGGAGCTGCTGGAATCATTCGAAGATTTCGCCTATCCCAATGAGATTGGTCCCGGCGTTTATGATATTCACTCGCCGAATGTGCCCAGTGTGGAATGGATTGAAGCGCTATTACGCAAAGCCGCTCAGCGTATCCCAGCAGAACGTTTGTGGGTGAACCCAGACTGCGGTCTGAAAACCCGTGGCTGGCCGGAAACCCGCCAGGCATTGGCAAACATGGTGCTGGCTGCACAGCGTTTACGTGAAGAGCAGATCTGATTGATCCTGTGTTGTAGACTTGGGCGCATATTGCGCCCTTTTTATGGTGGCTATTTGCCCTCTTCAGGTAGCGGGTTGGCGGCCACGCCGTGCTGAGCAAACCAATCGAGCATCCGCTGCCAGCCATCCAGCGCAGACTCTGCATGATAACTGGGGCGATAGTCGGCATTAAACGCGTGTCCTGCCTGCGGATAAACAATGATTTCGGCATCAGCATTGGCGGCGCGCAATGCTTGCCGCATAGTGTCGATGTGCTCTGGCGTGATACTGCCATCTTTACCGCCATACAGTCCCAGCACAGGCGCGCTGAGATCGATAGCGACATCAACAGGATATTTGGGTAACAGTAAGGTTTTTTCACCCACCAGTTTGCCATACCAGGCCACGGCAGCTTTGAGCTGCGGATTATGGGCGGCATACAGCCAGGCTATTCGGCCACCCCAGCAAAATCCTGTAATCGCCAATTTGCTGGTATCGCCGCCATGGCGAGAGGCCCAGTGTGCGGTGTGATCAAGATCGACCATGACCTGACGGTCGGGTACTTTGCTGACCAGATTTTTAACTAACGCATTGATATCATCATACTCTTTGGCATCACCCTGGCGAAAATAGAGCTCCGGTGCGATAGCCAGATATCCCCGCTTCGCCAACCTGCGGCAGATATCCTGAATATGCTCATGCACGCCAAAAATTTCCTGCACAACAATCACCACCGGATATGGCCCAGAGTGTTGGGCGGGCTTGGCAATATAAGCCGGTAACTCATCACCTTGAGACGGAATGGTGGTTTCTCCGCAGTGAATACCTTGTTGATCGGTATGGCGGGTCGTCGAGGCTAATGGTAATACCGCAGCTGTGAAGCCGCCTGCTGCCTGCCTGAGAGTCATAAGTAGATCAGTTTTCACTGTGGTCTCCTTGCAGATGAGGAAAAGTTACCCGATAAGCTATTATTGCCGTCACTAAATTATTACTGCTGTGTTATCCGCTACCGAATTTAACTATAGGTAATCTTTGAGATTTATGAGGTCAGGTTTTGTCGTGATTAATGACTTTGTGGTGACATAAAGGGAATTTGATAAGTCAGGCTGACAAATACTGAAAAGATATTGGTACGACATTGATCAATGAGTTCTATCATTGTCATTCACATGCAAAATGGCGACTGCAACGGACTGTTTTTGGACGATAAATAGTCTTAATTGATATTAAGTGTGATCTTGATCACAATTATAATGTATTCGCTATTACCATTTCTTTTATCAAAGTGACTGTCATCACGAAATAATGTGATGATTTTGAGTAAAGTATCTCTTTGTACCCCCTACAACATCTCTCATGAAAGAGGAGTCTCACACATGGCTAAATCCGACGTTTTTCACCTAGGCCTGACTAAAAATGATCTGCAAGGGGCAACTCTGGCTATCGTGCCGGGTGATCCGCAACGTGTTGAGAAAATCGCTAAATTGATGGATAACCCAGTACATCTGGCTTCTCATCGTGAATTTACCTCATGGCGCGCTGAATTAGACGGCAAAGCAGTGATTGTTTGCTCAACCGGTATTGGCGGCCCTTCGACTTCGATTGCTGTTGAAGAGTTAGCGCAGCTCGGTGTTCGGACGTTCCTACGTATTGGTACTACTGGTGCTATTCAGTCACATATTAATGTTGGTGATGTTTTGGTCACCACGGCGGCGGTGCGTTTAGATGGTGCCAGCCTGCACTTTGCCCCAATGGAGTTCCCAGCAGTGGCTGATTTTGCCTGCACAACCGCACTGGTTAATGCCGCAAAATCAGTGGGCGCAACCACCCACATTGGTGTTACCGCTTCCTCAGATACTTTCTATCCAGGACAAGAGCGTTACGACACTTTCTCTGGCCGTGTTGTTCGCCGTTTTAAAGGCTCCATGGAAGAGTGGCAATCTATGGGCGTGATGAATTATGAAATGGAATCTGCAACCTTGCTAACCATGTGTGCCAGCCAGGGCCTGCGCGCCGGTATGGTCGCCGGGGTGATTGTAAACCGCACCCAGCAAGAGATCCCGAACGAAGAAACGATGAAAGCGACCGAAAGCCACGCGGTGAAAATTGTGGTAGAAGCCGCACGCCACCTGCTGTAACAGTTCGCTGTTTATGGACCAAGTGCCAATCAAAGTGCGATGAGCGGGTCAGTTTACTGGTCCGTTTTTTATTTTATCCGGTTATCTGGTAAGGTCGTAGCTCACATAAAGGACAATAATAAGAGGAAAACATGACGAAACCTGCGCTCTCTCATCCTTCCCTGTTGCCACTGGATGGTGGCATTAACTTTCGTGATCTCGGTGGTAATCTTGTCGCTGATGGTCGGCGCATCAAGCGCGGTCTGCTCTTTCGCTCTGGTTCACTCGATCGCTTGAGTGCCAAAGATTGTGATGTTCTCAGCCGCGGCCCTGTTGCTCAAATTCTTGATTATCGTGATGCTGATGAGGTTCAGGCCAAGCCAGATGTGGTGTGGCAAGGGGCCAGCTACCACAACACTCCAGCCAACCCGCTAAGTAGCGAGGTGAATGCCAATCTGGAAAAACTGACTAATGAGACGCTAGCGGCATTTGATGCCCGCGCCTTTATGTTAGAGCTTTATCACCGATTACCGTTTAATAATCAGGCTTATAAACAACTGACGGGTTTGTTGCAAAACTGCGCTTCGCCAGAACACACTGCTGCCAGTGTCGTACAGCATTGTGCTGTCGGGAAAGACCGCACCGGTGTGGGTTCTGCGCTGGTGCTATTTGCGCTAGGTGCCGACGAATCAACGGTATTGGAAGATTACCTGTTGACCGAAACCACACTGACGCCTTTCCGTGAACATATGCTGGCTGAGTTGTCAGTGAAACTCAACGATGAGGCGCTAAGGCAATTTGCTTTCGTATTGTCAGCCAGAGAAGAGTTTATTCAAACTGCGCTGCGTAGCATTCAAGAGCGATATGGTAGCCGTGAGCATTGGTTACAACATGAATTTGGCCTAGGCAGCCTTGAGCGTGAAAAGTTACAGTCCTATTTCTTAGAGTGATTTTTTCCTATATGCCATTCATCCGCTTTTATCTCGCACTGAGCTGCCACTGAGTAGCTCTTTTTAACCGCTTAATGATACAAACTACCGCTTAACCAGATCGCTGATATTTCTCTTAGGCGTCAGGCGTATGTTAACGCCTGACAAATTCCCTGGAGAGAATGCTCATGCAACATGCGATTACCTTTGTTATCGCGTCCGCGTGTATCCTGACAATCTGCTACCGTTTATACGGTATCTTTTTTGTTCGTAAGGTACTGCGGGTCGATGACAGTGAAGTTACACCTTCCCACACCTTTGAAGATGGTAAAGATTACGTTCCGACTAAAAAATGGGTGAACTTTGGCAGCCACTTTGCAGCAATTGCTGCGGCTGGCCCTTTGGTTGGCCCAGTGCTGGCAGCCCAATATGGCTATTTACCCGGCTTCCTGTGGCTGCTGATCGGTTGTGTTATTGGCGGTGCTGTTCACGATACCGTGGTTCTGTTTGCGTCAATGAGACATCAAGGGAAATCCCTATCAGAAGTCGCTAAATCAGAACTTGGTCCGGTCGCTGGCTGGTGCACCGGTCTTGCTATGCTATTCATTATCACTATTACCATGGCCGGGTTATCAATGGTTGTGGTACATGCCTTGGAACGTAACCCTTGGGGTACTTTCGCGGTATTCATGACAATCCCAATCGCTATCTGCGTAGGTTTATGGGAACGCATGACCGGTAGCATGAAAGGGGCCTCTTATGTCGGTATCGCCGCTATCATGGTGTGCGTATTTGTCGGCCCTTACATTGAAGGCACTTGGCTCGGCGATTGGTTAATGCTGAAAGCCGATACCGTCAGCATTATTCTGCCAATGTATGCTTTCTTTGCGACCGCCTTGCCTGTTTGGATGTTACTGACCCCTCGCGGTTATCTTTCTAGTTTTATGAAGATCGGTGTGTTTGGTGCGCTGATTGTTGGTGTTGTATTTATTAACCCCGAAATTCAATTCCCAGCATTAACACAATTTATCCATGGTGGTGGTCCAGTGCTGGCAGGCCCAGTCTGGCCGTTTATCTCTATTACTATTGCCTGTGGTGCTATTTCTGGTTTCCATGCCTTTATCGGCTCAGGGACAACACCAAAACAGATCGACAAATGGAGCGATATCTTACCTGTTGGCTTTGGTGCGATGCTGGCCGAGTGTATGGTTGGGGTTATGGCCCTGATTGCGGCAACCTCTCTGCATCCTGCTGACTACTTTGCCATTAACTCTTCCGCTGAAGCATGGAGCTTGCTGGGTATGGAGGTGGTTAACCTGCCACAACTGAGTCAGGAAATTGGTCTGGACCTCTATGGCCGCACCGGTGGCGCTGTAACCTTAGCGGTCGGTATGACGGATATCTTTATTCGTGTGCCATGGTTCAGCAGCATGGCAGCTTACTTCTTCCAGTTTGTTGTTATGTTTGAAGCTGTATTTATCCTAACCGCCGTTGACTCAGGCACCCGCGTTGCTCGCTACCTGCTGCAAGATTTCTTGGGTGACATCTGGGCACCACTGAAACGCACCGACTGGTTACCTGGTACCCTGGCATGTAGTGTTATCGCTTGTGCGTTATGGGGTTATCTCCTTAACTCGGGTGACATCAATTCGGTTTGGGCGCTATTCGGCGTATCCAACCAGTTAATGGCTTCTGTTGGGTTAATCATTGGTGCCACTATTATTCTGCGTTTGGCAACCAAACGTATCTATATGCTGACCTGTGTGATTCCTCTCGCTTATTTGTTTGTCACCGTAAACTATGCTGGCTACTGGATGATAACTCACGTGTACTTCAATTCAGCAGCGAAGGGTTACAACCTGTTCAACGGCATTATCTCTATTATTATGATGACACTGGGTGTCATTATCCTGATATCAGCACTGAAAAAATGGCGTGAACTGTGGATCCGCAGATCTGCCGAGATGGCTGGTAATAAAGTGGTAACTGCCAACGCCTGATACCCTTGATCCATCGCATTAATCTATATAAACGGTCGGGATCCTCCGGCCGTTTATTATTTGTTAAGCCAAAATAGCGATACATTGAGTATGCTAATGACCACTTTCTTAACAATAGGAAAATGCATGTGACCCTGAATGACATCATTACTATCATTATTGATTTTGTTCGCGAACATGAGTCATGGGCCATGCCTATCGTCTTTATTCTCGCTTTTGGTGAATCCCTCGCCTTCCTTTCTTTACTGCTGCCTGCAACGGTTATCTTACTCGGACTGGGTGCGCTAATCGGTGAAAGTGGTATCTCATTCTGGCCAATTTGGGCCGCCGCCGCCGCCGGTGCTTTTTTTGGCGACTGGGCCTCATATTGGGTTGGTATCCATTATAAAGACCGTGTAGGCAACCTGTGGCCACTCTCCCGCAATCCCCAGTTACTCGTGCGCGGCCATGCATTCTTTGAGCGTTGGGGGTTCTTTGGTGCCTTTATTGGCCGCTTCTTCGGCCCATTACGTGCAGTTGTTCCTTTGGTTGCCGGTGTCTGTGCCATGCCAAAATTCTATTTTCAATTGGCTAACATCACTTCTGCCCTCATTTGGGCCTTCGGCATTTTGGCCCCAGGCGCATTCGGTATTCAGTGGTTCTCTCGCTGGATAGATTAAGTCCATAAGCGGCAGCCGGTGGTCAACGGATGACAGTTTTAGCCTAACTTTGCGCAAGATGGCGAGCACTTTTTTGTCTGCTTGTTATTTATGCGCACCGCTTCGCAAGACAGAATGTAACGGAAAAAACACTCTGGACATCCATACAGTATCCCCTTACCTTGACTGACATTAGGTTAATGGGGAGATAACCGTGGATATCAGTTTATTTTATGGGCTGGGTGGCTGCCTTATTGGCGGGTTGATGGGGTGGTTGATTGCCAGCTTGTATCAGCAGCGTAATAAAGCACAGCAAGATATTGAGCGGCGATTATTGGAGCAGGCGCTACAGCAAGCCCAACAGAATACGGCGGATTTACAGTCTACTTTGCAACGCAATGAGCAGCAACTACGGCAAGGTGAGTTGGAGCAGCGCAATTTGCACAGCCAACTTGCGGGCAATGCTGAAAAACTGCAACAGTTAGCTCATTGGCGTAGTGAATGTGACCAACTCAATCAAGAGCTGCGCGCTCAAAGAGAAGTGAATAGCGCCCAAGAGGCGGAGCTACGGGAAGTGACTATTCGCCTGGAAGAGACGCGTCTGACTGCAGAAGAGAAACAGCGTTTGCTCCTTAATAGTGAGCAGCGGCTGACTACGCAATTCGAAAATCTGGCTAACCGTATTTTTGAACAAACAGGGCGGCGGGCAGATGAGCAAAATAAGCAGAGTCTGGACCGCTTGTTGTTGCCCTTGCGGGAACAGCTGGATGGCTTCCGCCGCCAGGTTCAGGACAGTTTCGGGCAGGAAGCTCGAGAGCGCCATACTCTGACTCACGAAATTCGTAGCCTACAACAACTCAATGCACAAATGGCACGAGAAGCACTAAATCTAACCAAGGCCCTGAAAGGGGATAATAAAACGCAGGGGAACTGGGGCGAAGTGGTTCTGGCTAAAGTGCTGGAAGCATCAGGGCTGCGTGAAGGCTATGAGTATCAAACTCAGGTGAGTGTAAAAATTGATAGCAGTAGCCGCATGCAGCCAGATGTTATCGTCCGCTTGCCACAGGGGAAAGATGTTGTTATTGACGCTAAAATGTCGCTGGTGGCTTATGAACGCTATTTTAATAGTGAGGATGATGCTGAACGCGAAGTTGCGTTGAATGAACATTTATCGTCGCTGCGTGCTCATATCAAAATGTTAGGTCGCAAGGATTATCAGCAGCTTCCTGGCTTACGTTCACTTGATTATGTATTGATGTTTATCCCGGTAGAACCTGCTTTTTTGGTGGCTATCGACCGCCAACCCGAATTGATCAGTGAAGCGCTACAGCACAACATTATGTTGGTTAGCCCAACAACATTGCTGGTGGCTTTACGTACTATCACTAATTTATGGCGCTACGAGCATCAAAGCCAAAATGCACAACGTATCGCTGAGAGAGCAGCCAAACTCTATGACAAATTACGTTTATTTGTTGATGATATGGAGTCATTGGGGCAAAGCCTCGATAAAGCGCAGCTAAGTTATCGTCAGGCAATGAACAAACTGTCGCAAGGCCGTGGTAATCTGATAGGGCAAGTTGAAGGTTTTCGCACTCTGGGGGTCGAGGTAAAACGGCCAATTAGTCCATTATTGGCAGGGAAAGCCAGTATGGAAGATCAACCAGAGGGCGATTTAGCGCTATCCGATGATGCGGAATCAGAGGCATACCCCAGTAAGATGGGTATAGATGATCCCGCACCGCTGAAGTATCAGGGTTAGTTGCATGTTCCTCTTCTGTATGATGTTGAGAAGACTGCAGTTAAGCAGTGGCCTTAATACCAGGTGAGGTGGGGCTTTCATCGGAGTTCTGGTACACTTCCTCGAAAGATTGACTGAAAAGCAGGCATAAAAAATGGTAGATCAGGAGAAGGAAACCACTCATTTTGGTTTCCGCACCGTAGCCAAAGAAAAAAAAGAAGGCATGGTGGCAGAAGTTTTTCATTCCGTAGCCGCTAAATACGATCTGATGAATGACCTGATGTCGTTCGGCGTTCATCGTATTTGGAAGCGTTTTACCATTGACTGTAGCGGTGTCCGTCGCGGTCAACGGGTATTGGATCTGGCAGGTGGTACTGGAGATTTGACGGCCAAGTTCTCTCGCCTAGTGGGGGAACAGGGTGAAGTGGTTCTGGCTGATATCAATGAATCTATGTTGCGTATGGGCCGTGAAAAGCTGCGTGACAAAGGTATTGTCGGTAATGTTAGTTATGTGCAAGCCAATGCTGAGGCGCTACCTTTCCCTGACAACTACTTTGATTGTATTACTATTTCATTTGGTTTAAGAAATGTAACCGAAAAAGAAAAAGCGTTGCGCTCAATGTTTCGTGTCTTAAAACCCGGTGGTCGTTTGCTCGTTCTTGAGTTCTCCAAACCGCTTCTGGAGCCTTTGAGCAAAGCCTATGATGCATACTCCTTCCATATCTTGCCTAAAATTGGTGAGCTTGTAGCTCAGGATTCTGAAAGTTATCGTTATTTGGCGGAATCTATTCGGATGCACCCTGATCAAGAAACACTCAAAGGCATGATGATTGATGCTGGGTTCGAAAACGTAACTTATTCCAACTTAACCGGTGGCATTGTTGCATTACATCGGGGTTTTAAGTTTTAACAGGAATATGGATATGCCGCTAAGAACACTGTTATTTAAGCCATTTTCATTAAAGCCTACACTGCTGTCACCGCTAATAACAGCCACTATAGAAACATCATTAAATAGTGTGCTATTTCGCGATAAGAGCATGAAAGCTGCGCGTTTACGTTTGGCGGGGAAGGTCTTGCGTATCGAGTTACGTGAGATGAGTTTCCCTTTGCTACTCATCTTCAGCGAACGGCAGGTGGATGTTTTAAGCCAATGGGATGGTGATGCGGATTGCATAGTAAAAACGGAAGTTGCTGTGTTGGCAAAACTGCGTGACCGGCAGCAACTTTCACCTTTAATGCGCAGTGGTGAGCTGATCGTCGAAGGTGACATTCAGGTAGTTCAACAACTTGTTGCTCTTTTGGATCTCGCAGAGTGGGATCCCGCGGAATGGTTAGCACCCTATATCGGTGATATTGCGGCAGAAACTATTGGGCAGGTGGTACATAAGAGCCACTATGTTCTTCGTGAACAATTGCGACAGCAGCAACACTATCTGGCTGAAGCCATCACTGAAGAATGGAAGATGGCTCCAGCACCACTGGAAGTGGTGTGGTTTAATGAAGAGGTTGACGCTATTGCCCGAGAGACTGAGGCTTTGAGTGCCAGATTGGCAACCATGGAGACAAAACAATGACGCCAGGAGAACTTCGGCGCCTGTATCTAATTATTCGGGTTTTTTTGAGTTACGGGCTGGATGAATTAATCCCGAAGATACGTTTGACGCTACCACTGCGTATTGGTCGTTATCTGTTTTTCTGGCTGCCAAATCGGCATAAAGAGATGCCATTAGGTGAGCGTCTGCGCCTTGCCTTGCAAGAATTAGGGCCAGTCTGGATCAAATTTGGTCAGATGATGTCCACCCGCCGTGATCTTTTCCCACCGACAATAGCCGATCAACTTGCGATGTTACAGGATCGGGTTGCTCCATTTGATGGTGCACTCGCAAGAAAGCACATCGAAATAGCGATGGGCGGACCTTTAGAAACATGGTTTGACGACTTTGACCAGCAAGCGCTAGCTTCAGCATCTATTGCTCAAGTACACACCGCGCGCTTAAAGCATAACGGTCAGGAAGTGGTGCTCAAAGTTATTCGCCCTGATATTTTGCCGATTATCAAAGCAGATGTGCGCTTGATGTACCGTTTGGCGGGTTGGGTCCCCAAACTGCTACCTGATGGACGTAGACTACGTCCACGGGAAGTGGTGCGTGAATATGAAAAAACACTGCTTGATGAGCTAAACCTGCTGCGTGAAGCAGCTAATGCCATTCAATTGCGTCGTAATTTTGAAAACAGCCCCATGCTCTATATTCCAGAGGTATATTCCGACTATTGCTGGGAAAGTGTCTTGGTGATGGAGCGGATTTACGGCATCCCAGTATCTGATATTGCCGCTTTGGAAGCTCAAGGCACAAATATGAAACTGCTGGCTGAGCGCGGGGTTCAAGTCTTCTTCACTCAGGTTTTTCGCGACAGTTTTTTCCATGCAGATATGCATCCAGGGAATATTTTTGTCAGTTATGAGCATCCCCATGATCCGCTTTATATTGGTATTGACTGTGGTATTGTCGGTTCGCTAAACAAAGCGGATAAGCGCTATCTTGCTGAAAACTTTATTGCTTTCTTTAACCGCGACTACCGGCGGGTTGCCGAACTGCATGTCGATTCTGGTTGGGTTCCCCGTGACACTAATGTAGAAGATTTTGAGTTTGCTATTCGTACTGTTTGCGAACCTATTTTCGAAAAACCACTGGCAGAGATATCATTCGGGCATGTGCTGTTGAACCTCTTTAATACCGCGCGCCGCTTTAATATGGAAGTGCAGCCACAACTCGTGCTGCTGCAGAAAACCTTGTTATATGTCGAAGGGTTAGGGCGTCAGCTATACCCTCAGCTTGATCTCTGGACGACGGCCAAACCTTTTCTTGAAAGTTGGCTACGGGATCAGGTCGGTCTGCCCGCAGTGATCCGTGCATTGAAAGAAAAGGCCCCATTCTGGGCTGAAAAATTTCCTGAATTGCCAGAACTGGTTTACGACAGCTTACAGCAGCATAAATTATTACAACAAAGTGTGGATAAGCTCACTATACAGATACAAGGCCAGCAACAACGTCAGGGGCAGTCACGGTATTTGTTTGGTGTTGGCGCTACACTGTTAGTGAGCGGTACTATTTTATTCTTAGCCAGTGAAATGGAAATCTCTATAGGATTCATTACGGTAGGCATATTAGCTTGGTTTATTGGTTGGCGACGTACTCGTTAAGATATTTATCGCTCAGAGTGCCAGATTATGGGCTAGTTCAAAGTACGGTAAGTTAGATTAGTATTCACAAAAGCTATATAACGTATAATATGGTTTTCTGTGGAATAACCCCTGTAAATAGAGGTATATGTAATGGGTGGTATAAGCATTTGGCAGTTATTAATCATTGCCGTGATCGTCGTTCTGCTGTTTGGTACAAACAAACTGCGGACTTTAGGGTCAGATCTGGGTGCATCTATCAAAGGCTTTAAAAAGGCCATTGGTGATGATCCACAAACCCCGCCAACGAATGCTGACAAAACCAGCAATGATGCTGATTTTGCAAAATCGATTACTGAAAAACAGCAGCCGGTAGTCAAAGCTGAAGAAACTAAGAGTCACGACAAAGAGCAGGGATAAGCTGTGTTTGACATTGGGTTTAGTGAACTGTTGCTGGTTCTTGTCATCGGCCTGGTAGTCCTTGGGCCGGAACGGTTACCTGTGGCTGTCAGAACCGTCTCGAGCTGGATTCGTACATTGCGTTCACTTGCAGCAACAGTGCAAAACGAATTGGCGCAAGAGCTTAAGGTACAAGAGTTACAAGATAGCTTAAAGAAAGTAGAACAGGCTGGCTTGCAAAATCTGACACCTGAGCTGAAAGCTTCAATGGATGAACTCAAAGAGGCCGCTGAAGCGCTGAAACGCTCTTATCAGTCTGACACTAGCTCGGAGGCGCCGCATACGATCCATAATCCATTGGTGACTGAGCCTGAAGCCATTCATGATGGAGTTACACCGGCTGAGTCAGCAACCCAAACTTCGGCGTCACCGCAAGTGCCGGAGATGAGTGATGCGAGCACGCTGGTAGAGACTAAGCTTGCGGAGACTGCACCTGATAGCGTTGAGAAACCTGTTATTCCGGTTGAGGAATTTACTAAGCCCATCCCCTCTGTCGGTGGGGAGCCTGTGCCTGTTACAAAAACATCCGTAGCCAAGGCACACACTGCCATAATTGACTCCCATAGCACTGACTCACTCAGTGCTGACCAACCTCGAACTCACCAATCTGGCGGCGATCGGTAAACATGGCTGTTGATGATACCCAACCCCTTATCACGCATTTGATAGAACTGCGTAAGCGGCTATTGAATTGCATAATCACTGTTCTAGTGGTTTTTCTGGTATTGGTCTTTTTTGCCAATGATATTTATCAACTGGTATCGGCACCGCTGATCAAACAGATGCCTGTGGGTGCCAGTATGATTGCAACAAATGTTGCATCGCCTTTCTTTACCCCGATTAAATTGACGATGATGGTCTCGGTATTTGTCTCAGCTCCGATGATCCTTTATCAGGTTTGGGCATTTATTGCCCCTGCGTTGTATAAACATGAACGTCGTTTGATGGTTCCACTGTTAATATCCAGCAGCTTTTTATTTTATCTAGGTATGGCGTTTGCTTACTTTGTTGTTTTTCCGTTAGCCTTTGGTTTTTTTGCCAAAACATCACCGGAAAACGTGTTATTCGCACCAGATATCACTACGTATCTTGATTTTGTCATGACGCTTTTTATGGCCTTTGGTATCTCTTTTGAAGTCCCAATTGCGATAATTCTCTTGTGCTGGACAGGGATAACAACACCTGAGGCATTGAAGAAAAAACGCCCTTATGTGTTTGTCGGTGCTTTTGTTGTCGGCATGCTTCTTACCCCCCCAGATGTGGTATCACAGACATTATTGGCAATTCCGATGTATCTGTTATTTGAAGTCGGTGTGTTCTTTGCCCGTTTTTATACCGGTAAACAACGCCGTACAGATATAGAGGAAGAGGATGAAGAAGCTGATAACCATCCGAAAGTACCCTAAATCGATACCTTGATGTTTTAGCCGCCCTTTGGGGTGGCTTCTGTTTTGGAACGCTCATGTTTGATATTGGTGTGAATTTAACAAGTTCACAATTTGCAAAAGATCACTCACAGGTCGTTGCTCGCGCAAAAGATTCCGGGGTTACCGGTATTCTTATCACGGGTACTGATGCTGGCGAAAGTCAGGCCGCACTTGAGCTTGCTATCGCTAACCCAGGATATTGCTGGTCAACAGCCGGTGTTCATCCTCATCAAGCTAGCACTTGGCAAAACCATGTTGAACAGCAAATTAGAACTTTAGCCACCAATGTATCTGTAGTAGCTATTGGTGAGTGTGGATTAGATTTTAACCGCAACTTCTCCACCCCAATAGAGCAAGAAATTGCATTTACCGCCCAATTGGCGCTGGCTGCCGAGCTTTCTATGCCGGTATTTTTACATTGCCGTGATGCCCACGAACGTTTCATTACGCTACTTTCGCCCTGGCTAGACAAGATCCCCGCAGCCGTTGTGCATTGCTTTACCGGCACTGCTGATGAATTGGATTCCTGTCTGGCCTTGGGCTTATCTATTGGTATTACCGGGTGGGTTTGCGATGAACGCCGTGGCCTTGAACTGAGATCTCTGCTGTCACGCATTCCGGCGCAACAGCTGTTACTAGAAACAGATGCTCCCTATTTATTGCCAAGGGATATACATCCTAAACCTGCATCCCGTCGCAATGAACCCTGCTTTCTGCCCCATATCGTCCAGCAGGTTGCTGCCTGGCGACAAGAAGACCCTCAATGGCTAGGGCAGAAAACTGATGAAAACGCCCGCCGGATTTTCCGGTTGGTTTGAGTTAGGAGAACAATATGAGCTATGCATTCCCAGGCACCTTTCCTGGCCGCCGTATGCGCCGTGTGCGCCGTCATGATTTCAGTCGTCGCCTGGTTGCTGAAAATCAGCTGACAGTTAATGATCTGATCTATCCGGTGTTTGTCATGGAGGGATCTAACCAGCAACAGGCCGTTTCATCTATGCCGGGCGTCTCGCGTATGACGATCGATCTGTTGGTGAAAGAAGCTGAGGCAATTGCCAGGCTGGGTGTCCCGGTCATATCGTTATTTCCTGTCATTGAGTCCGGTGCAAAATCACTGCTCGCGGAAGAGGCTTATAACCCGAATGGCCTGGTACAACGCACGGTGCGCGCGCTTAAAGACGCAGTACCAGAATTAGGTATTCTTACCGATGTCGCTCTCGATCCCTACACAACCCATGGTCAAGATGGTGTGATTGATACTGATGGCTATGTCATTAATGATATTACGAAAGAGATTTTAGTCCGTCAGGCATTGTCACATGCTGAAGCTGGCGCTGAGATTATTGCTCCGAGCGATATGATGGATGGCCGTATCGGTGCTATTCGCGATCAGTTGGAACTACAAGGTTTGGTAAATACACAAATCATGGCGTATTCAGCAAAATATGCCTCTTGTTACTATGGCCCATTCCGCGACGCAATTGGCTCCAGTAGTAATTTGAAAGGTGGCAATAAAAAAACCTATCAAATGGACCCTGCTAACAGTGATGAAGCTTTGCAAGAGATAGCGCAGGACTTGCAGGAAGGGGCTGATATGGTGATGGTGAAACCTGGAATGCCCTATCTGGATGTGGTGCGTCGGGTGAAAGAGACTTTCGGCGTGCCGACCTTTGCCTATCAAGTCTCGGGTGAATATGCCATGCACATGGCTGCAATTCAGAATGGTTGGCTGCAAGAAAAGCCCACTGTGATGGAGTCACTATTATGCTTTAAACGTGCGGGTGCAGATGGGGTATTAACCTATTTCGCGAAGCAGGTAGCACAATGGCTACATGACGACCAAATGCAGCGTTAATATCTCTGGTATGACTCATTTGGTATAAATTAAGAAGGTAGGTACAAATGTACCTACCTGGAATATGGTTTGTATTATGCTAAACAGCAATATTATTGCTTTTCGAACTGGCGATTTTCCAGACTCTGTATCACTTGGCTATTTAGCATATTCAGTAACAGCATTGACCGCGCTTCACCATCAGGTTCAGTATAAATCGCCTGTAATCCGGCAAAAACACCCTCAGTAATCGTCACAATATCACCAGGAAGAGGTACTTCTGGCGCAATGATTTTGTCCGTTGTATGGGACTGCATCTCGGTAATAACGATGTCTGGTATTACCGCAGGTTGTGCACCAAAACGGACAAAGTGGCTTACACCGCGAGTTGCACTGATGGTCGTGGTATGAATATCCTCTGCATCGAACGCCACAAACAGATAGTTGGGGAATAAAGGCTCCGTCACCTCAGTACGCTTCCCGCGAACTATTTTTTCGATAATCACTAACGGTGTCCAACAGTTCACTGCTTGCCGCTCTAAATGCTCTTTGGCGCGCAAAAGTTGGCCACGTTTACAATATAATAAATGCCAATGTTTCATAATGTCACATGCCTTTGTGATCCTATCTGGCAGCATAGCAAAAGTGGGAGAATATATATAGTGAGGAAGAAATCATCACTTTGGATATATAGTTTGTTATACAAAGGTTTAATCTATCTTATATCGATATAATGATGCTTATATTGGTGATAATTAGTAGCACCTTGCCGCCGGCTATTTTTTGAGTCAGGCGGTGCTCATTTTTAACAAAAAGACAGCAACTACTATAAAGACAGCCTATAATGGCGCATCACCTAGCCGCCGAAATGATCAGCATGAAATACCGTGACTTACGTGACTTCCTCTCGTTGCTGGAACAGAGGGGCGAACTTAAACGTATTAGCCAGCCTATTGACCCCTATTTGGAAATGACAGAAATTGCCGATCGCACCTTGCGTGCCGGTGGGCCTGCTCTGCTTTTTGAGAATCCGAAGGGATATGACATGCCCGTGCTATGCAACCTGTTTGGTACGGCCAAACGCGTGGCAATGGGGATGGGGCAAGAAGATGTCAGTGCACTGCGAGATGTCGGCAAGCTGTTAGCTTTCCTAAAAGAGCCTGATCCGCCGAAAGGTTTTCGTGATCTATTCGATAAACTGCCGAAATTTAAGCAGGTATTGAATATGCCGACGAAATGCTTAAGCTCGGCCCCGTGTCAGGAGCAAATCTGGCAGGGTGATGATGTCGATCTAAGCCGAATTCCCGTGATGCACTGTTGGCCAGAAGATGCCGCACCTCTCGTGTCTTGGGGGCTGACTGTCACTCGAGGCCCGCATAAAGAGCGCCAGAATCTGGGCATCTATCGCCAACAAGTGCTGGGCAAAAACAAATTAATTATGCGTTGGTTATCCCACCGTGGTGGTGCTTTGGATTACCAGGAGTGGTGCGAAGCACATCCCGGTGAGCGCTTCCCCGTAGCTGTTGCTCTGGGGGCCGATCCTGCGACTATTTTGGCCGCAGTCACGCCAGTTCCTGACACTCTGTCTGAATATGCTTTTGCCGGTCTATTACGTGGGCATAAAACGGAAGTTGTGAAGTGTATTTCCAACTCACTTGAAGTTCCTGCAAGTGCAGAAATTGTATTGGAAGGATATATTGAGCAGGGTGATATGGCTCCGGAAGGTCCTTATGGCGACCACACCGGTTATTACAATGAAATAGACAGTTTCCCTGTCTTTACCGTCACACATATTACTCAGCGTAAAGACGCGATTTATCATTCAACCTATACTGGCCGCCCGCCGGATGAACCTGCGGTGATGGGGGTTGCGCTGAATGAGGTGTTTGTTCCTATTTTGCAAAAACAGTTCCCAGAAATTGTTGATTTCTATCTGCCGCCAGAAGGGTGTTCATACCGACTGGCGGTAGTAACTATCAAGAAACAGTATGCAGGCCATGCTAAACGCGTGATGATGGGCGTGTGGTCATTTTTACGCCAGTTTATGTATACAAAATTTGTTATTGTTTGTGATGATGATATTAATGCACGTGATTGGAATGATGTCATTTGGGCGATTACGACTCGAATGGACCCATCCCGCGATACGGTGTTGATTGAAAATACGCCAATAGACTATTTGGATTTCGCCTCACCGGTTTCCGGTTTAGGATCGAAAATGGGGCTGGATGCCACCAACAAATGGTCAGCTGAGACCCCGCGTGAATGGGGGCGTCCAATTAAAATGGATGAAGACGTCCGTGCTCGCGTTGATGCTATTTGGGACGAACTCGCCATTTTCAGTGACAATGAGACCAAACGCTAACCGGCGTTAGATTTTGTCCTTAGTTTTGCATTTGATGACCCGACAGAGGGAAGGCATGACAACTTTAAGCTGTAAAGTAACCTCCGTAGAGGCCATTACCGATACGGTGTACCGGGTGCAATTGGTGCCTGCATCTGCGTTTTCTTTCCGTGCTGGGCAGTATTTGATGGTAGTCATGGACGAGCGTGATAAACGGCCATTTTCTATGGCATCCACGCCGTTGCAGCAAGATTTCATTGAGTTGCATATCGGTGCTTCGGAACTGAATCTGTATGCTATGGCCGTGATGGACCGGATCTTGAAAGAGAAAACCTTGGATGTGGATATCCCGCATGGTGAAGCATGGTTCCGCGAGGGGAGTCACCGCCCGTTAGTGCTGATTGCTGGCGGCACAGGTTTTTCCTATGCGCGTTCAATTTTGTTGGCCGCGTTAGCAGAGCAGCCTGACCGTGAAGTGTCTATCTATTGGGGTGGGCGCGAAGCTGTGCATCTCTATGACCTAAGTGAACTGGAAGCGCTATCAATTCAGTACCCACAGTTGAAAGTTATTCCTGTCGTGGAGCAGCCGGAAGAGGGCTGGCGTGGTCGAACCGGAACAGTACTGAGTGCGGTACTGCAAGATTACGGCTCTCTTGCTGAGCAAGATATCTATATCGCCGGCCGTTTTGAAATGGCGAAGATTGCTCGTGAACGTTTCTGTGCTGAACGTGGCGCGCAGGAAGCCCATATCTTTGGTGATGCGTTTGCCTTTATCTGAGTAAAAAACAGTTAAAAAAAACCCGCCCCTGACAGGCGGGAAAACGGCAACTAAACACCAGGTAGAGCGGTTATTAGGGCCTGTATTCAGGCCCTTAATGTTTTTCAGATAAATATGTTCGGAAGTTAAACGCGCTCAAAGATGGTCGCGATGCCCTGACCTAAGCCGATGCACATGGTGGCCAGACCGAATTGCACGTCACGGCGCTCCATCAGATTGAGCAACGTGGTAGAAATACGCGTCCCTGAGCAACCCAATGGGTGGCCTAATGCAATGGCTCCACCATTGAGGTTCACTTTGTCATCCATACTCTCCAGCAAACCCAACCCCTTCAGACAAGCCAGCGACTGAGCGGCAAAAGCTTCATTTAATTCAAATAATCCAATATCTTCCAGCTTTAGTCCGGCACGTTTTAATGCCAGTTGGCTTGCGGGCACTGGGCCATAACCCATAATGGATGGATCACAACCCACCACCGCCATAGAGCGAATACGTGCGCGGGGTGTTAAACCCAATGATTTTGCTCGGGATTCGCTCATAATCAGCATGGCAGATGCGCCATCGGAAAGTGCTGATGATGTGCCCGCCGTCACTGTGCCATTTACCGGATCAAAGGCAGGGCGCAGAGCAGCCAGACCTGCCAGATGGGTTTCAGGGCGAATAACTTCATCAAAATCAAAACGTTTCAATATGCCATCGGCATCATGCCCATTGGTGGCGACAATCTCATTGGCGAAATGACCAGCTTGAGTGGCGGCATAGGCGCGTTGATGAGAGCGGACTGCAAACTCATCTTGTGATTGGCGGCTAATATTATGAATTTTTGCCAACATTTCTGCGGTCAAGCCCATCATACCGGCGGCTTTAGCGACGGTACGGCCCATGCCCGGATGGAAATCCACGCCGTGATTCATAGGGACGTGACCCATATGTTCCACGCCGCCAATCAAACTCACTTGTGCATCACCCACCATGATAGCTCTGGCACCATCATGCAAAGCTTGCATTGATGAACCACACAAGCGGTTAACGGTGACAGCCGGTACGCTGTGCGGGATCTCTGCCAGTAAAGAGGCATTGCGGGCGATGTTGAAACCCTGCTCCAGCGTTTGCTGCACACAACCCCAATAGATATCGTCGATTTCTGCGGCATTCAGCCCTGGATTGCGGCTCAACACTTCTCGCATTAAGTGAGCGGAGAGATCTTCAGCCCGCACCTGGCGGAACGCGCCCCCTTTCGAGCGGCCCATTGGCGTGCGGACGGCATCAATAATGACTACATTTTCCATGTTTTCAGACCTCATGCCGGTTGATTGGTAGAAACATCAAGCAGCGCTGCTGCCACAGGATAATAGCTTTCGTTATGTTCAGCTTTGGCTCTCAGCCCCGCAGGGACGTGATACAACGCGCCAAGATGGGCGTAACGCTGCGCCATTTCGACATAATTGGCGCTACCGAGGGTATCGAGATAACGGAAGATACCTCCATGGAATGGCGGGAAACCAAGGCCATAAACCAACGCGATATCCCCTTCGGCCGGGCTGGCAATAATGCCCTCTTCCAGACAGCGCACCACTTCATTGATCATTGGGATCATGGTGCGGGCGATAATATCCTCATCGCTGAATTTCTGAGCAGGCTGACTGATGGCTGCCAACAAGGTATCCACCTGCTCGTCATTTTCTTTACGCGGTTTGCCCTTTGCATCCTGCGTATAACGGTAGAAACCCTGGCCGTTCTTCTGACCAAAACGCTGGTTATCGAACATTACGTCCACTGCATCGCGATAATCTTTATTCATCCGATCAGGGAAACCTACCGCCATCACGGCTTGCGCATGGTGCGCGGTATCAATGCCCACCACATCTAACAGATAAGCTGGGCCCATCGGCCAGCCGAACTGTTTTTCCATCACTTTATCAATCTGGCGGAAGTTGCCGCCGTCTCTGACTAACATGCCAAACCCAGCCAAATACGGGAACAATACGCGGTTAACGAAGAAACCTGGGCAATCATTAACCACAATTGGGGTTTTACCCATTTGCGTGGCATATGCCACTACGGCAGCGATAGTTTTATCTGAGGTTTTCGCACCACGAATAATTTCAACTAACGGCATCCGATGAACTGGGTTAAAGAAGTGCATACCGCAGAAGTTTTCTGGGCGCTGAAGGGATTTCGCCAATTGATCGATCGGGATCGTCGAGGTGTTAGAGGCTAAAACAGCGCCTCCATCTATCAGCGCTTCAACCTCAGCCAGCACGGCGGCTTTAATTTTCGGATTTTCCACCACCGCTTCCACGATGAGTTGGGCGCGTTCGATGCCGGTGTAATCCAAGGTTGGCTGGATGGTCGCCAAAATATTCGCCATTTTTAAGCCATCGATTTTGCCGCGTTCCAGCTGCTTATTCAGTAGCTTAGCCGCCTCATTCATCCCAATGGTCAGGGATTTGTCATTAATATCCTTCATAATGACTGGTACACCTCTCAATGCCGACTGATAGGCAATCCCACCGCCCATAATCCCGGCACCTAATACTGCGGCCTGTTTTGGCGCATCGACACCTTTAGACAGTTTTTTCGCCTGTCCTTTAACATATTGATCGTTTAGGAAAATACCGACCAAAGCACGGGCTTCGTTGGAACCTGCCAATGGCACAAAACTATTGGTTTCCAGCTTTAGCGCTTCGGTGCGACCAAATTTTGCCGCAGCTTCGATGGTTTTTACCGCAGTCAGTGGGGCTGGATAGTGTTTCCCAGCCACTTGCATAACCATACCTTTGGCAATGGTGAAGCACATAGCGGCTTCCGTTGGGTTCAGTTTCAACGGTTCCAGTTTCGGGCGGCGCGCGGCTTGCCAGTCGAGCTTGCCATCAATAGCCAGCTTCAGCATGACCAACGCCGCTTCCGTCAGTTTTTCGGCGGCGACAACGGCATCAACCAGCCCAACTTTTAAGGCATCTTTGGCAATAATATCTTTGCCAGCGGCGATAATTTCCAGCGCACTGTCCGCACCTAATAAGCGCGGCAAACGCACCGACCCGCCAAAGCCCGGCATGATGCCCAACTTGGTTTCTGGCAGGCCGATTCGGGTTTCCGGGGAGGCAACACGGAAATCAGTGGCGAGAATACATTCACATCCGCCACCCAAAGCGTATCCATTGATTGCAGAAATGGTCGGCACCGGTAAGTCTTCCAGGCGATTGAAAATATCATTCGCGAAAACCAGCCATTGATGCAGTTTTTCTGGTGGGGCATTAAACAGAGACAGGAACTCGGTAATATCAGCACCGACGATAAAAGCCGCTTTAGCAGAACGAAGCAGCAACCCTTTGAGTTCACTTTGTTTTTCCAATACAGCCAGGGCTTCACCCAAATTGGCTACGGTTTTGGTATCCAGCTTATTAACTGAACCCGGTGCATCAAACACCAACTCGGCAATGCCGTCTTCTAGCCAGTGAAGCTGTAATGTTTCGCTTTGGTAGAGCATATCTATCTCCTGAATAAGCGCATGTGATCTGGTATGACCAGATATTCAGGAAGTGTGGATATTTTGTTAATAAATTGCAAATAAGAGATTGATTTTTTGCAGTGAAGATCACAGTCAATCAGATGGGATAATTGATTTTCATCAATTTTATTCGAGGCATATCGAGGGGTTGAAAAACGAGTTTATTGCCTGCTTGCGAGTGGGCTGCCACGTCAGTTATTTTGGATATCGTTGTTATCACGTCATGGAATGAGTGTCGGGGAAACATGGCCTCGGTGACTATGATAAGATTAAAAAAATTAAGTTCTAATAGCGAAGGGTACTGTGATGGAAACGCTGGCTTCTTTATATAACGAACACTTATCCACCCTACAACAGCGCACCCGTGATGTGCTGGAGCGTCACCAGTTAGATGCTTTACTGATTCACTCTGGTGAATTACAACGAATTTTCCTCGATGATCGTGACTATCCTTTTAAAGCCAATGCACAGTTCAAAGCTTGGGTGCCTGTCACTCAAGTACCAAACTGCTGGTTATGGGTCGATGGAGTCAATGCACCGAAGTTATGGTTTTACTCGCCAGTAGATTATTGGCACTGTGTTGAGCCATTGCCGGACAGCTTCTGGACGAAGGCCATTGATATCCAGCCGTTAACCAATGCGGATGACATCGCGCAGCAATTACCTGTGCAGCGTGAGCGAGTGGCCTACATTGGCTATGCCCAACAACGCGCTCAGGCATTGGGATTCAGTGCCGAAAATATCAATCCACAACCCGTACTGGATTACCTTCATTTCTACCGTTCGTATAAAACAGATTATGAACTGGCGTGCATGCGTGAAGCGCAAAAGACTGCAGTTGTTGGGCATCGTGCAGCCCATGAAGCCTTCCAGTCGGGTATGAGTGAGTTTGATATCAACCTGGCGTATCTGATGGCGACGGGTCATCGTGATACTGATGTACCTTACGATAATATCGTTGCGCTGAATGAACACTCGGCAGTACTTCACTACACCACGTTACAACATCAGCCTCCGGCAGAAATGCGTAGCTTCCTCATGGATGCGGGTGCTGAATATAACGGTTATGCTGCCGACCTGACCCGCACTTATGCCGCAGACAGTGACAGCGATTTTGCAGCATTAATCAAAGACCTGAATACCGAACAGCTCGAGCTGATCAAAACCATTAAAAGTGGTGAACGCTACACCGACTATCATGTTCAAATGCATCAGCGCATTGCCAAGCTGTTGCGCACTCATAATCTAGTCACGGGTATTAGCGAAGAGGCGATGGTCGAACAAGGCATTACCTGCCCATTCCTGCCACACGGGTTGGGGCATCCTCTTGGATTGCAAGTGCATGATACTGCTGGTTTTATGCAGGACGATAAAGGCACCCACCTCAGTGCGCCATCCAAGTATCCTTACCTGCGTTGTACCCGCATTCTGCAACCCCGCATGGTACTGACCATCGAACCTGGCCTGTACTTTATCGAGTCACTGTTGGCACCGTGGCGTACCGGGGAGTTCAGTAAGCATTTCAATTGGGAACGTATTGATGCGCTGAAGTCTTATGGTGGTATACGTATAGAAGACAATATTGTTATTCACGATAAGCGGGTTGAGAATATGACGCGTGATCTGAAATTAGCCTGATGCAACCTTATCTGATACCTGCCGCGTCGGTATCAATCAGCGAAGAGATCAAAAAAAGTCGTTTTATCACCTTACTGGCGCATACCTGTGGGGTGAATGAAGCGAAAGATTTCATTCAGCAGGTTAAGCAGCAGCACCCAACCGCCCGGCATCATTGCTGGGCTTTTGTTGCGGGCACGCCGACGGATTCACAGCAATTAGGTTTTTCCGATGATGGTGAGCCATCGGGTACTGCGGGTAAACCTATTCTAGCCCAGTTGATGGGCAGTGATATTGGCGAGATAACCGCGGTGGTTGTCCGCTATTATGGCGGCATTAAGCTGGGAACTGGCGGGCTGGTAAGGGCTTACGGCAGCGGCGTACAACAGGCGTTAAAACAGATTGAAGTAAAATATAAAGTCCCACAGGTAGAATATACTTTACAGTGTGACTACGCGCAGCTTGCCATGGTTGAAACGCTATTACAGCAGGTTGAAGGCCAGACTTTACGGAGTGAATACGCAGAACTCGTAACACTTTATCTCTCTTTGCCAGCAACTCAAGCCAGTCAGGTCGGGGATAAATTGCGTGATCTCAGTCGTGGTACGTTGCAATTGACGCCCATTTCGCAATAATCCCCATCCAAGTGAATTGCTAAGGAACGTGCCGGAATGCATTTTCGTGCCATAACCCGTATTGTTGGTCTGCTGGTCATCTTATTCTCCGGAACTATGTTTATCCCCGGACTAGTAGCCTTGATCTATCGTGATGGTGCTGGCCGAGCCTTCAGCGAAACCTTTTTTGTTGCCCTATCGATAGGTCTTTTGCTCTGGTTACCTAACCGAAAACAGAAACATGAGCTCAAGCCGCGTGAGGGCTTTCTTATCGTGGTACTTTTCTGGACGGTGCTGGGTAGCGTGGGGGCATTACCTTTCCTATTCTCAGAACGGCCAAATCTTTCACTCACCGATGCATTTTTTGAATCATTCTCTGGGCTAACGACCACCGGTGCGACCACCTTGGTGGGATTGGATTCACTGCCCAAAGCCATTCTATTCTATCGGCAAATGCTGCAATGGCTCGGTGGTATGGGGATCATTGTGTTGGCGGTGGCTATCCTGCCTATTTTGGGGGTGGGGGGAATGCAGCTCTACCGTGCAGAAATGCCCGGTCCGCTGAAAGATAATAAAATGCGGCCCCGAATCGCTGAAACAGCTAAAACACTCTGGCTCATCTATGTATTACTGACCATTGCCTGTGCGCTTTCTCTATGGGGTGCGGGGATGTCAGTGTTTGATGCCATCTCTCACAGCTTTTCTACTATAGCCATTGGTGGCTTCTCAACCCATGATGCCAGTATCGGCTATTTCAACAGCCCCACCATTAACACCATCATTGGCATTTTCTTGCTGATTTCTGGTTGTAACTTTGGTCTGCACTTTGCGGTTCTGAGTGGCCGCAGCTTGAAGGTTTATTGGCGCGATCCCGAATTCCGTATGTTTATCTTTGTACAATTGACTCTGGTTATCGTTTGTACCTTGGTACTCTGGCAACATAATGTGTACAAGTCGGGGATGGAAACCTTAAATCAGGCATTCTTCCAGGTGGTCTCCATGGCGACAACGGCGGGCTTCACGACAGACAGTATTTCTAAGTGGCCGCTGTTCCTCCCAATACTCTTATTATGTTCTGCTTTTATCGGTGGATGTGCAGGGTCGACTGGTGGCGGTTTGAAAGTTATCCGCATCCTGTTGCTCTACCTGCAAGGTTCGCGTGAACTAAAAAGGCTGGTCCACCCGAATGCGGTTTATACCATCAAACTGGGGCGGCGGGCATTGCCGGAACGGATACTGGAAGCGGTTTGGGGCTTCTTCTCAGCTTATGCACTGGTTTTCATCATCAGTATGTTAGCGATCATCGCCACTGGTGTTGATGAGTTTTCAGCCTTCGCCGCCGTCACTGCAACGCTAAATAACCTCGGGCCAGGCTTGGGAGTGGTCGCTGATAACTTCACCTCTATGAACCCGGCAGCTAAATGGATATTAGTGATAACTATGCTGTTTGGCCGATTGGAAGTCTTCACCTTGCTGGTTCTTTTCACCCCAACATTCTGGCGAGAGTAATTTTGCATAAGGAATATTGCTATGAACATACTGATACTCTTCTCTAGCCGAGATGGGCAAACACATGCAATTGCTTCTTATATAGCTAAGCAATTATCGGCGACGGCGACCTGTGAAATACAAGACCTATCTCAGGTTGGGCAAATCGACTTAAACCAATATCAACAAGTCATGATTGGCGCATCTGTGCGTTATGGGCATTTCAGTCCGGTATTGAGTAAATTCGTTAGCAAACACGTCGAACAGTTAAATCAAATGCCGAGTGCCTTCTTTGCGGTAAATCTGACTGCACGTAAGCCAGAAAAGCGTTCTCCACAAACGAATGCTTACGTGCGTAAGTTCTTACTGAGTACACCTTGGCAGCCCACGCTATGTACAGTATTTGCGGGTGCTCTGCGTTATCCCCGTTATCGCTGGATAGATCGGGTGATGATTCAACTGATTATGCGAATGACAGGCGGAGAAACCGATACGAGTAAAGAAGTTGAATATACCGATTGGCAACAAGTAAGCAGTTTTACTCAGGATTTCTCGGCACTACAGTACGAAAAATAGCAATACCGCTGGTTATCACAGCAAATAGTTGAAATAAAACACGGTTGAAAAGTTTTTTCACATTAGGGGTTGCAGCCTGTCAGGAACTCC